>CANIWQ010000011.1 GCA_947471365.1 Gemmatimonadota bacterium | reverse complement strand
TCCGTCACCGTCTGCGCTGCGGGTTCGCCGTACACATAGAACAGCACGGGATACTTTTTGGCGGGATCAAAATCGGCGGGCTTCATCATCCAGCCGTCGAGCTTCACGCCCCCGCCGACATCCACCTGAAGGAACTCCTGCGGTCCGGTCTTGAGCGTCGCAAGCTTGGCTTTGAGCGCCTCGTTCGTCACCAGCGTGCGCACGACGGTGTGCGAGGGAAGCCGCACGACGTCGGTGCTCGGCGGCACGCCCCACGCGCTCACCGAATGCACGGCCCATGCGCCACCGGGCGCGAGATCGTAGCTATGTACGCCGCGCGCGGCGGCGGGGGTGAGGCGCTCCGGCGTGCCGGTGCCGTCGAGCTTACTACGCCAGAGGGAGAGCTGCGTGGCGTTCTCCGGCGAGCCTTCGTAATAGAGCCAGCCGCCCTTACTGTCGATGCTGACCACACGCATCACATCGTACGCGCCCTTGGTGACGAGCCGTGTGCTGCCATCGCGACCCACGACATACGCGTGGCGCCAACCGTCGCGCTCGCTCAGCCAGAAGAACGACTTGCCACCGTCGAACCAGTGCAGTGACGGACCGGGGCCATAGCCGACGTGGTCATCCCAGATGTCGAGCCACGCGCTGTCTTTTTCCACGAGCACCGAACGCGCGACGCCCGAGGTGGCGTTGGCAAACCAGAGGGTGTTCTGCGTCTGCCGGCGATTGAGTTGTTGTACCGCGACTTCGTTCGAGTTTGCCGCCCAGTCCATGCGCGCGAGATAGTTGTTGCGCGAATCACCGGGAATCTTGAGCCAAGTCGTAGCGCCGCCATTGGCGCTCACCACGCCCACGCGCGCCGCAGAGTTCGTGGTGCCGGCCTTGGGATACTGCACGGGTGTCACGAACGAGTAGAGCGAATCCGTGTTGTTGATCAGCAAGAAGTCCCGCACACCGTTGGCGTCGAGTTGCCAGTACGCGATGTGCGTGCCGTCAGGACTCCACCGGAAGCCGTCGCGCATGTACAGCTCTTCTTCGTACACCCAGTCGAAGGTGCCGTTGATCGTGGTGACCGAGCCGTCGCGCGTGAGCGGTGTGACGCGACCATCCGCCAGCGATTCCACAAACAGATTGTGCTCGCGCACGTATGCGGCCCGCGTTCCGTCGGGTGAGAACTTCGCAAACTGCAATGTGGAGGGCTTGGCGGCGGTGCCGCCGAGTTTGGCGAGACGGTGCGAGGCAACGTCGAGCACCCAAAAGTCACCGCGCGTGTTTTCCCGCCAGACGCGCGCGGAGTTGGTGAAGATCATGAGCTTCGCGTGATCGGCCGACCAGGCGTAATCCTCTAGCTCGAGCGGTTCGCTCGCGCCCTTTGGCGTGAGCTGTGCCGCGGTCACCAACACACGTTTGTTGCCTGAGGCGGCGTCGTAGCGCACCAACTCCGCGCCTTTGCCTCCGGCTGCGGCTTCCACCGTGGTATAGGTGCTATCGTCGAGCCAGCGGATTTGGCCGAAGCCAGCTGCGCGAAACTCACCGGACGCGAAAATGCGCTCCACGGTGAGCAATGCGGGGTCGGCGGGCCGCTGCTGCGCCGCGAGCGGTGCAGACAGCAGAATGGCAACGGTAATAAACGTGCGTCGCATAGTGATTCGGAGAAAGGGAAACAGGGTTAGTTCTTGGTCGCGAACGCTTTGAGGAGCGCGTACCCGTAGTCGGCGCCCGAGTCGAACTCTTTTGCGATGATGCGTTCGTCGCGGCCGTGCGCACGGATGTCGTCGCGGTCGAGGAAAATCGATGAAATACCGTAGGTGAGCAGTCCGGCGTTGCGGAGCACGGCGCCGTCTGTGGCGCCGGTCTCCATCTGCGGCACTACGGGGACGCCGGGCCAAAACGCCTTGGTCACCCGTTCCACGGCTTGCATTACGTCGGGACGGAGCGGAGACGGCGGGCTCGGCGTGGCGGGCGAGACCACCGAGAACTTCACCTGCGAATCGGCCACGACTTTGCGCAACGTTTCGAGAACGTAGTCGCTCGACTCCTCGGGGAGGATGCGGCAGTTCACCGTGGCGCGTGCGCGCTGCGGCAGCGCGTTCTCGGCGTGACCACCTTCGAGCAGGGTCGTGACGCAGGTGGTACGCATCTGCGCGTTGTAGAACGGGGACCCCGCGGAGAGGCGCTTGACCGCAGCCGCGTCCGGTTTGGTCGCCACCACGAGCCGCAAATCGGCCGCGATCGCCGCGGGTTCAAAGTTGGCGGCACCCGCCAACGCACCACGTGTGACAGGACTCAACGCTACCGGAAAATCGAAGGCTTGTAAGCGCACCAGCGCCTTGCTCAGGCGGTAGATCGGGTTGTCGCGCGGCGGTAGCGAACTGTGCCCGCCCGCGCCGGTGACTTCCAGCTGATACGAGGCGTAGACTTTTTCACTCGCCTGTACGGTGCGCATGATGCGCTTGCCCTTGAGGATGAGCGGATCGCCGCCGTCCACGTTCCAGCACCACTCCGCGTCAATCAAATCGCGGTGGTTGGCGAGCAGCCATTCCACGCCGCTGTAGTCGGGGTTTGATTCCTCGCCGGCTGTGAGAGCGAGAATCACGTCGCGGTCTGGTGTGATGCCGTCGCGTTTCATTTGCAGGAACGCCGCAACGAGTACCGCCGCACCGTTCTTGATGTCGCTCGTACCGCGGCCGTAGAGGAAGCCGTCTTTTTCGGTCAGAGCGTAGGGCGGCAAGGTCCAGTCGCTCGGACGGGCGGTGACCACGTCGAGATGCGCGAGAAGCAACAGCGGCTTGCGCACGCCGGTGCCGTGCAGGCGCGCGACGAGATTGTGGTTCTTGGAGTTGGCCGGTCCGATGACATGTACGTCGGCCGCGGGGATGCCCGCAGCCAGAAGCCGCTTGGCCACGGCCTGTGCCGCCACCGTGGTGCTCCCCGAGTCGTGGTCGGTATTGATGCCAATCAGTTCCGCGAGCACTTCGCGGGCCGTGACCTGCACATTGCTACGAACGGGAGACTGTGCCGGGAGCGCCGCGGCCGAAGCCAGCAGGGCGCCAATCAGAGAGGAGAGTCGCATCTATATAAGATACGACGCTCCGGCTAGCTCCGCCGCCCCGCCGCGTCGTTGATCATCTGTACTTCGGTCTCAGGGTTCCGCACCTGCAGAATGAGCTGGTCGTAGTCCTCGTGGTCGAGGTCTACGATGATCGTGTGGTCGGGGTGGTGGACGTCGTAAAACACCATCCGTCCCTTCCGGTAGAACGTCCCGGCCGTGATCACCCCTGGGAGGTCGGAACCGCCGAGCTTGACGCCGTGCCACCAGCCTTTGGCGGCCTCGTCGTCTACCCGGGCGCCCTTGATATGCGCCAACGGAATGTCGAGCCGGCTTTTCAGCGCCCAGAGCTTGTCCATGCCCTCGATTTCGAAGGTGATGGTGTCGCCGTGCACGGTGATTTCGACCATCGCTCGTTGCCTCAGAGGTAAAAGTCCAGACTGACGATCGGTTCCCAGTAATCTACTCGAGAATCATCTCGTGTTTAACGGTGCTTCGGGTGACCCGAACGAGGGCGAGCAGGGGAATAATGGAAAAGACCAAGAGCGCGGCCAAGATGTAGGTTCGCGAATAGGCGATCACGCTGGCTTGTCCAGCAATCTGCCGATCCACGATGGCGAGGGCGCGTTGATGGGCGGTGACAAAATCGGCCCCGCGTCCCTGAAAGGCGCGCTCGAACATGGAAATCCGTGCCAGACTTGCGGGGTCAAATCGCGTCACATGCTCGGTGAGCGTGGCCTTATACAGCACCGTGTTGTGTGACACCACGGTGGCGATGCCGGCAATGCCCAGCGATCCGCCCAGCTGACGAAAGAAATTAAAGAGCCCCGTCGCCTGCGGAAGTTCAATGTGCGACAAGTCGGCGAGCGTGATGGTCGTGAGCGGCACAAACATCAAGCCGAGTCCGAAGCCGCGAATAATGAGCGGCCAAAAGAAATCGGGGCTGCCACTATCGCCGGTAATGAGCGAAAGTTGCCACATCGCGCCCACGAACATGAGCGCTCCCGCGGCAACCAGTGCGCGCGGATCGTAGCGGGCGTTGAGTCGTCCGGACACGACCATCGAGAGGGCCGTCGCGGCCGCGCCGGGTAAGAGCACCATGCCGGTCTGCTGGGCCGTCATGCGAAGGTTGCCTTGCAAGAACACGGGGAGTGTGAAGACCGACGCAAACAGCCCCATTCCCATCACGATGCCGAGGATGGTACCAACCCACATCTGACGGTGACGCAGTACGCGGAAGTCGATCACCGGATGCTCAATGGTCAGTTCGCGCCACACCAACGCCGTACCGGCCACGACGCTGACAATGCCAAGGCCGACCATGATCCGTGAATCGAACCAGTCTTCGCGCTGTCCGTGCTCGAGCAGGTACTGCATCGCGGCAACGCTCATGATCAGGAGCGCGATCCCTGTGTAGTCCACGCTCGGTGCTCGCCGGTGGTGCGGAGAATCGTGCACGTACTCGGCGATCATCAGCGCGGCAATAATGCCAAGGGGAACGTTGATATAGAAAATCCACGGCCAGTTGTAGTTGTCCGTGATCCATCCGCCGAGCGTGGGGCCGAGGGTGGGACCCACCATCACGCCGAGGCCGAACAGTGCCATGGCGGTGCCCGCTTCTTTGCGCGGGAATGCCTCGAGTAGCACCACCTGCGACGTCGTCATCAGCGCGCCGCCGCCGATGCCTTGCACGATGCGCCAGAAAATCAGCGCGCCCAGCGAATGCGAGGCGCCGCACATGAAGCTCGCGGCGGTGAACAGCAGCACAGACCCCACGAAGTAGCGCTTCCGCCCGAAAAACGACCCCAGCCACCCGGTGAGGGGAATGACAATCACCGAGGCGAGAATGTAGCCCGTGGAGACCCAAGCAATTTCGTCGAGCGACGCGCCGAGGTTCCCCATCATATCGGGGAGGGCAACATTCACAATGGACGCATCAATCACCTGCAGCAACGACGCCAGCGTCACCGCGAAGGCGATGATGTATTTGTGCGGTTCGCCTTCGTCCGTTGCAGACATGACGAATGATAAGCGCCAACGCGGGTGGCGCGCGTCCCCCGCGGCTTACCGGTGCACGAACTCTGCCTTGGCGCGCGGACCGTTGGTGATGAAATTCGACACGCCGATCCGCATATCCTCGGTGGCACAGCAGGCGCCGAACAGCTCGGACTCGACCCGGAGCCCCTCGGCGAGCGGCTTGCGGCACCCTTCCACGATGGCGCGCGCAATGAGGGCGTCCGTGGCTTTGCTCAGGTGCCCGAGTTCCACGGTGGGGAGTGCGCTGGGCGTTTCAATTGGGCCGCTATTGATGGGGGTGAGCGTGACCTCACCGCGCACGGCGGCGCGAGCGAGCGCGATGGCTGCGGCCACCACATCGCCGTCCACTTCGGCGCGTACGAGCCCGCTCGCCACCGCTTCGCGGCTAGAGAGGGTGCGACCGGTGCGCAGCATCTCGGCAGCTTTCTCGACGCCCACGAGGCGCGGTAGCCGTTGCGTAGCGCCCGCGCCTGGCACGATGCCGAGGTTCGCCTCCGGCTGACCGACGGCCACGCCGAGTCCGGTGCGAATGAGGCGAGCGGTGCAGCACATGGCGAGTTCGTTCCCGCCGCCGAACGCCATGCCGTTCATGGCGCAAATGACCGGTTTGCCGAGCTGTTCAAAAAGATTGCCCGGCACTTTGGAGCGCTCGGAGGTGGTGACTCCATCGGCTGGGCTCTTAATGGCGGCGAGGAAGTTCACGTCGGCGCCGGAGACAAAGGCTTTGGGGCCGAAGCCGGTGATCACCACGGCGGAAATCGCGGCATCGGTACGCAGCGCCTTCGCGTGCGCGGTGAGCTGGTCGTAGACATCGTCGTTGAGCGCGTTCAGCACCTTGGGGCGGCGGATGGTAAGCACCGCCACATCGCCTTCGTCGTGCCGAATCACATGTTCAATACGGAATGGTGTGCCGGCGGCGGCCTGTGCGGTAAGGCAACGCGGCACGGGGAATCCGGTGTGCGAGGCGGCATACGCTTGCACGAGCGCGAGGGCGCGCTTGACGCCTAGGCTGTTCATCATGGCAAAGGGCGCGCGCATGGCGAGTCCCGTTTCCACGCCCAGTTCGAGATCGGCAAGAGTGATGATTCCGCTGTCGAGGATTTCACCCGCGAGGCCAAAGTAGGCGCCGAGCATGGTGTCGGTGATGGTGGCCTGTTGTGCGGCGGTCATCGCGACTGTTTCGTCGCGCTTGGGCACGTCCCACGGTTTGCCGGCGGCCATCGCTTCTTTCATGAGGCGCGGCGAGCGGAACCAGCTATTCAGCTTCGATGTCATGACATCGAGCGAATGGTTCGTAATAGGATTGCCGCCCGTGAGGTTCATGGCGGTGAAGGGGCCGACGCCGAGCCCGAGGGCGATCTTGGCGGCGGTGTCGACCTCTTTGACTGTGCCCAGGCCGTCTTCCACGGCAAGCGCCGCAGCGAGAAAGAGCCCTTCAAAAACCGGATTGACGGCGTAGCCGAAGCGTCCGCCAACGAGCACCGGGATTTTCCCGATTTCTTCGTAGAGCCCCATGAGGGCGCGGGTGTGCACGGGATTGGTGTCGCGTCCCGGCACAATCTCCACGAGCAGGTTTCGCTCGGCGGGGAAGAAATAGTGAATGACGGCGGTGCGGGCGCGCGTGGCGGCGCCGAGCCCGCCGAAGATCTCCTCCGGTTCGATGTGGGAGGAGTTGGAAGCGAGGATGGTGTGTGGCCCGCAGAGCGACTCGAGCTGAGTGAAGATGGCGCGCTTGATGTCGAGGTTTTCGGTAGCGGCTTCGATCACGAGAGTGGCGCCCGCGAGCTCGGCGTAGTCGGTGGTGAAGGTGAGGGCGGCGAGCATGGCGTCGGCGGCGGCCGGCTTGAAGGCGCCGCTTTCGCGCCCCTTGGCGATCTTCTGCTCGGCGTTGGCCCGTCCGCGGGCGATGGCGTCAGCGGAGACATCGACAACGACTACAGGGACGCCGTGGGCGTGGAACGCCTTCGCGAAGAAGAGGGCGATGTCGGGACCGATATTGCCCGATCCGACGACGCCGATCTTGTCGATGCTGAGATCCCTGAAGCGGTAGCTCATGGCCTTGATCCTCTGGGCCCGCCGTCCGGCTCGGCCACGGGGGCCGGCGGCGCGAGCCATCGATGACAGGGTAACCCCTATTGACGAGCGTGGTACAATGTTCAAGTATATTCTATCGAACGTCCGTTCGAAATAGGAACAGACGCAAGAACACCCGCTTGAGCGGGTACGGGCCGCTGGTCGGGCCGCACCTCACCATCGCACGCTGGAAGTTGCCATGGCCAAGCACGACGAGTTGATGACGCGCACTGCAATCGTAGACTGGGCGCGCGACATATTTGAAGATCTCGACTTTACGGTCGTTCGACAGTGGCTCGAGGACAATCCGGGGCGCAAGGCGGGCGGCTATCTCCCGGTCTACGCGCCGCGGGAGGTGCTCCATGCGACGGGGTTCTTGCCGGTGGGGATCCACGGCGGCGGCGACCGCATTGAGATCATTCGCGGCGACGCTTTCTATCAGTCCTATATCTGCCATTTGCCGCGCTCGGTGATTGAGTTGGCGCAGTCGGGGCGGCTCGACATGCTCTCGGCGGTGCTTTTTCCCTCGACGTGCGACGTGATTCGCAATTTGTCGGGCATGTGGAAGCTCCTGTATCCCGATACCTACGTGCGGTACATCGACGTGCCGCAGGTGCCGGATCCAGGTGCGTCCGCTGAGTTCTGGGCCGGCGAGCTGCACCACATGATTGACGGGCTCGCCGAGGTATCGGGGCATCGTCCGACCGATGTGGACTTGCAGCGCTCGATCGCCGTGTACAACGAAGCCCGCGCGGTCATTCGTGAATTGTATGCCCTGCGGCGGGATCGGCCCTGGGATGTGCCGACCGAAGAGCTCTATCTGTTGCTCCGCGCTGGCGAGAGCGTGGCGCCTGAGACGTTCATTGCGCACGCCAAGCAGTACATCGCGGCCGTGGCCGCCGACCCCAAACGCCCGCGCGACAACAGTCGCGTCGTCGTCGTGGGCGCGTTCTGCGAGCAACCGCCGCTGGGGCTCATTAAAAGTATTGAGCGCGCCGGCTGCTACATCGTGGACGATGACTTTCTCCTCGGCAATCGCTTTTTGACGACCACTGTGCGGGATGATGGCGAGCCGGTGCGTGCGCTGGCCGACGCCTTCATTCGCAACGACATGGCGTCGTCGGTGCTCTACGAAATCAATCCGCTCGGCAAGCGCAACCTGATGAAGAACCGTGTGGCCGATGCCAAGGCGGATGGAATTATTTTTGCGACACCGAGTTTCTGCGACCCCGCACTGCTCGACCAACCGATGCTGCGGGATGGCGCGGAAAAAGCAGGGATCCCGTGTATCGCGTTCAAGTACGCGGAGAACACGGGGCAGTTTCAGCAGTTCCGCGAACAGGCCGGCACCTTCGCCGACTCGATTAAGCTCTGGGGGGCCGCCTAATGGCTGAAGTTCTCAAGGACCGGTCGATGGTGCTGCAGAAAGAAATGATCGCCAATCATTTTGAGTTGTTGGCGAAAGCGCCTGAGACGAAGACTCCGGTGGTGTACACGTTTGTGCCGGGAAATCTGACCGAGCTCATTCGCTCGTTCGGTGCGCTCCCCGTGCTTCCCGAGATCAATGCGCTGCAGTCGGGGATGCGGAAGCAGTCTGGCGATTACATCGCTGAGGCTGAGCGCGGCGGGCACTCCGAGGATGTGTGCACCTATGTGAAGTGCGACATCGGGATGATGCGCTCGGGGAATATCGGACCCGGTGGCACCAAGCTCCCGAAGCCCGATCTGCTCCTCCTCTCGTACACCGGCTGCTACACCTTCATGAAGTGGTTTGAGTTGCTGCGTGAGGAGTATGACTGCCCGACGGTGATGTTCCACGTGCCGTATCAGGGCGACGGCAAGCTCGAGCCCGAGCACCGCGAGTATATGCTGCGCCAGTTGCGCGAGACAGTGATTCCGGCGCTCGAGAAGGCGACCGGCAACAAGTATGACGAAGAAAAACTGCGCCATCACTTGCAGCTCTCGGCGCAGGCCGAGGACGATCTTGTGGCGGTGCTGCAGGCTGGCAAGCAGGTGCCGAGTCCGATTGATGGATACTTCGGCACCGTGTACTACGTCGGGCCGATCTTCAGTGCGTTCCGTGGGACGCAGGAAGGAGTGGACTACTACAAGGCGCTGCGCGAGGAAGTGGAGGAGCGCGCGATGCTTGGCCTTGGGCCGATCACGCCCGAAGGGCCGCTCGAAGGGGAGAAGTATCGCCTGGTGGTGGAGGGGCCGCCTAACTGGACGCACTTCCGCGACTTCTGGAAGATGTTCGCCGACGAAAAAGCTGTCGTGGTGGCCTCGACGTATACCAAGGTCGGCGGCACCTATGACTTTGGCTTCCGCCACAACCCCAATGATCCGCTCGGTACGCTCGCGGATTACTGCAGCGGCTGTTACACCAATCTGAACTTGCCGTCGCGCATTGATATGATCTGCAACTACATCAAAGAGTACAAGGCCGACGGCTTCCTGATTAACTCCGTGAAGTCGTGCAACTCGTTCTCGGCGGGACAGCTGATGATTCTGCGTGAGGTGGAGAAGCGCACGGGGATCCCCGGGGCGTTCATCGAATCGGATTTGGTGGATCCGCGCTATTTCTCGGCGGCCAATATCAAGAATCGCCTCGAAAGCTATTTCCAAATGATTGACGCGCGCCGCGCGGGGAAGGGCGCATGAGTTGCGTCGTCGGGATTGACCTAGGCTCGACCACTACGAAGGCCGTGATTCTGGATGAGAACGGCGATGTGCTCGGTCGAGGCATCACGAACTCGCGTTCGAACTACGATCTGGCGGCGGCGGTCGCCAAGACCGAAGCGTTTATCAATGCGCGCTTTGGGCTGATTGAGCAGCATGTGGAGTCGACGGAGACGGTGCAGGCCGTGAGCGATCTGCGGCGTGCCTTTGTGATGGAGCAGTTGCTGCATCAGCTGCGACGGTTGGAGCAGTTGCTGCTCGAGGAGATCGACAAGTCGGCGCCGCAGGAACTCAAGGCGCCCTTCCGTGACGCGATTGAAGAAATCTGCCGACGCATTACGGTGGAAGAAGAAGAACGATTCAAGCGTCCCGCCGAACTTCGTTCGGACTTCTTCCGTGACGCGGTCGGCTCGGCATTTATGCGCATTGCCGAGCAGAGTGGCGACCCCACGGGGGTGAGTTTCGATCGCCTGATTGGCGTGTACGACAAGTGCATCATTCGCGTAGAAAACGAGCCGATGGATCTCGACTTCCGCGATCACATTGGCGATGCGCTGACTCGGGTGAGCAATCCGCGATTGGCCCATGCCGTAGAGTTTGCGGTGGCGTACGACCTGAGCCCGGCTGCCACGGTTGGCACGGGATACGGTCGTGCGCGGCTCCCGTTCCCGAAAGAACAGATCCGCTCTGAGATTCTGTGTCACGGACTCGGGGCACACGCGATGTTCCCGAACACACGCACGGTGCTCGATATCGGCGGCCAGGACACCAAGGCGATTCAGGTGGACGCCGCGGGAATCGTCACGGGCTTCCAGATGAACGACCGGTGCGCGGCGGGCTGCGGACGCTACCTCGGCTACATCGCGGACGAAATGAACCTCGGCCTACATGAGCTTGGTCCGCTAGCGGAACTCTCCAAGCGGAGCGTGAAGATCAATTCCACCTGCACCGTGTTTGCGGGCGCGGAACTCCGCGAGCGGCTGTCGCTTGGCGAGAAGCGCGAAGACATTCTGGCTGGGTTGCACCGCGCGATCGTGATTCGCGCAATGAGTCTATTGGCGCGCTCGGGTGGTGTGGACGATGAGTTCACCTTCACCGGCGGCGTGGCCAAGAATCCCGCGGCGGTGCGCGCGATTCGCGAATTGATTCAGGAAAACTATGGCGCGCGCACGCTGAATATTTCAGCGGAGAGTATCTACACGGGCGCGCTGGGTGCGGCGCTCTTTGCCAACCGGATGGTGGCCTAATGATCACCACAGCGGGAATCGACGTTGGGAGCGGCGCCGTGAAGGTGACCGTGATGCGCACGAACGGCGAGGGCTCGGAGCAGTTACTCGCGCAAGTGTCGACGCGCATTCGCCGGCGTGAGATTGCGAAAGTCGTCGACGAAACCTTTGATGCCGCAGTCGAGATGGCCGGCGTGAACGAGATCCACTACATCGGCACCACGGGCGAGGGTGGCGAAGTGCCGTATGCCACGGGGCATTTCTACGGCATGACCACGCACGCGCGTGGCGCGCTGTTTCTGACGCCTGGCATTGGCGCGGTGCTCGATGTGGGCGCACTTCATACGCGCGCGGTGGCCATGGACGGCCACGGCCGTGTGAAGGACTACAAAATGACCAGCCAGTGCGCGTCGGGTTCCGGGCAGTTCCTCGAGAACATCGCGCGCTATCTCGGCGTGTCGCACGACGAAATCGGGCAGCTGTCGATCCTCGCCACCAAGCCGGAAAAGGTGAGCTCGATCTGCGCGGTGCTCGCCGAGACTGACGTGATCAACATGGTGTCGCGTGGCATTACGACCAGCGACATCCTGCGCGGCGTGCACGAGAGTATGGCCGAGCGCTTTGTGCGGTTGTTGCGGTCGCTGGAGTTTGAGGGGGCGGTGTTCGTGAGTGGTGGACTCGCCTCAGACACCGGGCTGCTCACGGCGTTGCGCGATTCGTTGGCAAAGAAGGAAGCTGAACTTGGAAAACTCGAAGTGGTGACGCACGACGACGCGATTTTTGCCGGCTCCATTGGCGCGGCGCTGTGGGGTGCGTTCCGGTATCGGAAGATGTCGCAGCAGGATGTGGCGTGGACTGCCGCGTCGAAGGTGGCGTGATGCGAGGCGGCCTCGTTCGCTATCGCATGCACGCCGTCCCATCTCTCCACTGAGTGCTTTCGCATGGCGATGCCGGATTTTACCTATGTGCGGCCGGGGAGCTTGAGCGACGCGTGCGCGCTCGCCTCGAGCCTCGGCGCCGACGCCGCGTTTATCGCCGGCGGCACCGAACTCATTCCCGACTTTCAGCGAGAACGGGAGACGGCGCGTCAGCTGATTGCGCTCGATCATTTGCCGGAGCTTCGAGGGATTGCCGAGGACGGAGGCGGGCTGTGCATCGGCGGCCTCACGACGGTGTCAGCGGTGGCGTCCTCGCCGCTCGTGCGCGCCCGCAGTGTCGCGCTGGCCGACGCGGCCCGAGCGATTGGCAGCGCGCAGATCAGAAGCTTGGCGACCATCGGCGGAAATTTTTGTCGTGCGGTGCCGTGCGCGGACACGCCGCCCGCGGCGATCGCCTCCGGCGCTCGGGTCCGCTTGATTGGTGTGCATGGCACGCGTGAGATGCCGGCCGAAGAGTTCTTTCTGGGGCCGCGGCGCACGGTGCTCACCTCAGGCGAGGTGCTCGTCGCGATTCTGCTACCGGCGCAGCCCGCTGGGTCTGGGACGAGTTATCAGCGATTCTCGCGACGCAAAGGCGCGTCGCTCGCGGTGGCGGCCGTCGCCGCTCGAATTACGGTGGCTAAGGGACGCATGCAGGGCGCACGCATCGTGCTCGGTGCGGTCTCCCCAGTACCACTCATGATCAGCGCGGCGGCGGCGATGCTCGAGGGAGAGCGGCCATCGGCGGCGCTCTTTGCCAAGGCGGCGGCGCAGTGCGCCGTTGAGGCGCTGCCAATTACCGATGTTCGCGGCACAGCTGACTTCCGACGTGAACTGGTGAGCGTTCTGGCTCAGCGCGCATTTGAGCAGGCGGTAGAACGCGCGGAGGGACGCTCATGAGCACCGAAGTCCTCGTTCGTTTGAACATCAATGGTGAGGATCGTACCCTCGCGCTCAAACCGAACACCACGCTGCTCGCCGCGTTGCGGCAACACCTTGGGCTGACCGGCACCAAGAAGGGATGCGGCACGGGCGACTGTGGCGCGTGCACCGTACAGGTGGACGGCGATCCGGTAAACTCGTGCCTCATGCTGGCCGTCGCGGCGCAGGGAAAGCGCATTACGACCATCGAAGGACTGTCGCACGACGGTGAATTGCACCCCCTGCAGCATGCGTTCGTCAAGCACGGGGCGATTCAGTGCGGCTATTGCACGAGCGGCGCGGTAATGGCATCGAAGGCGCTCATCGACAGAAATCCGACGCCGACTGAGGGCGAGATCAAAGAAGCGCTCTCGGGCAACTTGTGCCGCTGCGCAACATACCCGCGCATGATCAAAGCGGTGTCTGGGTGGAAAGAGTTCGAGGGCGTGCCCTTCAACTCCAAACCGCACGGGCACGCCGAACGCGACCAGGTGCGCGATCACGATACGGTGAGTCACGGCGTCACGCGCTACGACGGACCGGACAAAGTCACCGGGCGTGCCAAGTACACGGCGGACCTGCACCTCCCCGACACGATCGTCGGCAAGATTCTGGGAAGCAGGGTGGCGCACGGGATCATCAAGCGCATTGACGTAACCAAAGCACGCGCCTTGCCGGGCGTGCTGGCGGTGATCACCGGCGCCGATGTGCCAGACGCCTTCTACGGCGTGAGCCCCGCCCGCGAAGATGAACAGATTCTCGCCAAGGAGCGCGTCCGCTACGTGGGCGATGAAGTGGCTGCGGTAGCAGCATTGGACGACGCAACCGCCGAAGCGGCGCTCAAGCTGATTGAAGTGGAGTACGAGGAGCTGCCGGCGGTCTTTGATCCGGTGGCGGCGATGGCGCCCGGTGCGCCAGTGATCCATCCAGAAAAGCCGCGCTACGCGGGCAACATCAACACGCGCGTGGACTGGCACTTTGGCGACGTGCAGAAGGGATTCGCCGAGGCGGACCTCGTGCGGGAAGAGCGATTTATTGGCAATCGTACGTACCAGTCGCCGATGGAGCCGCATGCGGCGCTGGCGCGCTGGGAGCATCACGGCGATCGTCTGACCCTCTGGTCCTCCACACAAACGCCGCACTATCTGCACCGCTCGCTCTCGCGCGTGCTCGGCGTTCCCATGGGGAGCATTCGCGTTATTCGCCCGGCGGTCGGCGGCGGATTCGGTGCCAAGGCGGAAGCGACACCGCTCGATTTCTGCGCGGCGATCCTTTCTAAGATGACGGGGCGCCCCGTCGCGATGGAGTACACGCGGGAGGAGATGTACACGCACTTCCGCGGCCGTCATAAGCAATACATCGATCTCAAGATCGGTCTCAAGAAAGACGGCACAATCACGGCCGCGGAACATACCGTGGTGCTGGATGGTGGCGCCTATACGTCGTACGGCGTGATCACGGCGTACTACGCGGGGTCGATGCTGCCGACGCTCTACAAAATTCCGAACTACAAGTATGAAGGCACGCGCGTGTACACGAACCTACCGGCGTCCGGCGCGTTCCGCGGACACGGGGTACCACAGCCGCGCTTTGCCTTTGAATCATTGCTCGACATGATGGCCGAAGAACTCGGTATCGATCCCTTTGATATTCGGCTCAAGAATGCCATGGAACCGAATACGCGTACTGGCAATGCGCTCGACATTTCGTCGTGTGAGTTTATTGCCACACTCAATCGCGCGCGCGAGACATCTGGGTGGGCCGAGAAGCGCGGCAAGCTACCGCCGGGCAAGGGGATTGGCGTCGGCTGCGGCGGCTTTGTGTCGGGCGCGGGATATCCGATTTACCGATCGGACTTCCCGCACTCCAACGCCATGATCCGCGTACACGAGGATGGCACCGGCGTGACGCTGCACATTGCCGCGGCGGAGATTGGGCAGGGCTCAGACACCGTGTTGGTGCAGATCGCCGCCGAGGAGCTTGGTGTACCGTACGAGTGGGTGTGGATGGCGGACTGTGACACGACGGTCAGTCCGCTCGACCTGGGCTCCTATTCGAGTCGCGTGACCCTTATGGGCGGCAATGCCGTGAAGATGGCGGCCGCGAATGTGTCGGCGCAGCTCCGCGAAGTGGCGGCCCGAGAGTTGGGTTGCGACCCCACAGCGCTGACCGTGCGCGATGGTCGCATCTTTGTGCCGCAACATCCGTCCGTCGGAATGTCCTGGGCCGATGTCGCACGCGCGGCATTCTCAAAGAAGGGTCCGGTGGTTGGCACCGGTTCGTATTCGCCGCCCAAGCATCTCGGCGGCGAGTTCAAGGGCGGCACGGTGGGCACCTCCCCCGCTTATAGCTTCTCGACGGCGGTGGCCGAAGTGACCGTGGATTTAGAAACCGGGTATGTGACCGTCGATCGCTTCACGGACTACAGCGATGCCGGAACCGTGATCAATCCGGTGACGCTGCACGGTCAGGTTGAGGGCGCAATCATCATGGGGTTGGGTGAGACGCTGCTTGAGGACACGATCGTGGGTCCCAGCGGTAAGTTTGCTAACGCCAATCTCCACGACTATCTCATTCCGACGATCGCCGAGACGCCGGCGATTCATACGGCGGCCGTGGAGAGCTTTGAGCCGCGTGGTCCGTTCGGCGCAAAGGAAATCGGGGAGGGCTCTATGCTTCCCGTGTTTGGCGCGATTGCAAACGCCATTTACAACGCGTGTGGCGTGCGGGTGACGGAACTGCCGATCACCCCAGAGAAGATTCTACGCGGCATCAAGGCCAATGGTGGAGCGGCCGCCGTGGCGACTGGAGCACGAGGATGACACCCATCAAGCGCGCTCGAACCCCCACGGCACCCGGGCCACGACTGGCTCGCGAAAAAACGCAACGCAAACTCGACGAACTGCTGATGAAAGCAGCCGCGCTGATCGCGAAGAAAGGATTCGAAGCAACGACCATGCGCGACCTCGCCAAAGCGATCGACGCGAGTCTGGCGGGTTTGTACCACTATTTCTCGAGCAAAGAAGACCTGCTGTATCAGTTGCAACACCGGACGTTCTCGGCGCTGCTCGAGTCGCAGCAGGTGATCGCCGCACTCCCCGGAACGCCAGACGAACGCTTTGCGCGGCTGCTGACGGGACACCTGGAGTTTTATGCGAAGCACACGAACGAGTTGAAGGCCTGCACGTTCGAGCTTGAGTCGCTCTCCGTTGACGATTACCGCACCGTCGAAGCGATACGCCGGAAATACTATCGGTTGATGACATCCGTGGTCACCGATGTGATGCAGGCGCGCCAGGCGTCCGCGAAAGAAACGCGGCAGAGTCGCCACGCGACGCTGTTCATCTTTGGCATGCTCAACTGGATTTTCATGTGGTACGAACCGTCCCGTCACGGGAGCGTGTCGCAGATCGGCGAAGAAATGCGCGATCTCGTCATGCATGGACTCAAGCGGAGGAAGGGAGGCAAATAGTGCTGGATGGTGCACCGGCTCCATGCCGGCGCCGGTGGGATTCCCGATGACGAGGGGTACGACCGTGCAGTTCAACGATGTGTTCATTCCCTATGGCGCATATTGGTCGACGCCATTTTGCTCGTGGCAGGGAAGTTTGGCAACGCTTCCGCCGATTCCGTTCGCCGCAGAAGTCACCGCGCGGGCGCTCGCGCAGCGCCATATCGAACCCGCGACAATCGACGGTCTCTGCCTCGGCATCACCGTAGCGAGCAAGTACTCGTTCTACGGCACGCCCTGGTTCGCTGGTTTGGCCGGCCTCGGCCACACGACCGGCCCAACGATCAGTCAGGCCTGCGCCACGTCGGTGCGCTGTCTCGCGACCGCTGCGCAAGAGCTGAGCACCGGTGGCGCCACCGTGTACCTTGCCGCCGCGGCCGACCGCACGAGCAATGGGCCGCACGTTTTCTACCCGAACCCCGCCGGTCCTGGTGGGACGGGCGACGCTGAGAATCTTGTGCTCGATAGCTTTGGTCACGATCCGTGGGCCAAGAATTCGATGTTGCAGACCGCGGAGAACGTGGCCAAGGAAGCGGGCATCACGCGCGAGCAGCAGGAGGAGATGACGCTCCTGCGGTATGCGCAGTATGCCACTGCTACCGCTGATGACAGTGCATTCCTCAAGCGCTACATGCCGTGGCCGCTCGAAGTAAAAGATGCTCGTGGCAAAAAGGTCGTCGCGACCGTGAGCGGCGATGAAGGCGTCCATGGCACCACCGCGCAGGGCCTTGCTGGATTGCGCCCTGTGATCGAAGGCGGATCGGTGACCTTCGGAACGCAAACGCATCCCGCCGACGGCAATGCCGGTATGGTGCTCACCGCTGGTCGCGATCGCGCCCGTGCAATCGCGCCGGCTGGCTTGGTGGATGTGCAGCTCCTCTCGGTTGGCCAAGCGCGCGTGAAGAAGGGGTTCATGCCAATGGCCGTCGTACCGGCAGCGGCGCAGGCACTTGAACGGGCGGGCATCACGGCTACCCAACTCGGCAGCGTGACGTCGCACAATCCGTTCGCGGTCAACGATGTGTACCTCTCGCGCGAACTCAAGCTCGACCCAGAGCGGATGAACCGACATGGCTGTTCGCTCGTGTGGGGCCACCCGCAGGGACCCACGGGGCTCCGTTCGGTGATCGAGCTCATCGAAGATCTCGCGATGACCGGTGGTGGGTATGGACTGTTCACTGGCTGTGCCGCAGGCGACAGCGCCGCCGCGGTGGTATTGAAAGTCAGCATGCGCTGAACACGTGGAATGACGGAGAGGGCACCAGCCATGAATTATTTCGCCTCCAAAGAGGCTTCCAGCTTCGGATTCAAAGACATCCTGTATGAGAAGAAGGACTGGGTGGGGCGTATTACGATCAATCGCCCCGAGTCCTTCAACTGCTACACGACGTCCACCTTGCAAGAACTGATCACGGCCATCGACGATGCGTCGAATGACGACACCGTAGGTGTGATTGTGCTGACGGGTGCTGGCGATAAAGCGTTCTGCACCGGTGGCGATGTGAAAGAGTATGCAGGCACGTACACGCAAAGCCCGCACGACTACTTCAAGTACATGGGGCTGTTCGCCAAGTACATCGAAAGCATCCTGCGCAGTGGGAAGGTTACCATCGCGCGCCTCAATGGCATCGCGGTGGGCGGCGGCAACGAAACGCAGCTCGCCTGCGATCTTGCGGTGATGGCCGATGACACCTACCTCGGCCAGGTTGGCACGAGCGTCGGGAGCGTCGCCTGCGGCGGCGCCACGCAGTGGCTGTCGATTCACGTCGGCGACCGGCGCGCGCGCGAAATGCTATTCCTCAATCCGCGCATTCCGGCGGCGAAAGCCTTGGAGTGGGGGTTGGTGAATCGTGTCGTCCCGCGCGCCCAGCTCGACGACGAAGTGAACGCGCTGGTGAAACAGCTCCTCGAGAAATTCCCGGAGTGCACGCGTTACACCAAGCAGCAGGTGAACTACTGGAAGGAAGCTTCGTGGCACGCGACCGTCGGTCATGCGCGCGACTGGCTCTCCACGCACTTCACGACGCTTGAGCCGTACGAAGGCATGCAGGCGTTTGTGGAGAAGCGAAAAATCGACTTCATGGGTCTTCGCAAGAAAGCCGCTGACGAACATGCGAGCAGCGAATTCCTCTGGGGGCCGTACAGCCAGACGTGTGGCGGCTGCGGTGCCAAGGGAATCCCGAAGCAGTTCACCTTCTGTGGCGGTTGCGGCGCCAAACTCACATGACACGGACGATGAAACGCGATCTCGCAGGGCAGGCGACCCTCGTGACTGGCGGTGGCCGCGGCATTGGCGCGGCCATCGCTCGCGAACTCGCTCAGCAGGGGAGCGATGTCGCCCTCGTAGATCTCGGTGCCTTTGACGACGCCGAGCGACTCGCGGCGGAGTTGCGCGCGATGGGTCGCAAGGCGGTGGCGTTGAAAGCGGATGTGTCGGATTTCGCGGCTGCCGAAGCGGCGGTCGCGGCGGCCGTCGCGGCGCTTGGGAAACTTGACGGAATCGTGTGCAACGCGGGCATTACGCGTGACGGCGTGTCGTGGAAGATGACCGAGGCGGCGTGGGATGCGGTGCTCGATGTGAACCTGAAGGGGTGCTTTGCGTATTGCCGAGCCGCGGCGCCGCTGTTTCGCGCCCAACAGGGTGGACGTATTGTCACGATCGCCTCGATCAATGGGATGCGCGGAAAGTTCGGGCAATCCAACTATGCGGCGTCCAAGGCTGGTGTGATTGGCCTGACCAAGACGTTGGCGCGCGAACTTGGCCCAAGCGGCGTGAACGTGAACTGCGTCGCGCCAGGCTTCATTCGCACCGAGATGACCGACATCGTGCCACCGGTTGTCCTTGAGCGCGCCTCTGCAGAGTCGGCGCTTGGTCGCCTCGGTGAACCCGACGAAGTGGCGTCGGTGGTGGCATTCTTGTTGTCCGATCGCGCTCGGTACGTCACGGGCGAGGTCATCAAGGTCGATGGCGGCCAGTACACCTGAGAGGAAAGCAATGACCGAGACAGTGGCTCTCCCAGCGGTGCGGTACGAGGTGCGCGACGATGTTGCGTTCCTCACGCTCGACGTGCCGCCGGTGAATGTGCTGCGATCGGCGACGATGCATGAACTCGCTGAAGCGGTGGAGCGGGCGCAGGGCGACCGAACGCTGAAGGCGGTGGTACTGGAATCGGCGGGCCGAGCGTTCTCGGCGGGCGCCGACGTCGGTGATCACCGGCCGGAAGAAGCGCCGGGGATGATTGCCGGGTTCAGTCGCTTGTTTGCCGCGTTCGGCGCGCTTGAGCTGCCCATGGTGATGGCCGTGGACGGCGCGGCGCTCGGCGCGGGCTTTGAGTTGGTGATGATGGCCGATGTGCTCCTCGCCACCGAGCGTTCGACCTTCGGTCAGCCTGAAATACGAATCGGCTTCTTTGCGCCGGTGGGGGTGGCGTGGTTGCCGGCGCGCATTGGGGTGGCGCGGGCCATTGAGGTGACGTCGACTGGTCGCACGTACTCCGCGGCCGAGATGCACACGATGGGCTTGGTGTCACGGGTGGTCGCCGAAGGCGGATTGGCAGCGGCGCTGGCGCAGGTGCTGAGCGACCTCCGGCGGGCGAGTCCGTTGGTGATGCGCATGAATGTTCGGCTCGCCAAGTCGTTAAACGGACGTCCGTTCGAAGAAGCCCGCCTAGAGGCGGAGCGTGTGTTTTTGAGTGAACTCATGGCCACCGAGGATGTGCGCGAAGGCATTGCGTCGTTCTTTGAGAAGCGGCGTCCCGCGTGGAAGAACCGGTGAGTTGCGTGTTCACGCGACCGGAGGGGAGACGATGCGGATCCTGATCGTCGGGGCCGGAGCACTGGGTGGACTCGTGGGCGCGTATCTCTCGCGCTCCGGCGAGGACGTGACGTTGCTCGAAGTCAATCAGGCGCGCGCGCAACTACTCGCCGCCGCCGGATTGCACATCACGCGCGTGGGGCAGGATGAGACCACTATTCCGATTCACGTTGTGACCTCAGTCGTGGGGCTCGCGCCATTCGAGCTCGTGTTTGTGGCCACGAAGACATACCAGACGCAAGACGCGGTGCGTGCGGCCCTCGCCGCCACGAGCCCAGCCACGCTGTTCTTTTCGCTGCAGAATGGCATTGGCAATGCCGAAGCGATCGCCGAGATCGTGGGCGCATCACGCGTGCTATGTGGCGTGACGTATCACAGCATCGAGCATTCAGGGCCGGGGCGGTTACGCTACCGCGCTGGCATCAAGCCAATTCAGATCTCGGCCGTGGAGGGCGGGGCGACGCCGGAAGTGGAGGCGATTGCCGTCGCGTTCCGGAAGGCGGGGTTCGAGACCAACGTGGTGCCGAACGTCGATCACGCGCTCTGGCAGAAACTGTTGCACAACGCTGTCGTGAACCCGACGTCCGCAATCACCGGGCTCACCTGCCGCGAACTGCTCGCCGACGAACAGCTCATGGCGTTCATGCGCGACTTGTGCAACGAGATTGTGTCGGTGATGCGCGCGCGCGGCGTCCCGATTATGGACGAAGAAGATCCCTTCCGTCCGGTGACTGGATCACTCAAAGCACTCGGGAAGAATCGCCCGTCGATGTGGCAGGATCTGGCCCGCGGCACGCGCACGGAAATCGACGCGCTCAACGGCGCCATTGTCCGTGAGGCCGACCGGCTCGGACTTTCGGTGCCGCACAACTCCGCCCTCGTGCGGTTCATCCATTCCCGCGAGCGGCAGAAGTTCCTGCGCAAGCAAGAGATCGTGCAGCAACTCGGACTCGACCGCACGCGCGCGGCAGAAGAAGAAGCGCCGCGCCCCCGCTTGCGCGCTGTTCCGCGCGTGCCAGCGCGTACCGCGCCACGGGACGCCGATGCGGGGATGCCGCCCGGTGGCCCGCCGCTGGAAAGCACGCGCCGTCTGAAGGAGCTGATGCACGAGTACTACCTCGATCTCGCAGCGGCCTCAGAAGATTCGACCCGCCTCGTAGCGGCCGTGTCTGGGCTCGGTCCGGTAGAACTGCTGCGGGCCATGGACATTGTGCCGTACTTCCCAGAAAATCATGCGGCGCTGATTGCGGCCTCACGGCGCGCGGGCCCGTACATCGCGCGCGCGACCGCTGACGGATTCTCTCAGTTCGTGAGCTCCGCAATGCGCACGGACATTGGCGCGTTGCTCACCGGAACCACGCCGCTCACTGATGCGCACGGCATTGCGGGCGTCCCGCGTCCCGATATCGTCACCTATAGCACGAATACGGGCCACGAACTGGTGCGCTGGTTTGAGTTTTACGGGTCGCACTATGGCGTACCCGTCATGGGTGTGCATCCGCCGCCAGCGCTGGACGTGCTCGAACAGATCGACGTCGACGCGGCCGTACACCAGCTCCTGCGACTGCAGCGGCGTCTTGAAGAGGCGAGCGGCCGGTCGCTCGATATGGACCGGCTCGGCGAGGTGGTGGGGTACTCGGCGCAGGCGGCTGAGCTGTGGGGCGATATTCTCGCGCTCGCGCGCCACACGCCGGCTCCGATCACTTTCTTTGATACGCTCATTCATGTCGCGCCCATGATCCTGCTGCGCGGGACGGCGGACGCGGTGGACTACTACCGGCAACTCAAGACGGAGATTGAGGATCGTGTGGTGCAAGGCGTGTCGGCCGTGCCCAATGAGTCGCATCGCCTCTACTGGGACGGACCACCTATTTGGTGTGCGTTGCGTCCATTGGCCCGACTCTTTGAGGAAGCGGGAGCCGCGATCGTCGCCTCGACCTTCTGTTCGGAATTTGCGTTGAACGGACTCGACCCCGTCGACCCGCTCGAAAGCATGGCCCGCGCATATACCGGCATCTTTGACAATCGGTCGGAAGATTATCGGGCGGCATACCTCGCCCAGCAATTTGAGCAGTACTCCGTGGACGCAGCGGTGTATCACGATTGCCGCACGACGCCTGAAACCAGTCACGTACGGTATGGGCCGTTGTCGCGCACCGAGCATCTCGCGCAGGTGCCAGGGTTGGTGATTGAAGCCGATTCACACGATCTGCGGCTCTTTTCGACCGAACGACTGCAGGAACAGTTTTCCGATTTTCTTGAGCATCGCGCCGAACGGATTGGTGCGCAATGACGCGCGGTCGCGTGGAGGGGCCGACTCATGGCTGAACGAGCGCTGCGCATCGCTGCAGGAATCGATGTCGGTACGGAGTGCGTGAAGGCGATCATCGCGGCGGAGGACGGTCGCGTGATTGGCCGCTCGGTGCTGGCGACCCGCGGATATTTTCAGGCCTGCGTGTACGAAGCGCTCGCGGCCGCACTCGATGACGCGCAGCGCAAAGAAGAAGAGCTCACCGGGATTGGTGCGACCGGTTTCGGTATGGACTGCGTGCCCAAAGCCACCGTGACGATCACCGAAGCATCGTCGCATGCCTTTGGTGCCTTTCAGCACATTGGTCATGCCATGACGCTCGTGAACATTGGCGGACGAGATCCGCACGTGATTTCGGTGGACGCCGAAGGCCGTCGCACCGCCGCGCGTGGTGCACGCCGCTGTGCCGTCGGGCTTGGCAGCTTCCTCATGTTCGCCGCCCGACATCTCGACGTCAGTCCCACGCGGCTCCAGGAGTTGGCATCCGCGGCGGGCGATCGGGCCGCTCGCGTGAGTAGCTACTGCTCCGTGTATTCCGCCTCCGAGGTGCTCGAACGGCTCCGCGAGGGGGCCACACGCGAAGAAATCGCCCTCGGGTGCATGCATTCGATTGCGGAGCGAATTGTCGAGATTGGAGGTTTTGACGAGCCCGTGGTGGTGTGCGGCGGTGTGGTGGAATACTTCCCGGGCGTACTCACCGCGCTCGAAGCGATGACGGGGTTGAGCGTGCAGGCGGTTCCTGATGCGATCTTTACGGCGGCCCTCGGAGCGTCGCTCAGCGTCTTCCAGCAAGCGCAGGAGAGCTGATGGCCGAAGCACGCACGGAACTGCGGAGCACCGCGGCGCTACGCGACACGATGAGCGCCTACTACAAGACGCTCGGCGACGCGGTCACGACCAAATCGGCGCCGGTGGCGTGGTGCACGAGCGTCGGACCCGCAGAGTTGCTGCGCGCGCTTGGGTTTGCCGTGCACTTTCCCGAGAATCATGCCGCAATGCTCGGCGCGGGACGCACGGCGAATAAGTATCTCCCCGTGGCACACGCACAGGGGTATTCGCAGGATATCTGTTCGTATCTCACGAGCGATGTGGGCGCGTACCTCGCCGGCGAGTCGCCGCTCTCAGCGTTTGGCCTGACCGGTGTACCGCGTGCGGACGTGCTCGTGTTCAATACCAATCAGTGCCGCGACGTACGCGACTGGTTCGAGTGGTATGGCCGTCAATGGAACGCGCCGGTGGTGGGTATCAACTCGCCGCGCTCGGTGGGCGATGTCACCGACGCAGAAGTAGACGACGTCACGGCGCAGCTCGAAGCGCTCGTCCCCGTGCTGGAGTCGGTGGCCGGTGTGCGGCTTGACGGTGGGCGCCTCGCCGCCGCGATGAAATCCGCGCGCGAAGCGTCAGAACTGTGGGAGCGCTGCCTGCACACCGCGGCGAACAAGCCGTCCCCGTTCACGTTCTTCGATGGCACCATCCACATGGGGCCGGCGGTGGTACTCCGCGGTGCTCCAGAGGCAGCGGCCTACTACCACGTGTTGCTTGCGGAGCTCGAGGAGCGCGTGCGCGGCGGTGTGCAGGCGGTGCCTGGCGAAACGCTCCGACTCTACTGGGATGGTATGCCGGTTTGGGGACGGCTTCGTGCGCTCTCCACGACATTCGCAGAGTTCCACACGGCGGTGGTGGCGTCCACCTACTGCAACAGCTGGATTTTCTCGATGCTCGACCCCGCCGACCCGTGGCGCTCGATGGCGCGCGCATCGGTGGAGTTGTTCATTGCGCGATCCGATGGCCCCAAGGAGCGCTATATCGAGCGCATGGTGGAGCTGTACGACGTGGACGGCATCGTCTTTCACGACTGCCGCACCTGCCCGAATAACACGAACACGCGCTACGGCATGCCACGTCGGTTGTCCGACAAACTCGGCATCCCCACGCTTGTGCTTGACGGCGACGTCAACGATTTGCGCTGTTTCTCCGACGAGCAAGCGCGCACGAACATCGAAGGCTTTGTGGAGCAACTCTCGGACGCGCGCACCCACGCTAGCCGAGTGACGCGATAATGGCGCGCTTTGCCGGAGTGGACAGCGGATCGTGGAACACGAAAGCCGTGGTCATTGATGACGCGGGCCACGTGCTCGGCACCAGCGTGGTGCGCTCCGGCGCCGATCTCACCGTGGCGGCGGAGCGGGCCTACGCCGAAGCGCTGGCGGCTGCCGGCTGTGCGGCGGCTGATGTGTCGGCGGTGTGGTCGACGGGTTTCGGTCGCAACGCAGTGCCATTTGCGAATGGATCGCGCACGGAACTGGACTGCCATGGTCGTGGCGCCGCGTTTCATGTGCAGGGGCCGCTGGTGGTGATTGACATTGGCGGACAAGATGCCAAAGTGATTCGCATTGATGCGAATGGGCAGCGGCTCTCGCACCGGATGAATCGCAAGTGCGCGGCAGGCACGGGAAGCTTTCTCGACGAAATCGCCCTCCGTCTCGGCATCGATACGGCCGCGCTCGACCCGCTCGCTGCGGGAGCAACCGAAGAGTTGGAACTCTCCAGTTTCTGCACGGTGTTTGCTGGCACGGAATTACTCACGCTCATTCGGTCAGGACGGCGTCCCGCCGATCTGGCTATGGCGGCGTATCGGTCGCTCATGAAGCGAGTGATCGCGATGGATGTGTTCGAGGGGCGCGTGGTGGCGACCGGCGGTGTGGTCGCCCATCACCCAACCATGGTGACGCTCCTCTCTGAGGCGACGGGGACCGACGTGATCGTGCCACCACATCCGCAGGAGATGGGCGCATTTGGCGCGGCGCTCGCGGCTCGTGACGGCGCGGTGTCGGTAGGGCCAGGCAGTGTGCCGGCTACACCTCGCACAACAACGCCGACGGATGCTGACGATGGCGATTGACCACACCGATGGAGCACCGGCCGCCATGAAGCACGCACTCGCTGCCATTCGCGAAGGTGACACCATTCGCTCCCAATTGGAGACGGTGGGAGTGCCTGAGAGTATTGGCCGGTTGCTCGCGCGCAATGTGGCGCGCTTTGGCGACCACGCCGTGTTCAGCGAACTGCGTGATGGTGCATACCGCGCGGTGACGTGGAACAACTTCGCACGCGACGTGGCGTCATTCGGAGCATTTCTCGCATCCGAAGGTGTCGGCCCCGGCACACGGGTCGCGATGGTCTCGCCCAACCGCGGCGAGATGCTCGTCGCAGAGTTCGCCACGATGGGCCTGGGTGCCACGTACGCGCCCATCTTCTCCGCCTATCCTGCGGACCAAGTACAAGGTTTGCTCGGTCAGTTGCAACCCACCGTCATTATTGTCGCTGGCCGCGATCAGGTGGCCGGCGTCGCACTCAGCACAGCAACGCGCGCGCTGGTGTCCTTTGACGCGGTGGATGCGACCGTGGTGCAGGGGATCGTACAGGGCTCGGCGGCCCGTTACTCCACGTTCGCCGACGCCCTCTCGAGTGGTGCCAGCGATACGGTGCGGTGCTCCGCCTTTGCAGCACACGCATCGCAAATCGATCCCAACGAGCCATGCCTGCTGAACTTCACCTCGGGAACGAGCGGCGTACTCAAAGGTGTGCTGCTCACGCACGACAACATCTTGTCGCAGCAACGTGCGCTGTCGGCGATCTGGTCGGTTACACACCATGACCGGTTCCTGTCGTATCTTCCTTGGCATCACAGCTTCGGTGGAATTTTTGAGAAGTATTCCGCGTTGTATAATGGCGCGACGATTCATATAGACACCTCGCGCGGCAAAGACTTTGATGCGCTGCGGCGCAACTGGGCCGCGGTTCGACCAACGATCTACTTTAGCGTGCCACAGGTGTATCAGCAGTTAGTGACACATGTGCAGTCACGTCCGGAAGACGAAGGCAGTATCTTTCATGCTGGACTGCGCTTTGTTTTCACCGCGGCCGCGCCGCTGCCGGCAAATGTATCGGCGTACTTCGCCTCCAAGGGCGTGGCCGTTCTTGAGGGCTGGGGACTCACTGAGACGTCCCCGTGCTGCACGCTCACCGATCTCGCGCAGCCGCGCACCGTGCCGGGAATGGTGGGATATCCGATTCCCGGCGTGACCATTCGCATTGCCGCGGATGGCGAGATATTAGTGCGCGGCCCCAATGTGATGCGTGGCTATTTCGGAAACCCTGAGGCCACCGCGCAGGCGCTTCCGGGTGATGGCTGGTTCCACACCGGCGATCTCGGCGAGTTTGTGGGTGCAGGACTGAAGCTTGTGGCGCGTAAAGACCGCGTCTTCAAAATGTTGAACGCCGAAAAGGTCGTCCCAACCGAAATCGAGAACCGTTTGGCGGGGATGAATAACTACATCCGCCATGTCATCGTTGCGGGGCAGGGGGAGCGATTCCTCGCCGCCCTGATATTTCCTGACTACTTCCGTATCGCAGAGCAGTTCGGCGATGATCGTGAGGCGGCAGAGCGTGTCGTCAAAGAATCGTTGCGCACCACGCTCCTCGCCTTCAATAGCGATCATCCGGTGAGGTACGAGCGCATTCAGGCCTTTGCCGTCATCAGCAAAGAGCTCACGATTGAGAATGAGGAGCTCACCCCCTCCATGAAGGTACGGGTGCGCAACGTGCTGTCGAATGCGGAGGAGTATCTGGAAGCGGTGTATGCGCCGAGCGCGGACTGTGACTGTCGGTTCTTACGGAAGGTGATGCGCCTCAGGCCGGACGATCGTGCTTGCTTTGCTGGAATTGAACGTTCGCTTGACCAATGCCATTCCTGTGGGAGCTTCGTGTTTGGTGATGCTCCCGATGCAGAACCCACCCAATTGAGCCATTGACGATGACGACCCGACGGGACGGAATGTGGGATGCGTGGATGATGACGGCGCCTGGCGCGCCCTTTGAGCACCGGTCGTTAGTGCCTCGTCCCCCAGCGGCAGGAGAGGCGACCATCGAGGTCTCGGGGTGTGGGGTGTGCCACACGGATGTCTCGTTCTTGCATCACGGCGTCAAAACACGCGGCGCGCTTCCCCTGGTGCTCGGCCACGAAATCAGCGGCGTCGTACGCGAAGTCGGTGAGGGAGTGGACGCGTCACTGATCGGCCGTGCCGTGGTCGTGCCCGCGGTTCTGCCCTGCGGCGAATGCGATTTGTGCCGCTCGGGGCACCGGACGATCTGCCGGCGTCAGGTGATGCCAGGCAACGACGGCAACGGCGGCTTCGCCTCGCACGTCGTGGTGCCGGCGCGCTTTCTCTGTCCTGTTCCGGCCGCGGCACTCGCCACGCATGATCTATGGGAACTGAGCGTCGTGTCCGACGCGGTGGCGACGCCATTTGAAGCGGTCAAACGGTCGGGGCTCGCGAGCGGCGAAACCGCACTGATCGTGGGTATCGGCGGCATTGGTGTGTACGGCGTGCAGATCGCGGCAGCGACGGGCGCCAAGGTAATCGCGCTCGACGTAGACGATCGCAAACTTGCTCAGGCGAGAGAGGCCGGGGCGGGGGCGGTGCTCAATGTGCGCGACATGGCAACCAAGGATGTGCGCAAACAAGTGCGCTCGCTCGCCGAGGCGCTCGGAGCGCCAGCACACTTGTGGAAGATTTTTGAAATGTCAGGAACGCGCGCTGGTCAGGAGACGGCCTACTCGCTGCTTGGCTTTGGCGCGTCGCTCGCCGTGGTTGGGTTTACGATGGACCGAGTCGAGGTGAGTCTCTCGAACCTCATGGCGTACGACGCCACCGTGCGCGGTAACTGGGGCGCCGATCCGCTCATCTACCCAGAACTGCTGCAGTGGATTGGCGAGGGGCGGGTGACGGTGAAGCCGTACATTGAGCGCCATCCGTTGGATCGCATCAACGAAGTGTTTGACGATGCGCACCACGGGCGGCTCACGAAACGGGTGGTGCTCGTTCCGGGCTGACCGACCGCACGCAGACGAGACGCGGTCGGCAGTCACGCACGGCGGGTCTTAGCTGGCGAGGGTGCGAGCTTCGGTCTCGAGGCTCGCGGCCAGCGCGAGGAACCGCTCGTGCGCGCCATCGCCAGCATCCTGCTGTTCGATCTGCTGATATCCGTGCAGTACGGCGGCAAGCTGCTGCGGGGTGATAATCTCGTCGGCCATGGGAAAGAGCATTTCGTCTTCCTTGGCAATATGATCGCGCAGGAGCGCCACGTAGCGGCGGGCGTTCGAGACCACCACGCGGGCGGCGTCGAGGTCGCCTTCACCGAGCCGGCGGGCGCCGTCGCGCATGGCGCGCGTGAGCGCGCGCCCCTGTTCGTGCTCCTCGAGCATCATATCAATCGCGCCACCGTTCCGCGGAGCGCCACTGTCGATCATGGCGCCAAAGAGCACTCCCTCTTCCTTGCGATGGTGGCAGCCGTCGGCAAAGCCAGCAATGAAATCGGCGGCCTCGAGGAAGAACGCCGGCCGCACGGGGCGAGCCCGCTCGAGCGCGACCGCGGCGGTTTCGAGCGCGTCCAGCACCCGTTCGATCACGCGGTGCTCCTGCATCAAAATATCGGTCGCCTGCATGGCTGTTGCTCTGTGTTGTGAGGAAACTCCCTGTGTGAAAGCTAGGGGCGTCCCACCTCGGCGCCAGCGCGCGCGACGGCCCCCGACGAAACGGAGCGAAGTCGCGTACATTACCACCGACCCACCAACCCTGGAACTCCGATGCGCGTACTCGCTCTCGCTCTTTTGGTGCTCATAGCCGCTCCCTCCGTTGTGCCGCTCTCGGCACAGGGAAAACCCGGCGATTATGTGGCGCACAACTTCCGGTTCAGCACCGGCGAAACCCTGCCCGAGGTGAAGATCCACTACGTCACGCTCGGCACACTACGCCGAGACGCCGGTGGCATCTCGCGCAATGTGGTGATGATTCTGCACGGAACCGGCGGGACCGGGCGGGCCTTTCTCTCCCGGAACTTTGCCGGTGAACTCTTTGGTCCGGGGCAGATGCTCGACACCAGCAAGTTCTTTATTGTGCTTCCGGACAACCTCGGGCACGGCGGTTCGAGCAAGCCGAGCGACGGACTGCGGATGAAGTTCCCGCAGTACACTTATGACGATATGGTGGCACTGCAGCATCGCCTGCTCACCGACGGCCTGCAGGTGAATCACCTGCGCCTCGTGATGGGCACCTCGATGGGATGCATGCACGCCTGGGTGTGGGGATACGCGCACCCCACCTTTGTGGACGGCTTAGTGCCGCTCGCCTGCGCACCCACGTCGCTTGTCGGACGCAATCGCATTATCCGCACGATGATCGCCGACAACATCAAAAGCGACCCCGAGTGGAAGAATGGCGACTACACCTCGCCGCCGATGCTCGGCCTGAAGGCGGCCATCCGGGCCTTGTATATCATGTCGAGTGCGCCGCTCGTGCAGCACCGTCTGGCGCCCACGCGTGAGGCCGCTGATTCGCTCATCCGCGCCTATGTGGAGTCTTCGTCGAAGACAACCGACGCCAATAATATGCTGTACTATTTTGACGCCTCGCGCACGTATGATCCGTCGTCGCATCTCGACGCGGTGACAACGCCGGTGCTGGCGATTAACTCCGCGGACGATTTCGTCAACCCGCCGGAGTTGCACATTGTGGAGCCGTTGATCGCCAAAGTGAAGCAGGCCAAGTTCATCCTCCTGCCAATCACGGAGCAGACGCGCGGGCATGGCACGCACTCGCAGCCGGCAATTTGGGGCAGCTATCTCAAGGAGTTTCTGGCGACGCTGCCGGAACGCTAAACGGCGCCGCGGGTCGAGAGGAACGTATTACTCGACCCGCGCACCGGAGCGGCTCCGTTACTTGGAGCCGGGGTGGCCGTCGTCCTTCACCACACGGCCGCCCTTCATGACAAAACTCACGCGACGCACCGCCGTGATATCGGTGAGCGGATTGCCGTCGACGGCAATGATGTCGGCCTCGTAGCCGGCAGCCAGCGCGCCCAACGTGGCGCCCCATCCGAGCGACGCCGCATTAAGAGATGTCGCTGAGACAATGGCATCCATGGGCTTTTGCCCCGCGGTCTGCACACGGCAGAGGATATCCTCTGCATTGCGCCCGTGCGCACCGGCCACAGCATCGGTGCCGTACACCATCTTGAGATTCTTGGTGGCCACGGCCTTGCGAATGCCCTCTGCGGCGAGCGGCAGCGCCCGTTCCATTGAGGCAAACCCCTCGGCGTTGTAGTTGCCGATGCCGTCGTACTTCGCGCGATTGTCGAGATAGTTGCGGAAGACGAGTGAGCACTGCGGGTCGAACCACGTGCCTTTCGACGCCATCAGGTCGAGTTCGGCTTGCGTCACGAACACGCCGTGCTCCACCTGCGAACAGCCAGCGTTCACCGCCGCGCGCACCGATTCCGCGCTGTGCGCGTGCACCACGCTGCGGAGTCCCTGCGCCTTGGCTTCACCGCAGACGGCCGCGAGCTGCTCGTCGGTCATGGACTGCTTGCCGCCGTCACGAATGCTCGCCGATGCGAAAATCTTGACGACATCAGCACCTTGCTGCTTGCGTTGCTGCACGAGCTGGCGCAGCCGGTCCGGGTCACCGTTGGTGATGGCCTGCAGGGACGTGATGATGCGCGGCCCCGGGACGCCCTGTGTGTTGATCCAGTCGCGCAGATCTTTGTCTTCGGTAGCACCGAGGCTCTGAATGGTGGTAAAGCCTGCCGACAAGGTTGCGTACGCATTGGCGCTGGCAGCGAGCATCGCTTGAAGCGGGGTGTCGCCGTCGCCGGTGGTGTGGTAGCGCCCTTGGCGGTTGAAGTACCAGGTCGGATGCGTGTGCACATCGATGAGGCCAGGCAGTACGGTGCGTCCGCGCAAATCAATGACGCGTGCGCCAGACAGGGTGATGGCCTTGGCCACTTTGGTAATGCGACCATGCTCCACGAGGACATCAACATTCGTGAGCGATGCTCCGCGGCCGTCGAGCGCAACCGACGTGCGCAAAATGACGGCGGCATCCTGCGCCACCGCGGCGGGCGCCGCCGTGAGCGTGGCGCAGAGCGCGGCGATGGCGACGAGCGAACGGTTCACGCGGACTCCAGAGACGGTGATCGGGGACGACGTAGCCATCCGCCGGCCACGACGGCCGCGGTGCTGACTAGGGCGAGGACGATCGGATACCAGCGCGACGCCCCAGCGGTGGGGTGCACCACGCGATTGATGTGCGAGAGTAACATCATCGCTGCAAGTACGGTCACATGCCCACGTTGACGGTTCGGGGCGAGCGATGCCGTGGCGTACCCGCCCGCCAATGCCGCCACCAGCGACGACCCCAACATGGCGAACTCCACTGCCTCATGCGACGGCGTGGCACCCTTGGCCATGGCGATGGACGTGATCAGCACCAGCACCATGAGCGCGAAGGCATAGATCGCGAAACCGCCGACCAGCGTCACCGTGCTCCGAAAGAGCGGAAACTTTTCTGTAGCCACGTTACGGTGCCACGTGATCGTCCATCACGCGTTTGGCGGCTGCGGTGAGATCCTCAGCGCCGGAGAATGGTTCGACGGCGAGCGTGGTGTCGGCGCGCACGGCATCGCGCACGCCCGAGATGGCAAACGGTGCGGCTCGCGCGAGGAGGACGTTGAGACGGTTCAGCGCGACCGGCGGAACTGCGCGCGGCATCACCACGAGAAAATCGGTGGGATTCCAGCGGAACACCCAGTCATGCGCGCGCGTGCCGCTCGACAAGACGGCGGCAAAGTGTGCGAGCATGGCGTCGGCGTTTTGTTTGCCGTGTTCGGCGGCCAGGGACTCGTGGTTCGTCACGCGGATACGTGCGACGCTGCCAAAGCTCGCCATCGCAAAGTCGAGCCCGAGGGCTTCCTCGAACGCTCGGCGGCTGAGCAACCCACTCTCGTCGTCGTGAAACTTGGCGAGACGTTTCCGGTCGTGGAGCACGTTCACGTGCGACTGCGCGTCCGCGTTGTCGCGACGGGCGTCTTCAAACAGCAACTGCACCATCGCGTACGCCACACCCGTGAGCGCAATCAGATCGAGAAAGAAGCCGTACCGCTCAAAGCGCACGAACCACGGATTTGAGGCAAAGGCACTTCCGGTGCGCACGCCGATACCGAAGAGCACGAGGCCAGACCAGAGCGCCGCCACGCCCGCGAGCGACCAGAGCGCCACCGAACTCCCCGCGCTTTGGCGGGACTTCGGCAACGTCGCCATTTGCCATGCGGCATAGGCGGTGGCGAGTACCACGAACGGCCCAAAGTACGGCGATAAACCACCAAGTGGTGTACGGAAGGTGTCCGCAAAGAGCGTGAGCGCGAGGCCAACCGGCGCGGCGGCGGTCACCAACCGGCGATTGCGATCGCCCCGCGTGTACATGCGCGTCCCGTGCACCATCAACGCCAGCGCCATCAGGCGGAAGCTAAAATATGTGGCCGCGAAGATCCACGTCGTAGCGCGCGACGCGCTGAGGAGTACGCTCGTGGGATCGGTGAGTCGCTGGTAAATAACGCCGGCGGTCAACGACACGGCGAGCATCACCCAGCCTTCTTCCCATGCTTTGAAGTACGGACGCCGATCCGCTTGGTCGCGGAGGAGTGTGAACAGTGCGACGATCGCTACCACGCCAATGACTTCGACGAACGGTCCTAGCCCCGCCATGAGCACATGAGACGGTTCAGGATTCATCGCGCGAGTGGTGGGAGGGGGAGCGCGCCCACCGAATACGCGTTGCCGGTGACGATGCGACGGTGGTAATCCACTTGGCCTAGATGATACGCCAGATGTGAGGCAATGTGCGACAGAAACCGTCCGGTCTCGAGCCGCAGTCCACCGACCTCGAGCGGAAAGTCGCCGTCGAGTGCCTCCGGATCGAGCGCGGCAAGCGAGCGCGTCACTTCGTCGGACGTGCGTTCGATGAGTGCCATGAGTTCTGCGCGGGGAAGGTCGCGCGTGGCAAACTCCGCCTCGCGGTCGCGCACATACGCCGTCGCCCCGAGCTGCGCCCCCACAAACCAACGGAGGTTGCCGGCCAAGTGCAACGTCAGCGTCCCCGCGGAGTTGGGGACGCCGGCCGGCAGCGCCCAGACGGATGCATCGTCGGGATATGCCAAGAGCTCGTCGCGCAGCGTGGCGAGTTCGCGAGCGATTAATCGGGAGACATCTGCAAGCGATGACATACGTCTAAGTTGGCTCTCTGATAGGACTTCGCGCCAGAGGGGAGGCGCCTTGTCAGCAACTTAACGGGCGGGTATTCGGCGCACCAAGGTCGTACGGGCGGCGAGGAAACGCGCGCGCGCTGGCGCAGGAAAGTGCTCGATTGCGTAGCGAAGTAGCGTCCGCGGGAGGGTGGCTCCGTAGCGGCGCAGAAACGCGACCACCGCGGGCTTGTCGCGCTTGGCCGCTTCGCGCAGGAGCCACCCGACGGCTTTGTGCATGAGGTCGTGCGGATCGTTCCGGAGTTTCGTCGCGATCTTCAACGTTGGGGCCGTTTCGCCCTCTCGCAAAAACCACATCGTGGCGAGCACCGCGATCCGCCGCTCCCAGAGCATGGGCGAGTCTGCGAGCCGGTGGAGGACGGCGCGCGGGCGAGAGACGAGGTGACGGCCGACAATCCCTGGGGCGCTCATGTCCACGAGGTCCCAGTTATTGATGCGGTCCGTGCGTGCGAGATACAAATGGAACACTTCGTCCCGAATTTCCTCATCGCCGCGATCGTACGCCTGACCGAGCAGCACCACCGCGAGCACGCGATCCTCGTGGACGGGCGAGCCGAGGAGGGCGTCGATCTCCGAGAGCGGCATCTCGCGCAGCGTCCGGGCCAGCGCACGGATCTGCGGCATGGTCACACCAATAAAACGGTCTCCCTCGCCGTATTCCCCTTTGCCGGTTTTGAAGTACCCCGCCGTGTGGCGCGCCCGCACGGGATCCGCGTGGGCGCGCAACAGCCGCCGCGCACTGACGGCCGTGAGTCGCGGCGCGCGCGCCGCGACTCCCGAACGTACGACCTTTCCAACCACCTCAGGGCACCGTTGCCGCGAGGTACTTCGTGTACCACGCGACGTAGCGCTCCAACCGATCGCGCTGGAAACTCGGGCGTCGAATGCCGTGCGGCTCACCCGGGTACACAATCAGCTGCGTGTCGATACCGAGCGATTTCAACGCCTGATACATCTGCTCGCCACCGATGACGGGCACGTTCCAGTCGGCGGAGCCACCGAGGAAGAGCGTTGGCGTCTTGATGCGATCGGCGTGGAAGAATGCCGTAGAGACCTTAAGCCATTTGTCCACGTTCTTCCAGGGCTGACCCAGTTCCTGATCGTATTGCACGATGTACTGATCGTGCCCGTACATCCCCAACACATTACTGACGCCCGCGCCACTCGTGGCGGCCTTGAAGCGTGGGTCGGCGGCGATCATGCAGTCGGTGAGAATGCCACCGTAGCTCCATCCGCCCACGCCAAGTCGCGATTCGTCGGCCACACCGTCTTTGATGAGGCGGTCCACCATGCCGCGGATATCGCGCACTTCTTTATTGCACCAGTCGCCAGCAATCGCGACCGTGAATGCCGCGCCGCGGCCATTGCTGCCCCGGTAGTTCGGCGCAATCACGGCCCAGCCCTGCGCGGCGAGCAGTTCTTTCTCAAAGTCAAAGCTCAGGGCATCCTGCCCCGCGGGTCCGCCATGAATGCGCAGAATCATCGGGAGCTTCGTGCCAGCGGCGGCATTGGCAGGCCGTCGCAAAATGCCATGCACCTCGGTGCCGTCGTCGCTCTTTGAGGTGACCACCGATGTCGTGGCGAGCGCCACATCGGTGAGCCAGCTGTTTTGGTGCGTCAGCGGGCGCGCGACGCCTTTATCGAGCGCGTACAACTCGCTCGGCGAACTCGGCGTCGTGGCGAGCACCGCGAACGCCCCGTCGACGCCTTCACTGAACGCCGTGATCACGGGCAGCTGGCTTTCGATCTTGCTCCATCCCGAACCATCCGCCATGACGCGCAGGAGATACTCTCGCTGATCGTCGGTGACGATGCCCACGAGGCTCTTCCCGTCGCGGCTCCAACGAGCACCCGTCATCATGCGGTCGAGTTTCTCGGTCAGCAGTTTGACGGGACCGCCAGCTGCTGGTGCCAAGGCGAGTGTGCCGAATCCACCGCCGTACCCGAAGTACTTCGGTTCCTGCGCCTGACGGTACGCCACCCACATGCCGTCGGGGCTCCAGGCGAGTGGCCCTTCGTCGGCGCCCTGAAATGTCGTGAGCTGCACCGGAGTGGCACCGGCCTTCGCCTCCACGACGTACACATCCGAGTTATCAAAACGCTCGGCGTCTTTTGCGCGCGCGCTAATGAACGCGAGTCGCGTGCCGTCGGGTGACCATGCCGGTTCGCTGTCGTCAAAATCGCCCGTGGTCACCTGCGTGCTTTTGCGCGTGGCCAAGTCGAACACGAACAGATGCTGGTGCTGCTTGTCGAGATAGCCTTTGCCGTCAGTTTTGAACTGATAGCGGTCCACCACAATCGGTTTTGGTTTCGGCGTCGCGGAACTGTCGGGCTCTGGGTCGCTGACCACGAGCGCGAGCTTGGTGCCGTCGGGCGACCACGCGAATGACGATACGCCGCCCTTGAGCTCGGTGATTTTTTCGGCTTCACCGCCGGCGCGATTGAGCAGCCAGACCTGCCCTCCCTTGGCACCCTGCCGGCTCGAGAGAAATGCCAGCTGCTTGCCATCCGGACTCCACCGCGGCGTCCGTTCCGATTCGTCGCTGTTGGTGAGGCGCACCGTGGTGGCACCGTCCCAACTCGTCATCCAGAGGTCACTGTCGGAGCGATCCTTGGTGGTGTCCACGCGCGCGACGGTGTAGGCCACCCACTGTCCGTCGTTCGACCGCTGCGGGTCGCTCACTTGGCGCAGGCGGTAGAGGTCGGCGAGGGCGAGCGGGCGTTTGGCGGGGGCGCCCTGCGCGAAGGCGGCCCCCGCGAACAGGCTGGCGCAGGTAGCGAGCAGTAGCACTGGGCGCATTAGCGATTCCCTCCAAGGGGCACGTCTTCGTCGTCGGGGCTGGGCGTAGCGCCCGGTCCGCGTGGTGTCGTGATCGCGAGCGGCTCAGCGCCGGCCGCCCGCAACTTGATATTGAGCGCCGGAACATCGGTGCTCGTGAGATGATGCCACGTGCGTCGCGCAACCGCAAATGCCCGGAGGCGTTCGTCGGCCGCCGCGACCACCTGCGATGTCGGCGCCGCATCTGCATCCTGCAGAACATTCATGATCGGCAAGGCCTGCGATTCAATCGACGCGAATGCGCCCGGCGCGGCCGGCGCGGCGCCGCCCCGTCCGCCGCCACCGCCGCGGCCACCGGCGGCGGGCGCATCGAGCGTCTGCAGCGTGGCATCGAGCGCGTCGAGTTCTTTCACGAGCGCCGGCGCTTTGGTTTTTCTGTCCGCTATTTGCGCGCGTAGCGAACGTACTTGTTGCGCGGCCATCGCTGATTCGCGCGCGGCGTCATAGAGCCCAATCGAGAGCGCATACTGCTGCGCCAACGCCGACTCCGCCGTTTTCACTCGAGGATCCATCCGCACCGTGATCGGCTGCGTGAATGTTGCGCCGCCCACCGAGAGTTTGACGGTGTACGTGCCGGGGTGCACCCACGGACCTTCGGGTTCCTTCTTGGTATTAAACGGGGTCGCTGAAATGGGGAGCGAGAAACTCTGCGCCGGCGGCGGCGTGAAGTGGAGATCCCACACATAGCGATGCAAGCCGGCGGTCTTGGCTGGCGCATGCATCGGGCGGAACCAATACCAGGGCCAGTTGCCTTCGTCCTTCGGCGCGTCGTACTTGTCCTCGCTCGAGAAGTGGCGCACGAGCACGCCTTTCGCGTCCACGATGTCGATGGTGAGCGGACCGTTCGCGTCGGCGGCCAGAAAATAGTCGATGGCCGCGCCGTCCGGCGGGTTTTCGGCCATCGGTTCGTCGGGCGGCACTGGCGTGTCGGTGTACATCGAATAGCGCACGCGCGTGGCGATTGCCGGCTTATAGAGCGTGACGCCGGCCGAGTTGTTGTTCCACTGACGCAATGCCGACACGTCGTCAAGAATCCAGAATCCGCGGCCGTGCGTACCCACTGCGACATCATTGTCTTTGATAATCAGGTCGCGCACCGACGTGGACGGCAAGTTCAATCGCAGCGACTGCCAGTGGTCGCCATCGTCAATCGACACCCACACGCCGTTCTCGGTGCCCGCGTAGAGCAATCCGCGCCGCGCAGGATCTTCGCGCACCACATTCACGGTGGCGCCGCTGTCGATGCCGCTCACAACATCTGCCCACGTTTTACCGCCATCTCGCGTGCGCAGAATGTGCGGACGCAAATCGTCGAGTCGCAGTGTGTTGATCGCGGCGTACGCAGTGCCGGCATCAAAATGCGAGGCGTCCATCAACGACACTTTGGCCCACGCTGGGAGCGAGGGGGGCGTGACGTTCGTCCACGCCTTGCCGTTATTGCGCGTCACCTGAATCTGTCCGTCATCCGTGCCGGCCCAGATCGTGTTCGAATCCTTAGGGCTCGGCGCAATCGTGTAAATCACGCCACGCTTCGATGCCGCGGCTGCCGGCGTGCCAGCGTACTTGCCCACATTGGCTGGCGCCTCCCACGACTCACGCGCCAGATCGGGACTCGACTGCTTCCAGTGCTGGCCGCCGTCGACGGTTTCCCACAGCGTGTTCGAGGCGAAGTACAGTTTCTTTGGGTTCGTTGGCGAGAACAGCACCGGCGCGGTGCGCACGGTGCGATAGTCGCTCACACCCGCGCCGCCACCGCGACCGATACGCGGCCCAACCTGCTGTGTCTGCCCGGTCCGACGGTCGAAGCGCGTCACCTTGCCGCCATAGACGATGTCGGGGTTCAGCGGGTCGGGCGCCACGTAGCCGTACTCTTCGACTCCCACCGGCCGCCATTCGCGATAGCCAATCGAACCGTCATTGCCGCGACTCGCCACGCACGCCGAGCCGGATTCCTGCTGCCCGCCGCACAGACGATACGGATACGCGTTGTCTGCCGTGACATGATAAAACTGCGCCGTGTTCTGGTTGTACCACGAACTCCAGCTCTTGCCGCCGTTGACCGTGACCACGCCGCCCTGATCGCTCACGAGCAGCTGGATGTCGGTGTTGTTCGGATTGATCCAATAGCGCTGATAGTCGTCGCCACCCGGTGCACCGCGATGGGCGTTCCACGTTTTGCCGCCGTCCACCGACTTCCACGCCACGACGTTTGCCGAATACACCACGTCGGCATTCTTGGGGTCTGCGGTCGGTGCGGCAAAGTCATCGCCACGGCCGCAGATGCGGTTGTCATTGTTGACGCGCGTCCACGTGTCGCCCGCGTCCTCGCTCCGATAAATGCCGCACTGGCGTTGCGCGTTGATGGTGGCGTACACGCGCTTCGGGTTCGCCTGCGAAAACGACAACCCAATGCGATCGATCCCCTCGGCGGTGCTCGGAATACCTGCGGTGATCTGCTTCCACGTCGTGCCGCCGTCCGTGCTCTTGTACAAGCCGGTGCCGGGGCCGCGGAACGCGCCATTCTCCCACGGGCCTTGGCGTGCTTCCCACAGCGCGGCCAGTAGCGTGTTGGGATCATCTGGCGCCATCACCAACTCCGCGGCGCCGGTATTCTCGTCCTTGAAAAGCACGCGCTGAAACGACGTGCCACCGTCCACGGAGCGGAAGACGCCTCGTTCGGCGTTGGGGCCGTATGGATGACCAAGCGCCGCCACAAAAATGCGCTCGGGGTTGGTCGGATCAATCACGATGCGCGGAATCTGTTGTGCGTCCCGCAAGCCGAGGTGTTTCCAGCTCTTGCCGGCGTCAGTGCTCTTGTAGATGCCGTCGCCGGTGGAGAGATCGGGACGTTGCAGCCCCTCGCCCGATCCCACGTAGAGCACGTTGGGATTGGAGAGTGAGACTTCTACCGCGCCCACCGATTGCGTGGGCTGTCCGTCGAAGATGGGATTCCAGGTACGTCCGTAGTCGGTGCTCTTCCACACACCGCCATTGATCACGCCCATGTAAAACACATTGGGCTGACTCGGCACGCCGGTGGCACTCTTGGTGCGGCCGCCGCGGAATGGGCCGATGCTACGCCACTTCAAATCCTTGATGGCGCGCGTGTCGAGGGCGCCTTGTGCATGGAGCGGCGGCACAACGACGAGAAGGGCGAGAAGGGCGATGGTCGTGCACACGACGACAGAACTGATGATTCGGCGGAAAGACACGCGAGGCCTCGGACAGGGGTTCACCACGGAATCTGCGTAAGGGCGTTCCCCTGTCCAGCAGGCTATCGCAAATAATTCTGCGCGGCGGTGGTGAACGCGGTCGGGCGGCTCGCGCCGGAGGCAAATGGCTCGACGCGAATCTTGTCGGCGGCTGTCATTTGCACGAGTAACCAGCCAACGCCGGACGTTCCCTGCAAGAAGTTCAATTGATACGCCACCGGGCCACTCGACGTGCTTACCGTGGCTGGGTCGGGGTCCGTTGCCGCCACGCCATAGAGCCCTGGTCCAGCGATTGTGCCGCCAATCGACACACGCGTGGCACCACTGTACCAGTCGTACACAAAGCCGATGGTGTGTGCCCAGCCGTCGGACGTGCCTGTGGAAAACCGATCCACGGCGATCGACGAGTGGAACCAGTCGCCCGAGAGTTTGCCGGCAATGCCGTAGTCGATGCGCCCGTCTTTGTTCGCCGGAACGCCTTCCAACAACCGCACGTGCCGGTAGTAATAGCTGCGCAACGGCTCTGGGAAATACTTGTACGGCGATGCGGCGTGGAGGTTCTGATCGGCGTAGCGCACGGGCGTGATAAGGCCGGGGAGCGTCACATCGAGGTCCCACACGCCGAGGTCAAAGGAAGGGCAGCGCCCCGTGGTGGTGCCAATCGAATCGCCCGCGGCGACGTGCGTCCCCTGCTGAATCCCCGATTTCAAAATGACGTGATCGTAGTAATAGCCGAACGTCTTCGTCATCTGAATCATGACTTTTGTGTCGCCCGCCGCTTCGGTCACCAGGACGAGCGTCACCACGCCGCTCCC
>CANIWQ010000010.1 GCA_947471365.1 Gemmatimonadota bacterium | reverse complement strand
CTACTTCGTGCAGTACCTGCTTGGCCAGGCGCCGCCGGACAACTACAAAATCACCCCGCCAGACGGATCGATGGGTACTGGCGACGGTAGCTCGCCAGTTGATCCGGACGATCCGGACGTCCTCGGCCTGCCGATCATTCCGTAATGCGCAGGCGGTCGATCGTCGCGCTCCTCTTGACCGCCGCGGGGCTCGCTTTGCCCGCGGCGGCAGAGGCGCAAACCAAACGGAAGGGCGACCGCACGCACATCACCGCGGACGACCTAGCGGAAACGCCGAGCGGCATGCACTCGGCGTATGACGCCATTCGGCTCCTGCGTCCGAACTGGCTGAACCCAACGAGGGCGCATACGTCATCGTCCAATGTCTTGGGCAATGGCGGCGGCGCGAGCGAAGTGATCTGCTATATCGACGACGTGCGCCAGCCGTCCCTTGAAGAACTGAAGACGGTGAAGCTCAGCCAGGTGGTGTCCATGCGCTTCCTCGAGCAGAACGCGGCGGTCGCGCTCCGCGGGCCGGGGCACGAACTCGGCGCCATTGAGGTCACCACGGTCCATAAGCGAAAGTAGGTCGAAACGCTGTTGGATTCCGGGGTTCTGGCGTAACCGCTAACGCCAGAGCCCCGGAATTCGTTAAGCTTATGTTCCCCCGCTTCACTTCTCCGACGAGGACCGAATGCTCCGTAGCCGTCATATTGTTTTGACTTTGGCGTGTCTGCTGCCCGCCGCTCTTGCTGCGCAGGACAAGCCGAGAGTGGCCGCCTCCTCGCCGGAAGCCGCAGGCGAATACCTGATGATCATCGGCAGTTGCCACGATTGCCACACGGCCGGCTGGACCGCCGCCAAGGGGAAGGTGGCCAAGGACGATCAGCTCACCGGCAACCCCGTTGGCTACAAGGGGCCGTGGGGTACGGTGTACGGCAAGAACCTGCGTTCGATTGCCGCGCGCCAGAGCGAAGATCACTGGGTGAAGGTCATGACGACTGCGGATGACGGTGAGGGCAAACTCCCGATGCCGTGGCACAACACCGCACTCATGACCGAAGAAGACATTCGCAACACCTTCAAGTACACGAAGTCGCTCGGTAACAAGGTCGGTGCACGCCTCCCGCGCAACGCCAAGCCCGGCGCTGATCCGTTTGGTGAGTATGTGGATCTCACCGCCAAGCAGGGCGCGCCGCTGCCGCCGGTGGATACCACCAAGAAGCCAGCCGGCCCCGAAACCAAGAAACCGAAGTAGCCTTATTCTGCTGCGAGGCAGGCGGCGGCCACCGCCGCCTGCCCGTAGCTGATGGCCCCGTCATTCGGACTCAACAACTGCGGTACGAGCACGCGAAGGCCGCGCGCTTCGAGCAGCCGCCGCACACCGCTCTGCAGGCGTGCATTCTGAAACGAGCCGCCGCCAAGCGCCACCACGCCAATCCCGTTTGCCTCGGCGGCGATCGTCGCCATCTCGGCGGCGGCGTGTACCACACTGTCGTGAAACACCGCGGCCAACTCCTCCGCTGGCTCACCACCCCGCCGGCGCATGCCAAGAGTCGCAAGCAATGGAACGGGGTCGAACTCGTAGCAACCGTCAACCGCGCGCCACTCCATCACGATCGGTGAGCTTACCGCGTCCCCCGCGAGTGCTTCGAGTTCCGAAGCCGCCTGCCCTTCGTAGCCGGAGCGATGGCGCACACCAATCACCGCCGCAGCGGCATCGAACAAGCGTCCCATCGACGACGCCAAGGGCGCATTCAAGGCGCGCGCAATCTGCCGCTGCGCAATGCGCAACTCCTCAGCCGCCACTCCCTCGTACGCGATCGAAAATGCGGCCTCGCTCCCCGGCTCCAGCGACGCATAGCCAAGTGCGACACGCCACGGCTCGCGCGCCGCGAGGTCGCCGCCAGGCAGGGGAGCGTAGCGGAGGCGCGCCACGCGCCGGTACGATCGTAAATCAGCCACGAGCGTCTCGGCGCCCCACACATGCCCGTCGTCACCGAGCCCTGTGCCATCAAAGGCGAGTCCAATCACCGGGTCCGTGACACCGTGCTCGGCCGCCACCGCCGCGATATGCGCATGATGGTGCTGCACGACCATCAGGCGCGGAAGTCCGAGTTCCTCGGCCACCCGTGTCGAGAGATAGCCCGGGTGTAAATCACGGACCGCCACCTGCGGCTCAATGCGGAAAAGATTGCGGTAGCGATCAAAGGCCGCGTGCCAGTGGGCGAGACCGTCGAGGTTTTCGAGATCCCCAATGTGTGGACTCGGCCAGGCCCAGCCGTCGCGCGCGAGGGTGAATGTGTTCTTGAGGTGCGGCCCCACCGCGACCATCGGGACTGGGGCCGGCACCGGTAGCGCGAGCGACAGTGGCGCATAGCCGCGCGAACGGCGCAGCAGCATGGGCGCGCCGTCTACCACGCGCACCACAGAGTCGTCGACGCGCGACAGAATCTCGCGGTCGTGCATCAGGAACTCATCGGCAATATGCGCTAAGCGCGTGCGTGCCTCGTCCACCCCCATCGCAATCGGTTCGTCGCTGAGATTGCCGCTGGTCATCACGAGCGGCGCGTCGAACGAGTCGAGCAGGAGATGATGCAGCGGCGCATACGCGAGCATTACGCCAATGTGCCGCAGGCCAGGCGCGAGCCCCGCCGCGAGCGGCGCGTCGTTGCGCGCGCGCAGCAGTACGATCGGCCGCGCGCTGCCGCTGAGGGCGACGGCCTCGGCGTCGTTCACCTGCGCGAGTTTCCGCGCCTCCTCAACGGTGCGCACCATCAGGGCGAGCGGCTTTGCGTCGCGATGCTTGCGTGCGCGGAGTCGTTGCACCGCGACGTCATTCGATGCGTCGCAGGCGAGATGAAAGCCGCCGATCCCTCGAATCCCCAGAATGGCACCCCCGCGGAGCGAGCGGGCGGCGAGGTGCACAGCCGTATCGTTGTAGGCCCAACGGCGCCCATCGCGTGATTCGAGCCAGAGCTGCGGGCCGCACGACGGGCACGCGAGGGTCTCGGCGTGATGGCGCCGATCGCCGGCGGTGTGGTACTCGGCCGCGCACTCGGTGCACGGCTCGAAGGTGGCCATGGTGGTGCGCACACGATCGTACGGAAGCGCGTCAATGATCGTGTAGCGTGGCCCGCAGTCGGTGCAGGTAATGAACGCATGCCGATAGCGCCGGTTGTCAGTGTCGTGCAACTCGGCTTCACAGGCGGCGCAGATAGCCACGTCAGGCGGCACGGGGCGCGTGCCGTCGGCGTCCGCGCTGGAGGCAATCTCGAATGCGAGGAGTCCCTCGAGGGTGCCCGGCGCGGAAGCCAGCGTGTCGATGCGGGATACCGGCGGCGCTTCGGCTCGAAGATCGCGTTGGAACGCATCGAGCGCCTCAGGAGCACCCTCAACGTGAATCTCCACCGTCCCAGCGACGTTGCGCACCCAACCGGTGAGGCGATACCGCAACGCGAGCCGATGCACGAACGGGCGAAAGCCCACGCCTTGTACCACGCCCGTGACCCGCAAATCACGCGCGTGCGTGGCGGCGTCCATCGGCATTACACCGTGGCGCCGGATGCCACCAGTCCGCGCAAGAAGGCGAACCACGCCTCCATACCGCTGCCATTCGTGGCGGAGACTTCAAAGAACTCCAACGCTGGATTCACGGCGCGCGCGTTGACCTTAGCCAGCGCCACATCAAAGGGCACGTACGGTAGCAGATCGGTCTTGGTGAGCACGGCGTACTTGGCATTCTGGAACATCTTCGGATACTTGAGCGGCTTGTCCTCACCCTCCGTAACGGTGAAGAGCACCACTTTACAGAGCTCGCCGAGGTCCCACGACGCCGGACAGACGAGATTGCCCACGTTCTCGATAAACAGCAGGCGGGTGCGCGTGAGGTCGATCGCGTCGAGGGCCGTGTTCACTTGGAGCGCGTCGAGGTGGCAGGCCCCGCCGGTGACCACCGCCTGCACGAGACGCGTGGTGTGGCGCGCGAGACGGTCGGCATCGTTCTGCGTTTGTACGTCGCCGGTCACGACGGCGATGTCGAGTTCCTCACCGAGGGCGGCGAGGGTTTTTTCGAGGAGATAGGTTTTCCCGGCCCCGGGGGATGACACGAGGTTCAGCGCGACAATGCCAGCATCCGCCAGTCGGCGGCGCACGCCTCCGGCGAGTTCATCGTTGCGCGCCATGACGCGCTCCCGCACTTCAATCGTCCGGACAGCCATCGTCGATCTCCAGATATGCGACTTGCAATACATTTCCCGCCCGGCGAAGGATCTCCGGTTTGGCACCCGTGAAGGGCGGAGTACGAAAGACGACATCGAGACAGAACTCAAGACTACTCGGTTCGAGTCCGCTGTCGTCGCCTACTTCCACAGCAACGGTGCACAGCATAGAAGCCTGTGCACCGAGCTTTTGTTCCGCGATGCGTGCGATTTCCATCGCCACGCTCATTTCGTGCATACTGCGCCTGTTGCGACCGGCTCGCAACGGTGTCCCCACAGGCGGAGGCGTTCAATAATCGCTGCTTCGAGTTCGTCTAACCGCGCGGCCACCACTGCGGACAGCTCCGTAGAGAGCGCCACCGTTTGCGGCTGCACACCCATCGCCACGATCACGTCGGGCATCCGGCCCGTCAGTTCCGCCACGACGAGGACGTCGCGCAGATCAACCTGATGCGGCGAGAGGGCGCGCGTGAGGTACATCGGGAGCCGGTCCTTCTCGAGCACCACCAGCGAGCCCGGCGGCTGGTGCGCGGCAATCGCATCCACCACCAGAATCCGTTCCGCGTCCTGAATGACGGGGAGCAACGTCATCCCCCACGTCCCGCCGTCCACCAGTTCGATATCATCAATCACCCAACGCTCACGCAAGCGCTCAAGGGCGACGAGGCCTACGCCGTCGTCGCCCATGATCGGACTCCCAAGGCCAAGGAGTACGGTGCCCGCGCTCATTCCGCTGGCCAAGGGCGTGATTTTCCTGCCGCGAGGTCAATGTCTTCAAACTCGTCGTCCGATGCCACAAACCGCCCGCCCGTAATAATGGACGACACGATCCCCGCGCGCTCGACGTAATCCGCACGAATGGCGAGATAAATGTGAATCGGCACAAAGATCAGGATGGCCCACGTCAGTGCGTGATGCACCAAGCGCACGATCTGCAGACCGCCCATTAACCCCGGCACCCATCCAAAGAGGTGGTAGAAGAACCCCGTCGGCGCCGACTGCCCGTAGAGGGTGAAGCCGGTGATCACCAGAACGGTCATCAGCAGATACACGCTGGTGTAGGCCCACTGCGCCAACGGGTTGTGCCCCACAAAATGCGGCTGATCTTGCGTTTGGAAATTGAAGTACGTCCGCATCACCTTGAACATGCTCCGCATGTTCCGCGGCGACATCGGGAAGAGCGCAGGCAAACGCTCGAACGCGTTGCCGGCAAAGAGCCAGTACACGCGCACGATCCCCGTCATGACAATCACCGCTGCGGCCGTGAAGTGCACGAAGCGGAACTTGCCCATCAGAAAGTGAGCGCTGGCTTCCCCCGTCGTGGCGAAGTACGGCCGCCCCACATACAGCCCCGAAATCACGAGCGCTACAATGCACAGCGCGGCGACCCAATGCATGATGCGAAGCGGCGCGCCCCACAGGTACACCCACGTAAAGTCCCCGCGCTCGCGCGGCACCGGCTTGCCGAACTCTCGGAGGTAGCGGGCGCCCGGCGGATGCCGAGCGCCAACCTCATTGGACACCTTACTCATACGTTGACCTCCACCGAACTGATCTCGTTCCCCTCCGCATCGAGAACGTGCACGCCGCAGGCGAGACACGGGTCGAACGAGTGGATCGTCCGGAGAATCTCCAACGGTTTGTCGGGATCGACGAGCGGATGGTTGTCCTGCAGCGCGGCTTCATATGGGCCGGGCTGTCCCTGGGCATCACGCGGCGAGGCATTCCACGTCGTAGGTACCACGCACTGATAGCGCGAGATCTTTTCGTCTTCGATCTGCACCCAGTGGCCCAAGGCGCCGCGCGGGGCTTCGACGTAGCCGTAGCCTTCGGACTTCTTCGGCCAGCTCGACGGCTCCCACTTGTCCTTGGTGAACGTGGCGAGGTCGCCATTCTTAATGTGGCTGGTGAGATCGCCAAGCCACCCTTCCATCTTGTTTGCCAACAGTACCGCCTCGACTCCGCGCGCTGCCGTGCGGCCGAGTGTGGAGAAGAGCACGGCGGGGCCCACGTTGAGTTTCTTCAGCGCTTCGCCGATCAACTCCTTGGCGTCCTTGTGCCCACTGGCATACGCCACGAGCATGCGCGCGAGCGGCCCCACCTGCATCGGCTTGCCCTCGTACCGCGGCGACTTCATCCACGAATACTTCTTCTCGTCCTGCAGGTAGCCGGTCCACGGCGCCTTCGGGCCGGTGTACTTGGGATTCGTTTCGCCCTCATACGGGTGCAACCCTTCTTCCGGACCCTTGCTGTAGTCGTACCAGGAGCTGTGGATGTATTCCTTGACCTTCGTCTGGTCGTACTCCACCACCTTGGACAAATCATTGTTCAGGATGATGCCGCGCGGCATGTAAAGCGACTTGAGATCATACACATCCGTCTCGGGGAACTCGCCGCACGCCAAGTAGTTCGGCACGCCGCCACCGATCGAACCCCAGTCCTTGTAGAAGCCGGCGATCGCCACGAGGTCGGGCCAATACACTTGTTCGACGAATGTCTTGGCGCGCTTGATCATGCCCGCGAGGTCGGCAATGCGCTCGGCGTTGATCGTGGTGGCCTGACTCAGATTGATGGCCGAGGCCATGCCGCCCACGAGGAAGTTCGGATGCGGATTTTTGCCGCCGAAGATCGCCTGCAAACGAATCACATCACGCTGCCAATCGAGCGCTTCGAGATAATGCGACACCGCGAGAAGGTTGACCTCTGGCGGAAGCTTATATGCCGGGTGTCCCCAGTAGCCGCCGGCAAAGATGCCGAGCTGACCAGAGCCGACGAACTTCTTCACGCGCAACTGCACCGCACGGAGGTGCGCCTCGTCGTTCCCCGGCCAGGGCGAAATGCTCTTGCCGATCGACGCCGCCTTGGCCGGATCGGCCGAGAGCGCACTCACCACGTCCACCCAGTCGAGGGCGTGCAGGTGATAGAAGTGAATCACGTGATCTTGGATGTACTGCATGCCGAGCACCATGTTGCGAATGGTGTTGGCATTGTGCGGAATCTTGATGCCGAGGGAGTCTTCCACGGCTCGGCACGACGCAATGGCGTGCACCGCCGTGCAAACGCCGCAGATGCGCTGCGTAAAGGCCCACGCGTCGCGCGGATCACGCCCCTGCACTACCAGCTCAATCCCACGGAACTGCGTGGCGCTCGCCCACGCTTGCGAGATCTTCCCGTTCTCGGACTGCGCCTCAATGCGCAGATGTCCCTCAATACGGGTGATCGGATCGACGACCAGTTTGGTCTTAGCCATTGTTCTCTCCGGCATTCTCGTGGGCTTCCGGCACCTGGTCGGTGGCACGGCGGCGTTTGATCTGATGCATCACGGTCATCGTCGCGTGCGCGGCGACGCCGGCGGCGGCGCCAATCGCGAGCGACGCACCGATGGTGTCCACCCGCTTTTCGATTCCAAAGCCCGCCACATCCGGCAGACGGCCGTAGAACGGCGTCATCGTGTCCCAGAAATGCGGTTCGGTGCAACCGAGACACGGATGGCCCGCTTCGATCGGCCAACTCGTGCGGTTGTTCCACTTGAAAATCGGGCAAGGCGAGAAGGTCGCCGGGCCTTTGCACCCGACCTGATACAGGCACCACCCCTCGCGGGCGCCTTTATCGTCGAACGTCTCCACAAACTGGCCGGCGTCGAAGTGGGCGCGTCGCGAGCACTGATCGTGAATGCGTTCGCCGTACGCGAACAACGGACGCCCTTCGCGATCCACTTCCGGCAGCGCGCCGAAGGTGAGATAGTGCACGACCGTTGCCGTAACCGTGTCGCCAATGGGCGGGCAGCCCGGCAGGTTCACGATCGGCTTGTTCTTGATGATGTCGCGCACGCCAACCGCACCGGTTGGGTTCGGTCGTGCGCCCTGAATGCCACCCCAGAACGCACAGGCACCGAGCGCGAGAATGGCGGCGCATCCTTCGGCAGCCTCCTCCAGCACCGAGCGCGCGGTCTTGCCGCCGATCATCACGTACATGTCGTCGTTATTCGTCGGGATGGAGCCCGTGACGATGAGAAGGTATTTCCCTTTATTCGCCGCCATCGACGCGGCCTTCACCTTCTCCACCGCCGTGCCGGCACCGGCCATCAGCGTGTGTTGATAGTCGAGCGAGATTACGTCGAGCAAGAGATCGCCGATCGAGGGATTCTCCGTGCGAATCACACTCTCCACGCATCCCGTACATTCCTGCAGCTGCAGCCAGATGACCGTTGGACGCTTCTGCACTTCAATCGCATGCGCCATCTTCGGCGCGAGCGCCGAACCGACGCCCAGCACGACCGAGAGCTCCGCGCAATATTCTAAGAAATCGCGCCGAGAGACCCCATGTTCTTCGAGGTGCTCACCGAGGGTTTCCCCCTCGATCCAAGAATGTGCACTAGGTGAAAGCATGCCGCCGACCTCCTCTGCCAAGCTTGCGTGATGGAACCGTGCGAGCAGGGGGATGCTCGCCGTGGCGCCGCGAGCGCCGGACCAACGCGAAAGGACATGTGTCGCAACCTTGTACTGCGAAGTTGCGAAGCTAGGAGTCGGACAGCCGGAGCGCATTGTGACTTCTCACCCAAGTGCGTCGGGCTTTTCCGTACAGGTGAAACTGATGAATCGGTTATCAACAAATGCGCGGCAGCTGATCTCCCGGCAGGAGATCCACAACGCGCGTGCCGCCCAACGCATTGCGCAGCACGACCATACGCGGATGCTCGGCAACCACACGTCCCAAGACGACCGCGTGAGAACCCAGCGGATGTCTCCGAATTTGGTGCAATGCTTGTACGGCAATTTCGGACGAAACGAACGCAATCAAAACCCCCTCGTTGGCTACGTATAGGGGGTCGAGGCCGAGCATTTCGCACGCCGCGCGCACATCACTCGGCACGGGGATCGAGGACTCGTCGATTTCCACGCCCACGTTCGATGATTGCGCGATTTCATTCAGCGCACTCGCCGCGCCACCACGCGTGGGGTCACGGAGCACGTGTACGTCAGCGCCAAACATCCGCAACTGTTGCACCAGCGGCACCAAGCAGGCGCTGTCGCTCGTAATCTCGCTTTCAAACGCCAGCCCCTCGCGGAACGCCATCACGGCCATGCCGTGCCGTGCGAGCGGGCCGCTCACGAGAATGACATCGCCCACCGTGGCACGATGCGGCGCTGGGCGCAGGGCGTCGTCAAACACACCGACGCCCGTGGTGTTGACGTACAGCCCGTCGGCTTTCCCACGCTCCACGACCTTTGTGTCGCCGGCCACCACGGGGACGCCCGCCTCTCGGCACGCCGCAGCCATCGCGTCAATCACGCGGTCGAGCACGTCGAACGACAGGCCTTCTTCCAACACAAACCCGGCGGTGAGACACACCGGACGCGCGCCCATCATCGCGAGGTCATTGAGCGTGCCGTTCACCGCGAGCGACCCGATGTTCCCACCTGGGAACTCAATGGGCTGCACCACAAAGGTGTCGGTGGAGACGGCAATCTCTCCCCCGCTCACCTGCACCACGCTCGCGTCCGCGAACTTGCCGAGTGCGTCGTTCTGCAACTTGGGCCAGAAGCGCTCGGCCACGAGTGCCGCGCTCATCTTTCCGCCGGAGCCGTGCCCGAGTTGTACGCGGTCCACCGTCGTGATCGGCGCGGGACACACGGGTCCGTTCGCGAGACTCGGCGCGGACCTCACCGCCGCCGCGCCCGTCGCGCTTTTCCCTGGCGTGCGGCTCACGTCGCCGCTCCCGTGGCTTCCGGGCGATACCGCCCAATGTGGTAGTATGCCGCGCACGCGCCCTCTGCGGACACCATCAGCGCGCCCAGCGGATGCTCGGGTGTGCAACGCGTGCCAAAGGCGGAGCATTTGGGTGGCTTGAGCCGGCCCGTCAGTACGTCACCCGCGCGGCACTCAGCGGGTTCCTCCACGGTGAGATCCTGCACGCCGAATTTCACTTCGGCATCAAACGCAGCAAACTCGTCACGGAGCTTGAGTCCACTCATGGGGATTTCGCCAATGCCGCGCCACTTGCGGTTCCCCAACTCGAACACGCGGTCCACGGTCACGCGTGCCGCGGGCGTGCCCTCGCGGCGCACCGAACGCACATACTGATTCTCTACTTCGTGACGCCCGGCTTCCAGCTGACGCACCACGAGCAACATCCCCTCGAGAATGTCCACCGGCTCAAAACCGGTCACCACGATGGGCACCTGATACTTGGCAGCGAGCGGTTCGTACTCGGTCCAGCCCATCACCGCACACACATGCCCCGCGGCGAGAAAGCCCTGCACGCGATTGTCCGGTGCTTCCATGATGGCCGTGATGGCCGGCGGCACCGTGACGTGCGAGACGAGCACACTAAAGTTCTTGACCCCGAGCTCGCGCGCGCGCCACACGGCCATCGCGTTGGCGGGCGCGGTCGTCTCAAAGCCGACCGCGAAGAACACCACCTCTTTGGTGGGATTGCGCTGGGCGAGCGCCAGTGCATCGAGCGGCGAATACACAATGCGCACATCGCCGCCCCGCGCGCGCACCTGTTGCAGGTCGCAGTCGCTGCCGGGAACGCGCAGCATGTCACCGAACGAGGTGAACAGCACCTCGGGGCGCGCCGCAATGAGCAGCGCCTTGTCGATCTGTTCGAGCGGCGTCACACACACCGGGCAACCTGGCCCATGAATCATCTCGATGGCGTCTTCGAGCAACTCGTCGATCCCCTGCCGCACGATCGTGTGCGTCTGACCGCCGCACACCTCCATCAGACACCAACGCTGCGTGGCTTCGGCCTTGATGCGTTCAATCACCGCCTTGGCAATCTGCGCATCCCGATACTCGCTCAAGAACTTCATGCGTCGTTACCGGCCGCCAGCGAGTTATCGGCAACCTCCGCCAACCACTCGAGTTCCTGCGTCTCCCCCATTTCCTTGAGCACTTCGAACGTGCGCTGCGCCTCGGCCTCGTCCACCTTCGTGATGGCAAAGCCCACGTGCACAATGACGTAGTCGCCGAGCGTCACATCGTCTTGCACATACGCCAAGCAGCACTCTCGGCGCACGCCGCCAAAGTCGACAACACCCATCACGAGTCCGTTATCGTCGCGCATTTCGATGATCTTGCCAGGAATGCCGAGGCACATTGGAGAATCCTCCTGAAGACACTACGCCACGTCGGATGTTACCAGTCAGCAGCAAGCGACAGCGAGAACAAACGGCCGAGCCACGCGCCGCCGGGGACCTCAATGTGGCGACGGTCCAGCACATTCTTTGCCGTGAGTTCCAGCCGGGCACGAGAGTGGTTCCCGAGCGAAACTGGCACAGAGACCCCGGCATCCGCAACCACGTACGCGGGCACTGGGCCGGTGAGATACGGCAGCGAGCTCACGAACTCGAACCGACTGACCTGCACGCCCGAGAGCTCCACGCGGGTGCCCGGCCGCCACCAATCGTGCCACATCACGGCCCCTTTGGCTTTGTGCGTTGGCGCATTGAACCCGGGCTCGGTGAGTCCCGCCCTGGGTTTCCGGAAGGTGCCGGGCTGTTGATACGACAGCGAACCAGACGCGCTCCACTGTGCATCGAGGAACCACTCGCCCGCCACGTCCACGCCGGCCACGGGAAGTTCGCCGTAGTTGAGGTACGTTTTTGTGACCTCGCGCCGCGGGAGTCCTGTGGTGGGATCGCGCACAAACACGGAGTCCGTGGGACGGCTTATCGCGGCTTCTTTGGAGATGTAGTTGCGATACGTGGAGTAGTACGCCGTCACGTCGAGCGACGCAGAGCTCCCCCACGTCGCGCGATACCCCAACTCGACAGATGACACATGCAGCGGCTCGAGTGCGGGAATATTCGCCGGCACCGCGCCGCCCGCCGTGTTCACAAACGTGAAGCCCGCTCGATTGCCGCGGATCCAGTTCTGCAATCCGCTGGTGGCATCTCGCCCCGCGTTGCTCTGCGCGTACAGGAGATAGGTGGTGGGACTATTGAACGCCTCATTGTACGTGAGACGAACCGCATCGCCGTTGGCGAGCGTGTACGACGCCGAGAGCTTGGGCGAGAATCGAGCGCTGAAATCGTTGTGGGTGTCGTAGCGCACCACGGCGGTGAGTCGGAGTTTGGGAATGACCACATTGTCATAGCCCATGTACGCTCCGCTTTCATTGATTCGAATGGGAGCGCCAGCCGTGCCATCGGTGAGGTATGTGCCACCGCTCACCGGATGCGACGTCCGACACATCACGCCGGTGGTCACAAAGTGCTGCGTTCCCCTGTGCCAAGCGTGCTGCGCTTCAAATTCAAAGCGGTCGGAGCGGTCCACAAAAAGCGCGCGTTGCATCGCGAGGGCCGGCGACAGCCCCGCCCCGCCATTGGCCGGCGGGATCTGCATCCGCGTGAGCACGTCGAGATAATAGCTGTCGCCCGCGTCGTTCCTAGTGTACGCCGTATTGAAGTAGAGCGCGCCGCCGAACACATCGGTGAAGTTCGCGCGCAGTTGCTGGTACGAAGCGTCCCAGTCCTTCACCTGCAAGCGCCCGGCGACCGTCAGATTGATGTAGTTTGCGCGCGTGGCGCCGGCCGAATACACGAGCCGATTCCCGGCGCTCGGGAAATAGAACAGTGAGCCACCGGCGCTTTGGTGCGACAGCTGAAAGTCCGGCTGATCGAGCAGTGAGAAACCACCGGACCCAGCAAACGCATTACGGCGCTCAAAATCTTTGGCCTGATACGATTCACCGGTCAGTTTGAATGCGAACTGCTCGGTTATCACGGTCGCCATGCGCAGGCTGAAGGCGGCGACACCGCGATCCCCCTCGGTAACCGAGATCGAGCCACCGCGCGAATCACGCGGGTCGCGCGTGACGATGCTCAATACTCCATTCGCCGCATTTGCACCGTACAGCGCGGACGACGGCCCAGTGACCACCTCGACCTGCGCCACATCTTGCGGCGTCACGAGCATCATCCCCGGCAACACCGTGCCGAGGCCGGGGAGCGAGGCCAAGCGACCATCGACCAGCACCAGCAGGTTCGTCGTGAACGGATTCACGAAGCCGCGTGCATTGGGCTGCTGCTGCCCGAGCCCCGAGGAGAAAAAGTCAACGCCGCTCGCGTGTTTCATGCCACCGAACACCGTGGGCTCGCCGCTCCTGGCGATTGCGTCGCCCGCGATAACGGTCACCGATACATCCGTATCCGCTGCGCGCTCGACGCGCCGCGTACTCGTGACGACCACCGCCGCGGCGGTGAGGGCGACGACGTCGAGTCGCAGGTTCACCTCAACTCGGGCGCGCTCCGCCACCGCGACGTCCGTCTGTGCCGCGCGGGCGTAACCGAGTCGCGACGATTCCACGACATAGGTACCGGCGCGGACATCGCTGATGCTGTAACGGCCCGTGGAATCCGTCATCGCGCCGGCCACGATCACGCCCTGCGCGTCCCGCACAACGACCTGCGCAGCGACCACGCCGCTCCCGGTCCGCGCGTCGGTGATGCGTCCGGTGATTTCTGTTCCATCGAGCGCGCGCGCCGCACGGGAAACCCCGGGCGCGACCATGAGCACGGCGAGCGTACCTACGCGCATCGCCACACGAAGAGTTGTTTGCCATGACATACCCAGACTCCGGTGTTAGGGGGCCTCACCGGATAGTCTATAGATGGGCACGACCCGCTTCCTGCGGGAATTCCCTGATCTTTCGCGGGCGCAACCCCGACGGAGTTCTTCCGCGTCGTGGACCATCCTTCGGTCAGGAGTTCCGGCGCCCGTCGATCGACGTGGCTGTCACCACCTCATCACCGGTCCGCGTGGCTACCCCCGTTGCATCGCCGCCCACACAAGCGAAAGCAGCAGCAACACGCCGAACGCGGTGTGCAATTTGACGCCGGCAAGCCACGCGTCGTTCAGGCGAACCGCGTCGTGATTCAAGAACACAATTCGCAGCATCTGCACGGCGAGCGGCACCGACAGCCCCACGGCGAGCGCACCGAACGGCAACCAGTGGCAGAGGACGCCCGCGAGAATCGCACCGTAGGCGCCGACGATCATCGCGGCCATGAGCAGGCGCGCCCCGAAGGGGCCGACGAGGCGCGCAAGACTCCGTTTCCCAACGGCGACGTCGCTGTCGAAATCACGGACGTCATTCACGTGCATCACGGCCGCCGCGGTCAGTCCGACCGCGCAGGCAGCGGCCCAAGCGCCGGGTGTGGTGGCGTGCGCGCCGAGCCAGTAGGTGCCCACCACCATGGCGGGGCCCATGAAAGCGAAGACCGTGGGCACCCCGAGTCCGAGGTAGGCGAGCCGAATGGGCGGCGACGCATAGAAGTATCCCGCCAACACGCCAGGCAGGCCGAGCCACATGAGCCGCGGGTCCACGCGCCAGACGAGCATCCCGCCACTGACGAGCGCCACCGTAAAGCAGAGGTGCGCCGCTCGCCGCACCTGTTCGGGCGTAAGCAGCCCGCCGCGCACCGGGGCACTCGAGCCGCGAGGATCCACCGCACGCGGCGCGCGCGCGCCGGCTTTATAGTTCCACGAGACATTCATGAGGTTGGTACCGGCCTGCGCGGCCACCGCGGAAAGCCACGCCAACGCGACCATCGAACTGGCGGCGCCATCACGCCACGCGAGCGCCGCGCCGGTGAGCACGGAGATTGTGGAAATGAGCAACGAATTCACCCGACTCGTCTGCAGCCACACGGACAGCGACGGCTCGCGGACAGACCCTTGATCCACCATCATCTGCACCTCGTTGATGAACCCGCAAACTGCGCACCGCCGCGTGCGCAGACAAGCGCTCCCCTCTCTCGCCATGATCAAACCACGCCCTGATAGCTGGCGCCAACGCGCCGTTTCCGCCGACGATGCCATGGGACTGCTGCGCTCCGGCATGAACGTCTACGTCCACGGCGCCGCAGCCACGCCGACGCCCCTCCTCGAAGCGCTCGCACGGCGCACCGACGTCGACGGCGTGAGCCTGTATCACCTCCACACCGACGGCGCGGCCCCTTGGACCACGGCAGACCACGCCGGCCGCTTTCATTCGATCTCCTTCTTTAACGGCCCGGCGATGCGTGAACCGGTGGACGACGGCCGCGCCGACTTCGTTCCCATTTTTCTGTCTGATGTTCCGGCGCTCTTCCACTCCGGACGGGTGCAGCTCGACGTCGCCCTTCTGCAACTCTCGCCCCCCGACGCGCACGGCTACTGCTCCCTCGGCACCAGCGTCGACGCGGCGCGCGCCGCCGCCGATACGGCGCGATTTATCATTGCCGAGATCAACGAACAAATGCCACGCACCCATGGCAATAGCGCGGTGCCGTTTGACCGGATCGACGCCTTTCTTCACACCGATCGCCCCTTGCCGTCGCACGCACCTGGCGCGGAGTCTGAGGTCGAATCACGGATTGGCGAACTGGTCGCCGGGCTCGTGGAAGATCGCGCCACCCTGCAGGTCGGTATCGGCGCCATTCCAGACGCGGTGCTCGCGCGACTTACCGACAAGCGCGACCTCGGTGTGCACACGGAAATGTTTTCGGACCGCCTCGTGGAACTCGTGGAGTGTGGCGCCGTCACCAACAAGTACAAGGTCATCGACACCGGTCTCATTGTGACCTCGTTCTGCATGGGCTCGCGTCGCACCTACGATTTTGTGCACGACAATCTGCGCGTCGAATTTCATTCCTGCGACCGCACCAACGACACGCAGCGCATCGCCCGCAATCCACGCGTAACCGCCATCAACTCGGCGATCGAAGTGGACCTCACCGGCCAGGTGTGCGCCGACTCAATTGGTCATCGCGTGTATTCGGGGATCGGCGGACAAATGGATTTCATTCGTGGCGCCGCGCGCTCGCGGGGCGGCAAACCGATCATCGCACTCCCCGCCACGGCGGCGGGCGGCACGGTGTCACGCATCACGACGGAACTCAAACCGGGAGCCGGCGTGGTCACCACGCGCGGGCACGTGCACTGGGTGGTAACAGAATATGGCGCGGTAAATCTCCACGGGCTGTCGCTCCGCCAGCGTGGTGCGGCACTTGTCTCGATTGCGCATCCGGACTTCCGCGCCGAACTCACGCGCGATCTGCAGCGACTACATCTCGGCTGAGTCACTGCGGTACGTCTCAGTAGCGCGGTCGCTGGCACCGCTCGGGCTCGCGTTTTGGCCGACGGCAGGCGCGGGCGGAGCTAACCGTTCACGACCTACACTTCGTGCGGTATTCCCCGACACGGAATCGTCCCTTTTGCGGCTTCGCAGGTGCCCACCTCCCGCTACCGTACGAGGAGAGCGGCCATGGCGACCGTTCTCCCAACGGGCCGGGGACGCATATGAGCACCCGCACCGCACATGCCACAGTCGCAGCGCCTTCCTCGGCGCTGGACGCGCTGCTCGCCGCGGAGCAGGAGATCGCGCAGCAACTCGCTGATGCCGATCGTCGCGCGCGCGCGTTGCTCGACGCCGCCATCGCCGACGCAGAAGAGACGAAACGCGTGAGTGCTGCCGCTCTCGCCCTCGAGATCGCCTCTATCGACACCCGCTCGTTACGGGATATCACCGTCGCGGTGAATGACATCGAGCGCGCCGCAGAACAACTGGTGGGCCGGTATCGTGCATTGTCAGACACTGACATCGCGGCGCTGGCACGCACCGTCGTGGCGGAACTGACGGGACTGGGAGCGGTGTCGTGATCGTCCCCATGGCGCGGCTGCGCATTCTTGGACCGCGCGATCGGCTCGAGGAGACGTTGCATGCCGTGCAGGATGTCGGGCAACTGCACCTCGCCGAAGCGCCAGCGAGAGTGGGGGTGGAGCCCGCGCGTCTCGATGCGCGAGGCGAGCGACGCCACGGCCAGCTCCAACGCGTTGTCGCGGATATCACCGACGCGTTGCACACGTTGCGCGCCGTGAGCCCCGCGGGACCACGCCTCGTGCCGCCCGCCGCGACCGTCGCCGACGCCGCGCGCTGGGCACGCGTCGCCAGTCGCGTGCGCCGCGATGCGCGAGCGCTCCGCGATCGCGAAACCGCGCTCGACGAAGAGCGCGCGCTCGTCGCACGCTACCGCGACTTTCTTCTCGCCGTACTCCCCGTGGTGCGCCGCGTGGCGACCGCCGAACGCCTCACGAGCCACGCGGTGGTCGCTCCCGCCTCGGCGCGCGCCACGGTAGATGCGATGGCCGTGTCGCTCCGCGCAGAACTTGGGGCCGAGTTCTCCATGACCACGATGCCGCTGCCCGGCGGTGATCTCGCGATCCTTTTGGTGCTGCCCAAAGAGTTCAGCGTGCGCCTCGAATCGCGGCTCGCGGAAGCGCGCGTCCCTGAGGTGCCGTTGCCCGCCGCGTATCGTGGCATGCCGTTGCAGGATGCGGTGCCGTTGATGCTCGACCGCCTTCAGCAAATTCCGCGCGACGTGGACGCCTGCCGTCACACCCTCGCCGAGATGGCGCGCTCGCACGCAACAGAACTGCGTCGCGCCCACGCCGCCCTCGGCGACTGGCTCTCCGCCTTATATGCGCACCAACAATGCGCGGTGACACCGCACGCTTTCACCATTGAGGGATGGATTCCGGAGCCCGGCGTGATCGCATTGACGCAACGGATCGCCACCGAAGCCGGCCCCTCCGTGATTGTCGAACACATTGCCCGGGAAGAATGGGGGACGGCAGACGCCCCCGTCATTCTCTCGAACCCGCGGCTCTTCCGCCCATTCGAATCGCTGATCGCCCTGCTCCCGCTTCCGCGCTACGGCACCATCGACCCGACGCCGTTTGTCGCGGTGTTCTTTCCGCTGATGTTCGGCATGATGCTTGGTGACGTTGGCTACGGCGTGTTGCTCGTCGCGCTGGCGTTGCTCATCCACCGCAAAGCCGCCCCTGACTCGCTGCTCCGCACTGGCGCCGAGGTGGCGGGCCCGTGCGCGCTCTTTGCCATCATCTTCGGCGTGCTCTACGGCGAATACTTTGGCGACCTCGGTAAACGACTCTTTGGACTCGAACCAATCATCTACGACCGGGAACAAGCGATTTTCTCGGCGTTGGCTGCGGCGGTTGGGCTGGGCGTCGTGCACGTAGTCCTCGGGCTTGTGCTCGGCGCGATCAGTGCGGGGCGCAAGCATGCGCGGCACGCTCTCGGGAGCGGCATCTCCGCCGTCATGGTGCTCCTCGTGGTGGCCGCCCTCATGGCCGCGTTCCGCGTGCTACCGGAGCAACTCTTCACGCCGGCGGTCGTCGCCCTCCTCGTGGCGTTCCCCGTGCTCGTCTTTGCCGAGGGCCTGATTGCGCCGGTCGAACTGCTGGCCACGCTCGGCAATGTGATGTCGTACGCACGCATCATGGCCATCGGCACGGCGTCGGTGATGCTCGCCGTGGTAGCCAACCAGATGGTGGGCGCCGTGGGGAGTACCGCCATCGGGCTGGTGTTCGCGCTGTTGTTTCACCTCGTGAACTTCGCCATCGGCTTATTCAGCCCCGCGATTCACGCGCTTCGTCTCCACTATGTGGAGTTCTTTGGAAAATTCTACAGTCCCGGCGGACACAAGTACGAACCCTTCGGTCACCGGACGGCGCCGCCGGGCGCTGGCCTTTCGAGGAACGCCGTATGAATATCATGTGGGTTGTTATCGGAGCGGCCAGCGTCATGTCGATTTCGGCCTTGGCCACGGCATGGGCGCAATCGAAGATCGGCACCGCTGGCGCCGCGGCGCTGGCGGAGAAACCTGAACTCGCCGGAACGATCATCATTCTCGTGGCGATTCCCGAGACGATGGTCATTCTCGGGTTCATCGTCGCGGTCCTGATTATTCTCCGCGCGGGGACGGGAGGCTGAGCGGTGAGTGATCCCGCGGCTCTGCTCCTCGCGCAACTCCGGCGCGATGCCGACGCGACCGCGGCCGCACGGATTGATGCGGCCGGCGCTGAGGCCACGCGCGTCCGAGCCGAGGCCGTCGAGCAGTCGGCGCAGCACCGCGCGGCACGCATCGCCGAGCGGGAGTCGGCGGCAGTCGCGGCGCGGGAGTTGGCGTCTGCCGACGCCGCCCAGCGTGTGCGACACGAAACGCTCACGGCACGAGCCGCGGCGCTCGACACGATATTTTCCGCGGCCGCCCAGCAGCTTCCGGCGCTGGTCGCGCACCCCGGCATGGGCGCCGTCGTCAGCCGCGCGATTGCCGATGCGCTGGCGTGCGTACCAGGCGATGATGCCATCGTGCGGTGTTCGCGCGCGGTGGCCAGCGCCATGGACGGTTCGCTTGACGCCGTCGGCATCCGCGCCGACCGCGTGACGATCGACGACGCGGTGCCCGTGGGGGCCATCGTCACATCGGCCGACGGCCGCATCGTGGCAGACGTGACGTTCGCGCGACGGCTCGAGCGTGATCGTCGCGCGCTGGCCATTCCGGTGGCGCGCCGGCTCGCCGGAGAGTCCCCATGACCGACTGGGGCGACGTCATCACACGCACCCGCGGTCTCGCGTCGCATCTCTTGCGCGACGAACAGGTTCGCGCGCTTTGCGATGCACAGGGCATTGGCGCCCTCGGCGCGCAGTTATCGACGCTTGGCATCGTGCATGCGCCCGCCACTGGCGTGCCCTATGATGCGGCCTCGCTAGAGGAGAATGTCCGACGCCGTGCGGCGGCGCGACTTCGCGTGCTCGCGAGCTGGGCCGGCGAGCGCGTGGAACAACTGGCACCACTCCTCGACGACGAAGATCGCCGCAGTGTGCGCACCTTGGTCCGCGGTGCGGTGGCCGGCGCCACGCCTGAATCGCGACTCGCGGGTCTCATCCCCACGACGTCGCTTCCGCTCCGCGCGCTGCAACAGCTCGCGACTGCGGGCGATGTCGCGACCGTCGGTGCGCACCTGTTGACGTGGCACCATCCGTTTGCGACCGCCGTGGCCGAAGAAGCGCAACGACAGCATCTCGACCTATTCCGGCTGGAAGTGGCACTCACGCGCGTGTTCGCCACACGGGCTCAGATCACGGCAGGAGGCGACGCCGCCATGCGACGGTTCGTCGAGCGCATGATCGACATCGAGAACCTGTGGTCGGTGCTCATCCTCGCGGACCAACACGCGGACCTCGACCCGGCACATGTTTTTGTGCCCGGCGGCACGGTGCTTTGTGTCGACGATCTTGCCGCCGCGCAGACGGCGGGCAGTCGCTTCGACATGGCGGAACGGCTCGGCGCACGCGTCGCGCACACGCCGCTCGCAGCGGCGCTCAACGCCACGAGTCGCTCAGCCGAAGACGCCGCCTTGCGCGCGCTCGAGCAGGAGTTCCGAGCGCTCGCACGCACCGCGCCGTTGAGTCTCGCGCCTGTGGTCCATTTCGTCCTTCGGCAACGCATCGAGCTGCAGGCACTGATGCGCGTCACGTGGAGCGTCGCGATGCATGTGCCTCCGGCCGTCATCGCCGGCGCACTCGGAGTTGCCGCGTGAGTTACACGGTGCGCGTCCTCGCGTCGGCCGCCAGCGCGGCCGGTTTTCGGCTGTCGGGGCTTTCGGTCGATGAAGTCGCCAAGACGGAGGATGCAGGCACCCACCTGCAGCGACTCGCGGCGCTCCCCCACACGGGCATTCTGCTTGTGGAGCAGGCGTTGCTCGACGCAGTGCCGGAGACCGTGCGGCGCGATGTCGAACGGCGTGCCGTACCCATTCTTGTGCCAATTCCAGCGCCCGCGTGGGCCGGCGCTCCGTCCGGTGCGGAGGAGTATATCCTCGAGTTGCTCCGACGGGCGATTGGCTACCGTGTGAGGCTCCAGTGACCGCCCGCATCATTCGCGTCGCCGGCTCGCTCGTGGAGGCCGCACCGCTTCATGGCGCGCTGTACGAGCTTGCGTTCGTGGGCACGCGTCGGCTGCTTGGCGAAATTATCAAACAGCGTGGCGATGTGTGCACGTTGCAGGTGTATGAGTCCACGACGGGGCTCGCCGTTGGCGAACCGGTGGAGCACACCGGCGTGTCGCTCACCGCGCAACTCGGCCCCGGACTCCTCGGAGCGGTGCTCGACGGCATTGGCCGGCCGCTGGAACGAGTCGCGGAAGCCACCGGCGACTTCATTGCCCCCGGCGCGCGCGCCGACACACTCGACGCCGAGCAGCAGTGGGCGTTTACCGCGACCCGCGCGGTGGGCGATCCGGTGGAACCCGGCGACGAACTCGGCACCGTGGTAGAGCGCGCCATCACGCATCGCGTACTCGTTCCGCCAGGCGTCCACGGTGTGATCGCAGCAATTGACAGCGGCACGTACACGGTGACCACACCTATCGGCGCTCTCACCGACGGCACCACGCTCCGTCTCGCCCACCGCTGGCCGGTCCGCATTCCGCGGCCGGTGGCCGAACGGTTTGCCTCGTCACGTCCGTTCGTCACGGGGCAACGCGTGTTCGACCTCTTCTTTCCAGTGGCGGAAGGGGGGAGCGCGGCCGTCCCCGGCGGCTTTGGCACGGGCAAGACAATTATTGAGCAATCGCTGGCCAAGTTTTCGGAAGCCGACGTGGTGGTGTACGTCGGCTGCGGCGAACGCGGCAACGAGATGACGGACGTGCTCACGGAGTTTCCGCTGCTCGTCGATCCACGCACCGGACGTCCCGTGATGGACCGCGCCGTGCTGATCGTGAACACCTCGAACATGCCCGTGGCTGCGCGCGAGGCGTCGATCTACATGGGCGTCACGATCGCAGAATATTTCCGCGATCAAGGCAATCGCGTGGCATTGATGATTGACTCCACGTCGCGCTGGGCCGAAGCGCTGCGCGAAATGGCGGCACGACAACAGGAGATGCCAGGAGAAGAAGGCTATCCCACCTATCTCGCGAGCCGACTCGGTCAATTTTTCGAACGCGCCGGCCGTGTGCGTCCGCTCGGCGCCCCCACGCGCGAGGGCGCCGTGACGATCATCGGCGCCATATCTCCACCCGGCGGCGATTTTTCTGAGCCGGTCACGCAGGCCGCGTTGCGCGTCACTGGCTCGATGTGGGCGCTCGACGCAGCACTGGCGCACCAGCGGCACTATCCAGCGGTCGATTGGGAAAGCAGTTTCTCGCTCTACGCCGATCAGGTCGCGCCCTGGTTCACCACGCATGGCGGGGAGCACTGGTCTGCGGTACGTGCCGACCTTCTCGCGTTGTTGCAAAAGGAGCGCGAGCTACGCGACATCGCGAGCCTCGTGGGTCCCGATGCGCTCGAAGATCACGATCATTTGGTGATGGACATTGCCGCAATGGTGCGCGAAGTGGTGCTCCGACAGAACGCCTATCATCCACACGACGCCATTAGCTCGCCACCACAAACCTACGCGCTCGCGCACGCCGCCCTCGAAGCGTTCCGCGACGGCGAGCGCGCCCTCGCTTCCGGTACCGCCTTTGCCGAGCTCGATCTCGCGCCCACGCGCCGCGCGCTCGCGGCGCAACGCGATGGAGTGACCCCATGAGTCCGCGCCTCGACGTCACGCATCACGGCGCCGCCGCCGCCGGTGGCCCCCTGCTCTTTTTGGAGCGCACCCGCGCGGTGTCGCTCGGCGAATGGGTCGTGGTGCGGCAAACCGGAATCGCTGACCGCCGCGGACAGGTGATTGATGCTGGCGAGCACGCGACGGTCGTACAGCTCCTCGATGATACCGTCGGCCTCGCACCGGATCGCGCGGAAATCATTCTGACCGGCGAGGTCGCCACCACGGTCGTGGGGCGCGAACTGCTCGGCCGCGCCTTTGACGGTCACGGTGCGCCCGTTGACGGACTCCCGGCACCGATTGGCGAAGCGCTTCGTCCCATTGACGGTGCACCCATCAACCCCGTGCGGCGCGCACGGCCACGCGACTTTATTGAAACCGGCATCAGTGCGATTGATGCCATGAACACCCTCGTGCGCGGCCAGAAGCTTCCGATCTTCAGCGGGCCAGGGCTGCCAGGGCTCGAGATTGCCGCGCGCATTGTGGAATGGGCACGCGCCCCGCGTCACGAACCATTCGCCGTGGTGTTTGCCGCCGTGGGTATCACGGCGCGTGAGACGCGCGACTTTCTGGATCGTGTCCGCGCAAGCGGTGCACTGCCGCGCACGGTGCTCTATCTGAACCAAGCGTCGCATCCGGCGGTGGAGCGGCTTCATGCGCCTCGGCTCGCGCTCACCGCCGCCGAGCATCTCGCATACGAATGCGGCCTGCATGTGCTCGTGGTGATCGCCGACATGACGCACTATTGCGAAGCACTCCGAGAGATTGCCACCGCACGCGAGGAGATTCCGGGGCGGCGCGGCTATCCCGGCTATATGTACACCGACCTCGCGTCGCTGTATGAGCGCGCGGGAATCATTCAGGGCAAACCGGGATCGATTACGCAGATTCCGATTCTCACGATGCCCGACGACGATGTCACGCATCCCATTCCCGACCTCACGGGCTACATCACCGAAGGGCAGATCGTGTTGAGCCGCGAGTTGCACCGCCGCGGTGTGACCCCGCCCATCGATGTACTCCCATCGCTCTCTCGCTTGATGAGCGGCGGTATCGGCGAGGGTCGGACGCGCCCCGAGCATCGCGAATGGAGCGATCAACTGTACGCGAGCTACGCGCGCGGACGCGAAGCGCGTTCCATGGCCGCGATCGTCGGCGAAAGTGGCTTGCCGGCCGGCGACCGGCGAGCGCTGGCCTTTGCCGAGGCGTTTGAGCAGACGTTTATCAACCAGAGCGGACGGCGCACGATCGACGAAACGTTCGCCGCCGGCTGGACGCTGTTGCACACGCTCCCGAGCGATGATCTCACCAGACTCAGCGCCGCGACGCTCGCCGCGACGCTCGCCGCGCACGAAGCCTCGCGATGAACGGCCGCACCCGCCTCGCGCCCACGCGCATGAACCTCCTCCGCGCGCGCCGCGAGCTCACGCGTATCGTCAAGGGCATTGAGCTCACGCGGCGCAAACGGGAGGCCTTGGTCAGTGAACTCTTTGCGGCGGCCCGGCCGGCCATCGACGTGCGGCAGCGCATCGCGACCTCCACCACGCGCGCCGCCACCGCGCTCACCCACGCGATCAGTGCACATGGAGTGGCAGGGCTCACCGCGGCCGCGTGGCCGCTCAGCGAGCCATCTATAGAACTGCGACCCGCGCAGGTGTGGGGGATTGCCGTCAGCGACGTGATCAACGCGCCAACGTTCCGCCGCACGATGGATGCGCGCGGTCTGGCCCCTGCGCTGACGGGCCCCTCCACTGCGGAGGCCGCCGCCGCGTATGAAGCGCTCACCGAACTGCTCGTGGAGGCCGCTCCCAAGGAACAACGCGTACGGCGACTCGGCGAAGCACTGGCCGACACCACACGGCGCCTGCGCACACTCGAACAACGAGTGGCGCCGCAACTCACCGAGGCGATTGCGGGCGTGCGGCGGCAGCTCGAAGAACGGGAGCGCGAGGAGCAACTCCGCTTGCGCCACGTGCAATCGCGGCAGACGCGCTGAGCCGGCTGGGCGCCCCGCGTTGTCGTCAGCGGCGCGGCCGCCTATCGCCGCGCCGCCCTCCTTCTTACGAAACGGTAAGCGTGCCCGCCGTTGCGTCGTAGACGGTCGTATACGAGTGGAGCCCAGAGGTCGGTTGCCCACCGACCCACTGCCCCGAGGCATTGAACTGCGCGCCGTGGTTGGGGCAGGTAAAGCCGCCTGACACCGGAGTGACCACGCTGCCCTGGTGCGGACAGATGCGCGAGAGCGTCACGAAGGTCGCGGACGACGTGCGCACAATCGCGAACGGGGAGTTGACGAGGGTAAGCACCGCGACCCCACCGACCGATGCCAACGATGGATAGTCACTCAGCTTGAGGACCGTTGGACTGCTAAATTTCGGCGCGGTTCCGAAATCGCTCCCCGCCACGCCGCACGCCGCCAACGCCGCCGCTGCCGCAAGGAGCGTTCCCTGCGTAATAAACTGGCGTCGGCCGATCGCGCAGCCCACACATTCCCGCTCCTGTTCCACACGCCCTCGTTGTATGATGTGCGTAGCCATGCAGTATCGGCGGCGCGCGCAGAACCATGAGCCGGCTACTGGCGCCAACCCTTATACGCACGCAACCTTCATAGTGTGAAAGCGACCCCAATACGCCCCTGCGCGTCACGACCCCCGCGCCACACTCGACGGCTCGGGGGGCTGCGCCGCGCGTTTACGCTGATTGAGATCATTGTCGTCGTGGTGGTGATTGCCATTCTCGCTACCCTCGTGGCACCCAACGTCTTCCAGCACGTGGGCACGGCCAAGGCGGTCACCGCGAAGAGTCAGATTGAGATGCTCGGGGCGGCGCTGGATGCGTACCGCCTCGACATCGGCGGCTATCCCACCACCGCGCAGGGACTCGGCGCCCTCTGGGATAAACCGGCAGATGCGTCCGCCAGTTGGCGCGGCCCATACCTGCGAAAGCCGGTCCCCAATGACCCGTGGGAGCACCCCTATCAGTACCTGTCGCCGGGGGTCCAGAGTCGCACCGGCTACGACCTGCTTTCGCTCGGCGCCGACGGCAAGCCCGGCGGCGAGGGCGACGCAGCCGACGTGGTGAGCTGGAAGTAGTCGACGAGGGCCTGCCGGTCGTCGCGGCGGCCGCCGCGGGGATGACCGGCCGTCGCCGCGTGACCCAGAGGGAGCGACCAAATCGCGCCACCTGAAGAATTCGTCAGCATCGGTCTGCGATCGGTATATTTTCAGGTTATGCTTCTTCCCGTTCTCATGGCATTCCAGCTGGCCGCTGCCGCCCCCAGCGCCGGCCCCGTGTACCACGCGCGCAACGGCCAGACCAGCGCCCGCCCGACGGCGTCCGATGCCACCGTCACCATCGACGGTCATCTTGACGAGCCCGTCTGGCGTTCGGCGGCACTCCTGACTGGCTTCTCGCTCTACCAGCCGGTAGACGGGCGTCCCGCCCCCGACTCCACCGAAGTGCTCGTCTGGTATTCGCCGACGGCCATTCACTTCGGCATCCGAGCCTTCGAAACGCACGGCGCGGTGCGCGCGACCCTCGCCGATCGTGATCGCGTGTCGAACGATGACAACATTGAAATCCACCTCGACACCTTTCACGAGCGGCGTCGCGCGTTCGTGTTCATTGTGAACCCGCTGGGCGTACAGGCCGACGGCACCAAGAACGAAGGGGGCGGGTTTATTCCCGGCTCCAACGTGATGCCCGGAATGAATGATCTCAGCGCCGACTTCCGCTGGGAATCCAAGGGGCACATCACCGACTGGGGCTACGAAGTCGAAGTGCGCATTCCCTTCAGCAGCCTCCGCTATCCCGTGGTCGGTACCCAGAAATGGGGCATGCAGATTAACCGACACGTGCAGCACTCCGGGTACGAAGAAACGTGGACCCCCGCGCTTCGTGGGAGCGCGAGCTTCGTTTCTCAGGCCGGCGAACTCACCGGCATGACCGGCCTGCAGCACGGTCAGCAAATCGAGTTCATTCCTGAGCTCACCAACAGCATCGCTGGCGCCGCGAGCGGCACCTATGGTCAGGGCTGGGGCTACAGCTCCAAACCGCAGCTCGGCGGCAACATTCGATGGGGCGTCGGAAGCAACTTCGTGCTCAACGGCACGATCAAGCCTGATTTTTCGCAGGTCGAGTCTGACGCCGCGCAGATCGCAACGGACGAACGCTTCGCGCTCTTCTACGCCGAAAAACGACCGTTTTTCGTGGAAGGCAGCGAGCAGTTCAATGTGCCGAACACCCTGGTGTACACGCGCCGCATCGTGCGGCCGGATGCGGCGGTGAAGCTCACCGGCAAGATTGGACGCACGGACGTGGCCGTGCTCTCCGCTCTCGATCAAAGCGCTTCGGCATCGAACGGTGCGCGGCCCATGATCGACATCGTGCGCATTCAGCAGGGGTTTGGAGCGCAGTCCACGGCGGGATTACTCTACAGCGAGCGGGTCGGCGGCGGCCGTACCAACCGTATTATGGGTGCCGACATGCGTCACGTATTCGGCCGCCTGTATTATGCACAGCTGCAGGCGGTCACCAGCAGCACGAGTAACGCCGGCACGTCGCGCTCCGGCCCCATGTGGGAAGCCGTGATTGACCGCACCGGACGCAGCTTCGGCTTTCACTACGCCGTGATTGGCATCCATCCCGATTTTCAGACCGACAACGGGTTCGTGAGTCGCACCGGCATCACCAAGGTGTCCGTGATGAATCGCTTTACCGCCTTCGGCGCGAGTGGCAGCTGGCTTGAGCGCTACAATCTGTACGGGCAGCTGAGCGGAACCTGGAAATACGATGATTTCTTTCACGGGCGCTCGGTGCTGGAAGATTTGGCGAATGCCAACAGTTCATTCACACTCCGCGGCGGCTGGACGGTGGGCTTTACACCAACCGTGGCAACGTATGCCTTCGATTCCGCGGCATATGCGGGCTATCGCACGTCGAACTCCGCTGGCGTGCCACGGGCCTACGTGCCGCTGGGTCGCCAGCAGGCCACGCTGGTGAACGCCACCCTCTCCACCCCGCAGTTCTCGCGCTTCGCCGGCACACTCGGCACCACCACCGGCTCCGACATCGATTTCCTGGAAGCGGGCGACGTCACGCGGCACGACTATACCGCCTCGCTCGACCTTCGCCCAGACGACCGACTCCGCCTCACCGCGACGTACGTCAGCTCCAGCTTCACCCGCAAACGCGACGGGTCACGCTCTGCCACGACGCGCATTCCACGCCTCAAGACCGAGTATCAGCTCTCCCGCTACCTCCTCGTGCGCCTCATTGCGCAGTATGAAGCGACGGTCCGCCAACCGCTGGCCGACCCGACCACGGGGCGAACGCTCCTGCTCAAGAGCAGTGACGGCAGCTATCAGCCGTCGACGGCCCGCAGCACCAACAACCTTCGCGCGGATTTCCTCCTCTCGTATCGTCCCGCGCCGGGCACGGTGGTGTTCGGCGGATACGGGAACACCCTCACCGAAAGCGACCCGCTCGCCTTTCAGCATCTGCGCCGATCGGCTGACGGCTGGTTCGTCAAATTCAGTTACGCACTGCATACTGCCTTGTAGGTCAATACTGTAGTAATAGTTGTTGTTGTCGTCGTCTCTACCTTCCCATCCCCCGTGAACCTCGATCCGCGCACCGTCGTCTTCTTCAACGCCATGGGCGCGTTGTTGATGAGCATCGCGCTCTTCGGCGTGTCGCGTGCGTATTCACGGCAGATGAACGGGATGCATCGCTGGGCCTGGGCCACGCTCGCGCAGGCCGTGGGGTGGATTCTCCTCGGCATGCGGGGCGTCATACCAGACCTCGCGTCGGTTGTACTCGCCCAGACGCTCCTCGTCATTTCGCTGACGATGTACCACCACGCGCTCCGCGAATTCACCGAGCGACCGGCGCCCCTGGCCTAGATCTATCTGCCCGCCGCGCTCGATCTGGTCGCCACCGTGTACTGGACGATGTCTTCCGACAACGTCGCCGCCCGCACCAGCGCGATCGCCGTCTGCACCGCCGCCGCCATGTTGCAGTCGAGTGACGTGCTCTTGAGCGGCGGCGCGCGCGCGCGACCCGCGAGTCACCGGTTTACCGGCCGCGCCTTCCTGGCGTGCGGCACCGTGCTCAGCGTACGCGCCGTGTACTACGCAGCAGTCGCGGGTGTCACCACCACCACCGCGAACGCCGCCATTTTTGAACCGGGCGCCATTCAGGACGCCTCGTTTTTGACGTTCTACGTGAGTGTCATTGTCCTCACGTTCGGTTTTGTGTTGATGTGCAACGACCGAGACACCGAACAGATGCGGCGCCTCGCCCTCGTTGCCCAGCGCACCACCAGCGGCGTCTTCCTCACCGACGCCGACGAACGGATTGACTGGGTGAACCCCGCACTCACCGTGATGACCGGCATCGACGGCGCCGCCGCACTCGGGCTCTCCACACCGGCACTCCTCCCAGAGATCGGCGCCACCGACGCGGTGGCCCGCTCGTGGCGCCACGCCACGGAACGTCACGAGGCGTTTGATCAAGAGATCGCCTTCACGCACCCCGACGGCACCCCGCGATGGTTCCAGTTGCTGGCCAACCCCGTCTTCAGCGACAGCGGCGAGTTCGAACACACCGTCGCGGTGCTCACCGACATCACGCACCGCAAGATTCACGAACTCGGACTCGTCGCTGCCAAAGATCACGCCGAGGCGGCCGTGCGCGCCAAGAGCGATTTCCTCGCGATGATGTCGCACGAGATTCGCACGCCGATGAATGGAATCCTCGGCATGACCAGCTTGCTCACCGGCACCGACCTCTCAGCTGAACAAGCCGAGTACACCGAAGCCACGCGACGCGCGGCGCAGTTGTTGCTTGAGGTGATCAACGACATTCTCGACTTCTCCAAAGTCGAAGCGGGCAAGCTCGCCATCGAACCCATTCCGTTTGATGTGCACGCCGCCGTGGCCGACGTCGCCGAGTTGCTTGTGCCGCGCGCCATGGAGAAGGGGCTCAAGACTGTGCTGCGCTTGGCGCCGGACGCGCCTCGACGGGTGATCGGCGATCCCGGGCGCATTCGGCAGGTGCTGCTCAACTTGCTCGGCAACGCGGTGAAGTTTACCGACACGGGGCAGATTGTTGTTGGCGTGGAGCTCGTTGCCGGCCGCAGCCCCACGCAGCTGCGATTCGAAGTGAGAGACTCCGGCATCGGCATTTCGGACGCCACCATCGGCACGCTCTTTGAGCCGTTTGTGCAGGCGGACGCGAGCACCACGCGCCGCTTTGGGGGAACCGGACTCGGGCTCTCCATCAGCCGGCGGCTCGTCGAACTCATGGGCGGCGAGATCGGGGTGCGCAGCACCGAAGGAGTCGGCTCGACCTTCTGGTTCACGCTCCCGCTACCGGAGGACCCGAACCCACCGCCGCAGCCGCCGCAAGGCGCGGCGCTTCCCGGTGTGCGCGCACTCGTCGTGGACGACGTCGAGCTCAACGTACACGTCATGCGCGAATGGATGCGCGCGTGGGGGATGCGCGTGGAGTCGGCGTCGGACGGGAACGCCGCGCTCGCGCTGTTACGCGCGGCGGCGGTGGCCGACGACGCATTCCGTGTGGCCGTCATCGACAACCGGATGCCATTCATGGACGGTGAAACACTTGGCCGCGCCGTGCGCACCGATCCCGATCTATTCCGCATGCCGCTCGTCATCGCCACGTCGGCGCCGACGCGCGGCGATGCCGAACGGTTCCAGCGCGCCGGATTCGACGCGTATCTCACCAAGCCATTGCGCCCCGACACACTCAAGGGCACGCTGGAGATCACGCTCGCGCTTCCCAGTGATCGCTCGCGCGAGGCACCGCTCATCACGCGGCACTCGCTCGTCGAGTCCACGGGCTCGCCCATGCTGCGTGCGCACCCGTCACTGGTCATCGCGGACGACACCCTCGATGCGCCCGCGCGCCTTCAGATTCTGCTCGTCGAAGACAACCCGATCAACCAGATGGTGGCGGGCAAGATGCTCGAACAGCTGGGCTGCGACGTCGACATCGCGGGCGATGGCATCGACGCCGTGGAGCAATCGGCGAAGCGCGAATTTGATGTGATTTTCATGGACATGCAGATGCCGCGCCTCGACGGCCTGGAGGCCACGCGCCGCATCCGCCTGCGCGGCGGCGCCGACGCCACCCGTCCGATCGTGGCGATGACCGCCAACGCGATGGACGGTGATCGTGAACGCTGCCTCGACGCTGGCATGAACGATTACATTACCAAACCCATCAGCCGCGAGTCACTGACTCGCGTCCTTGCCACCCTCGACCCACACCGTTCCTGATGCTTAACTCCCGAGTCCCGGATGCGTGGCGTCCTTGGATCACGATCGTGTCGGTGCTCGCGGCGATCACCGTCAACGCCCTCGCGAACATCATTCCATTTAATGGCCAAAACACCGGCCAGATTTCGGATCGATTTCAGATTTACTTCGTGCCGGCGGGTTACGTCTTTTCGATTTGGGGCGTGATCTATATCGGCTGGCTCGCCTTCGCCCTGTTCCAAGCGACCACCGCACAGCGGCAGTCGCCGCGCCTCGTGCGACTCGGCCTCTGGTTCGCACTCAGCAATGGGCTCAATGCCGCCTGGCTCTTTTGCTGGCACTACAATCAGTTTGCGCTGAGCCTTGCCGTGATGACCGCGCTTCTGATCACACTGATCGTGTGTTACCGCCGGCTCGGCGTGGGGCACGTCGCGGTGACGCGCGCGGAACGTTGGTGTGTGGACATTCCCTTTGGCCTGTACCTCGGCTGGATTTCCGTCGCGACCATCGCAAACGCGGCCGACGTACTCTTCTTCATCGGTTGGAGCGGCTGGGGCTTGGCGCCACAACTCTGGACCGTACTACTCCTCGGTACCGCCTCCGCGATTGGTGCGGCCATGGCGCATCGGCATGGCGAAATCGCCTTTCCGCTCGTGCTCACGTGGGCCTTCATCGGCATTGCCCAACGGCAGTCCGGACCGCACGGGCTTCCCAATGCGGGCCTCGTGATCACGGCAGCATGGATTGCCGCTGGCCTAGCCGTCCTGCTCGCCCTGTACGGCGCGCGCCGACGCCACGCGACGGGTTGACCGCAGCCCCCCCCTGCGGCCGCGGAACCGATATCGTATAATCCAGCCTATGACCTACGCCGCCATCACCGGCTGGGGCGCTTGCATGCCGCCGGCCATTCTGACCAACGACGACCTCTCCACCTTCCTCGAGACATCGGACGAGTGGATTACCTCGCGCACCGGCATGCAACAACGCCGTGTGTCGCATGTCACCGCCATTGAACTGTCCACCGTGGCCGCCACGCGCGCACTCGCCTGCGCCGGGCTGGATCCCAAGGATGTGGATCTCATTATCTACGGCGGCGTGAGCAACGAAGAACTCGTTCCGAATAGTGCATCCGGCGTGCAGGTGGCGTTGGGTGCCAAACATGCCGCAGCGATCGACCTCAACACGGCCTGCACATCGTTCTGTTACGGTCTGACCACCGCAACCGCCATGATCAAAACTGGCGTCGTGCGCAATGCGGTCGTGATTGGCGTTGAACTCATTAGCCGCTACATGGACTGGAGTAACCGCAATGTCGCCGTCCTCTTTGGCGACGGCGCGGCGGCCGTCGTCTTGCAGTCCACCGACACTGAAGAAGGGGTCCTCGGGAGCGTCTTGGGCTGCGACGCCGAGGCGCGGCACACATTGCGCGTGCGCGGCTTTGGATGCGGCTATGCCGGCCTCGACATTTCGTTCGGCGACACCCTGTGGGATTTTGACGGGTCCATCATCTTCAAGCGTGCCGTCAAGGCGATGGCCGAGTCGTCGGTCAAGGTGTTGCAGCAGTGCGGCGTGTCACCAGACGAGGTGAGCCTTGTCATTCCGCACCAGGCCAACTTGCGCATTATCGAGTCGGTGGCCAAGCATGCGGGCATTCCGATGGAGAAGGTCGTCGTCACGGTCCAGAAGTACGGCAACATGAGTGCCGCGACGGTTCCGGTCGCGCTCTGCGAGGCGCTCGCCGAAGGGCGCGTGAAGCCAGGGAGCTATATGTTAATGCCAGCGTTCGGCGGCGGGCTCACGTACAACGCGTTGCTCGTCAAGTGGGGCTCGCGCATCACGCCGCTTGGCCGCAGTGATATTGAACTGCCGCCGTGTACGCGCACCGCACTCGAGATGGTGAACGACATTCGCGGCCATCAAGATCCGCATGGCCGCTCGAAGGCCGGACTGATGGCCCCCGTGTTCGCGGAGCAGCGACTCGGCGTGTAGCGGTGCGGCGCGACATCGCGCGCACCAACGCTCACCCCGTGCGCGCTGCCACGCCGAGCGGCCGCGACGGGTGCAGGCGCTGCAGGAATTCCTGCACCGGGGTGCACAGCACCCCGCGCTCTTCTATGCGTTCGGTGCCGCGGTAGAGGACGATCGGCTTCGCGTGCGGGTAGTCTTTGGAAAAGGCGAGCACGCCACGCAGGTCGTCCTCGGTCAGTCGCGTGACGTTCTTCACGTCAATGCCGAAAAACTCGTCGCGGCTGTGTACCACGAAGTCCACGTCGGCGCCCGCGCGCGTGCGCCAGAATCCCAGCGTGCGATTGGCCGATGGCGCCCACGAGGCCCACACCGTGAGATGCTGGAACACGACGCCTTCGAGCGCGGCGGCGTCCACGTCGTCGAACGTCTCCTGCGCAAAGTTCGGGAGCAGGGACCGTTGAATCCCCGCGTCAAAGAAAAACAGTTTGGGGTCGGTTAAGAGCGCCCGGCGCGCACCCTGCACGAACGGGCCGAGTCGCTCCACCACAAATAAATCCTCGAGCACTTCGAGGAACTGCTGCACCGACTTCTTGGGGATTTCACAGCGGCGTGCGAGCTGGGCCGGCAGCACTTGCGTGGCCTGTGCGTGCGCGGCGCCGTCGAGAAAGCGCACGAAGTGGTCATAGTGTTGCACGAGTTGCTCGCGCTTCACCTCTTGTTTGACAAACCGGTCGATATAGTCGGCCCGTTCGAGCGCCGGCCGGAGCGCTTCCACGACGCTCGGCACCAACCCGATGCGCATCGCGTCGGACACCTGAAAGCGCGCGCCCAGTTCTCCGGCGACGTACGGATACAGCCGCGCGCGCGGCAGGCGGCGCGAGAACACGCTCGCGCGTTCTCCGCGCAACGGGCGGGCGTTGGACGACGTGAGCACAAAGCGCCGGTCGCGCTGTCGTGCCGCGAGGCGGCGCACGGTGTCGACCAGCGCTGGGACGCGCCCAATCTCGCAGATGACCACGTCGCCGAAGTCGCCAATCAGCGAGGGGAAGGTTTCGGGTCGGGAGAGCAGCCGGCGCTCCACCGTGGGATCGAGCAAGTCCACAAGCACCGCGCTGGGGCAGAGCTGGAGCGCGAGCGTCAATTTTCCTGTGCCTCGGGGACCGAGCAACCAGAAGCTTCCTGTGGGCGGCGTAAAGAGCCGACGGACAGGTTCAACCGCGGTTGCCACGGGCGGCGTATGGCCGGCCGCGTACAGGAGAGGTGACATCTGGGGAGTTTCGGCCGCTCGCCGCCGAAGCATGAGCGGTGCGGCCGTTGGCCCCGTCGGGCGGTTTACGCCTCGACGATTGCGACGCGGCGGCGCACCACGAGCGAGCGACTCTTGGTCACCGCAACCATGCGGCTCCAACGGTCCCAGGCGTCGATGAGCGTCGTCGGGCCGCGCAACAGGTTGTAGTCGCGGCCGCGCAGCTTTTTCTGCTTGCGGTCGAGCGTCTCAAACTTGTCATACAGCCACGCCTCGACCTCGAGGACCTCGGCGTCCGCCAGCGTTTCGATCCACGCTTTATTGATCTTTTCGGGGACTCTTCTCATGCGGAATAATAACGCTTCGTCTTACTATTTTCAAGTTTGCTCATACCCATTATTATTCTCGATCCTCAGCCCTGAGCGCTTGACGTGATCCGCTTTCACTTGGCCGCCCTTCTCAAACGGAAGGGGTGGACCCCCTACCGGCTTTCGCGGGAGACGGGCCTCACCGTCCCCACCGCCTACCGCTTGGCCGACCCGGAGCTTCAGTTTGGACGCTTTACCGCCGACACGCTGGCCCGCATCTGCCAGGTGCTCGACGTACAGCCCGGCGACCTCCTCTCGTACCAGCCGCCACCCCGAGCCCGTCGCGCCAAAAAGGCACCCCGGTAGCCCTCGGCCCTCTGCTTCGCGTAACTTGGTCTGATGCGACTCCTCTTCGCGGAAGATGACCGCCAGCTCCGTGCCTCCATCACCCGGGGGCTCCGCGAAGCGGCCTATACGGTAGATCAGGCGGCCACCGGGACGCAGGCGCTCGCCCTCGCCGCCGACGGCAGCTACGACGCACTCATTCTCGACGTCCTCCTCCCCGGCAAGGACGGCATAGCCGTCTGTCGCACGCTACGGGAGCGCGGGAATCAGTTGCCCATTCTGATGCTCACCGCGCTCGACGGCGTGGATCAGCGCATCGCGGGCCTCGATGCCGGTGCCGACGACTACCTCACCAAACCGTTCGACTTCGGCGAGCTCCTCGCGCGACTCCGCGCCCTCACGCGGCGGCGCGGCGACGACCCACCGCCTCGGCTCGTGGTGGGCGACCTCGTGATCGACACCCTGCGCCATACGGCACGGCGGGGTGTACGCGACATTCCGCTCACGGCCACCGAGTTCGCGTTCGTCGTCTACATGGCGCGCAACGCGGGGCGCGTCGTCTCCCGCGCCGACCTGCTCGCGCACGTCTGGGGCGACACGCGTGCCACCTTCTCGAACATCCTCGACGTCTACGCCAGCCGTCTCCGCCATAAGCTCGACGACGGTGAGACCGAGGCGTTGTTCTCCACGGTACGCGGCAGCGGCTTTCTGCTCGAAGCACCGATCCCGGGCAAGCCCGCCAAGAGCCCCTCAGCCGCCCGCACCAAGAGCGCGGTCGCCACGGCGCCCCAGAAGCCGAGTGCGCCTCGCGCGCCTCGCGCGCCTCGCGCGCCTCGCGCAGCGCGCGCGACACGCGGCAAGCGCCGGCCGGAGTGAGGCGCGTGCGTCCGTGGCCGTCGTCACTGCGCGCCCGTCTCACGCTCTGGTATTCCCTGCTGCTGGCCGTGCCGCTTGTGGGCTTTGCCCTTGCGGGATACTTCACCTTCGGCGTCACGTTACAGGCGCGCACCGATCACTTTATTCGCGACGCGCTCTCCGCGCTGTCGCGCGAGGTAGCGGCCGAACGTCGGGCCACGTCCGGTGCGCCGGCCGCCATTCGCGCGACTGTCGATGAAGTACGCTTTCGCGATTTGCACATCGTGGTGCTCGACGCCACCGGCGCGGTGATCGCGATGACGGCGCTAGCGGACAACGACCGCCAGCCGACCGCCACGCCGTCGCCGGAAGTGAGTCGGGAAGTCGTGGCCGCACTGCGCGGCCGCAATCTAAGCGCGCCGATCGCGTTCACCTTTCCCAGTGAACGTGACCACTATCGCGTGCTCGCGCGCCCGCTCACCGTCGGGGCAGAATCGTATCGCATTGCCGGCGCTTACTCCCTGCGCGACGCTGACGACATGCTCGCGCGCATCCGTCGCACCTTTCTCATTGCCATTCCCGTGCTTGTGGCGTGCGCGGCGGCCGGCGCCTCGATCCTCGCCAAACGGAGTCTCGCCCCCGTGGCGTCGATGGCCGCGCACGCGGCCGAGATCAGCGCCTCCAACCTAGCCCAGCGACTTCCCGTGGGTGGGGGCGACGAACTCGTCGGCCTGGCGCGCGTCATCAACGATCTCCTCGACCGGCTCGAACATTCGTTTGAGCAACAACGCCGTTTCGTGGCCGACGCCTCGCATGAGTTGCGCACCCCAACGGCGATCCTGCGCACCGAGGCCGATGTCACGCTGGCGCGCGAGCATCGCACCGAAGACGAGTACCGCGCCTCGCTGGGCGTGATGCGGAATGCTACGCGCCGACTCACGCGCATTGTCGACGACCTCTTCTTGCTCGCGCGCGCCGACGCGGGCCACCTTGTCATGCAGCAGGCGCCGCTGTATCTCGATGAACTGGTGCTCGACACCACACGCGCCGTGCGGGCCGTGGCCGAACGGCGCGGCGTGCAGCTCGAACTCACCGCCACGGCGGACGCGCCCTTCACAGGGGACGCCGATCTGCTGGGCCGCCTCCTGCTCAACTTGCTCGACAATGCCATTAAATATTCATCGGCTGGCGGCACGGTAACGGTCGCGCTGGAGCACATCACCACCGACTACGCGATCACTGTCCGCGACGACGGGATCGGCATTCCGGCCGAGGCGCAGTCGCGCATCTTTGAACGATTCTTCCGGGTCGACGCCGCACGTTCGCGCGACGACAGTGCGGAGGCCGCGGAGCTCACGCCGAGCGCCGACCATACCGAGGGGCTGGCCGCGATAGCGGCCAGCGCGGCCAGCGCGGCCAGCGCGGCCAGCGCGGCCAGCGCGGCCAGCGCGTCCAGCGCGGCCAGTACCGCCAGCGGCGCGGGACTGGGGCTCGCGATCGCGCGGCGCATTGCGGAAATGCACGGGGGCCGACTCACACTGAGTGAGTCCGCCCCTGGATGCACCATCTTTCGAGTGACGTTGCCTGCCAGCCAAGGCTGACGACAACGACCGCCCACGGCGCCGGCGCGAGACCGGCACCACGACTATGCCTCGGGCGTCTCCGTCCCCTGCTCGCCACCGGCCTCTGGCTCCGCCGGCGTCGCAGGCATCAGCCCATATGCCTCCAGCTCCAGCGGCTGATCGCCCCGCTCGAGCTTCCGTTGCGCTTTCTCGTTCTTCTTCCGTTCTCTCGCCTGTTCCTTCTGGCGCTTCTGGAAGCCGAAATTCGGTTTCACCACAAACACGCTCCTCGTAGGTCAATCAATATACTGAAGCGTACGCCCCAGCGGGTGGAACCGCCCTACTTCAGGACCACGACCCCGACCGCTGACACCTCCGCCATCACCTTGCCGTCGCGCAGGACCGACACCGCACGGCTCCGCTGATGGAAGGTCGAGTCCGTGGCATGCACGCGGCCCGCAAAGCCCATCCACTCAACTCCGGACTTTGGCATCTGCGACACGACGAACGGTGTGGAACTGTCGAACACGACGTACAGCACGCCGTCGCGCTCCACCATCTGGCAGTATTCACGCATCGCGATCAGCGTTTGCTGCGCCTTCGCCACCGCCGCCGCGTCCGACGCCACCGCTCGTCCACCCGTCACAGCGATCGGCGCGAGATCCTTGGTGGTGAAGATCACCGACGCGGTGGGTTTGGTGGCCTGCGCTGCCACGGGGGCCGCGCACCACAGCATTGCAAAAGCACCGTAAAACTTATGAAGATGAGCCATTACTTGATCCTACCTGCGCCCGAGAGCGCGCGCTAGGGAGCGACCGACCAAGAGGACGCCGCTCCTCACGCGCCCCGCGACCCGCTACTTCGCCGCATGCGCCCCGAGAAAGGCGAGGAACCGCGCGTGCACCGTCCGGGACTGTTCGATATGCGGCAGGTGCCCCGCCGAGTCCACGGGCACAAACTCGATGGCGGGAATCGCCCGTCGCACCACGTCCGAGAGGGGGAACGGCACCGTCTGGTCTTGTTTCCCCCAAATGAGCATCGTCGGTACACCCGTCTTGGCCACGGCTCCGTAGATCGTGTCCATCGGCACACGCGAGGCTTCGGTGGCGCTCGAGAGGAGCGCGCGTCCAAAACCCTTGTAGCGCATTTGCGGGCGATACTTGTCCGCCCATCCTGGATAATGCTCGGGATGCAGAAAGTCGCCCGTTTGACTCTCGGCCTTTCCCGGCAACTGCGTCACGTTCCAGAGCCACAGCCCTAGCACCGGCCACCGAAAAATGCTCGGCGGCGCGGGAGATCCGGCCACAGGATCTACGAACGTGAGTGTACGCAACCGCGCGGCGTGCCCCGCCGCGTAGTGCGCGGTCACAAAGCCTCCGAACGAGAGGCCCACAAGGTCCACTGGTGTGGTCACATGGAGCGAGTCGAGCAAGTCGTCGAGCTGTTGGTCGAACAGAGCGCCCGAGTATGCCACATCCGGACGATCCGAATACCCACGCCCGTACAGATCGTAGCGCAACACGCGATACCCTGCCCCGGTGAGCGCGACCACCGTCGAGTCCCAGATGTAGTACGGCACCGAGAATCCATGCACGAGGACGGCAAGGCGTCCCGAATCTGGCCCGCTTATCTCGTAGTGCGTGACGCCCGCCGAGAGTGTCGCGAATTTTCCTGGTGCGCCGGCGCGCGCCGCCGCGTCGAGTGTGGTGCGTTCGGGAATACTCCACGTGGCATAGGCAATGTCGGCCGACACGAGCACCACAAGAACTTGGATCACCCTACGCAGCAGACGTCGCATTGCAAAATGCCTCACACGCAGGATGAAGTGGTGACCACCGGACCGCACCGCGCCGTGCCGTGTCGTGTCGTGTCGTGTCGTGTCGTGTCGTGTCGTGTCGTGTCGTGCGGTACCGTGCGGTACCGTGGAATCCTACTCCCTGCAGGCGACTCCGGCCACTTCGCGCTAATATTGAGCCTATGGAAATCGACCCCTTGGAATCGGCGCAGACCGCCACCGACGCACACGCGGCGACCAGTGACCGCGACGCCGCGCGACTGGGCAGCCGCGTGGCCATCACCGTCGCATTGCTCGCCACGTTCCTCGGCGTCTGTAAAGTCAAAGACGACAACATCGTGCAAGGCATGCAACAGGCGCAGGCCGACAAAATCGATCACTGGTCGTTTTATCAGGCACGCAACATTCGCGAAGAAATCGCCAATGCCACGGCCACGCAGCTCCGGCTCTCGGCCGCCGTCGCCCCTGCGACACAGCGGGCCGATTACGCAGACGCGATCGCCAAGTACGAGGCGCTCGTCCAAGACCAGAAAGACAAGAAGGACGTCGTGCGCAAGCAGGCCGAGGACGATCAAAACACGTACGACGCGTTGAACTACCGCGACGACCAATTCGACTTATCCGACGCGCTGTGCGCCATTGCCATCTCGATGCTGGCGGTCACCATTCTCACCCGCACGCGATGGCTGTACTGGGAGGCGCTGATTCCCACCGGCTTTGGTGTGCTGATGGGGCTCGCCGGACTGTTGGGCTGGCACCTCCATTCGGACCTCCTGGCGCGGCGCCTCTCGTGAATCGGCGCGCGACCGTCATGGCGTTCGTGCTGTGCCTGTTCGCGCACGCTGCCGTCGCACCCGCGCAACGCGCGACGCGCGCGACGCGCCAGCCAACGCCGGACGCGCGGACGCGCGCCACCGCGCCAATCGCCGACGCCGTTGTGACGGTGCACACCGAACGCACCGCCGTGAACCGCTTTGACCCGCGCTCCACCTTCGGCGGCGGACTCGACGGCCACGGCAAAGGCGTCGTGCCGCTCGTCTTCACGCGCGCGAACATCGCCGCCATGCAAACCGTCGGCGTCGCCATGGCCACCGTCCGCCTGCGCACAGAGCTTGGCGTTCAGAGCTGGCACTGGAATCCACGTGGACGCTGGAGCGATGCGGCGCACCAGCGCGGCTATTGGCTGTCCGACGATTCGTCCACCGCGCCGATTCTCCTGACGCACGGCTATCGACTGCCGCGACGCGGAACCACCGACGAAATCGACAACGCCGGCTTCTCTCGCCTCGACGACGGCGACACGGTCTCGTTTTGGAAGAGCAACCCGTACCTCGACCACCGCTTCACCGGCACCGCGGACTCGTTGCTCCCACAGTGGGTGATTGTGGACTTGGGTCGCCCACTCCCCGTGGATGCCATGCGCATTCACTGGGGCGCACCGCACGCCTCGGCGTTTCGCGTGCAGTATTGGCGCGGCGAGAACGTGCACGATGTCGACGAGCACCCCCCAGGACGTTGGGTCACCTTCGCCAACGGCACCGAACGCGAGGGCCGCGGCGGCACGGCACTGCGCCGCCTTGCCGACACGCCGGTGAGCGCACGCTTCGTGCGGCTCGTGCTCACCGCGAGCGCGTACACGAGCGCGTACTCGAGCGCTACGTCAGACACACCGCGCGGTACCGCGCGCGTCGCCCTCCCCGTCACTGATCCGCGTGACTCCGCGGGCTACGCGATTCGAGAAATCGAGATCGGCACCCTCGAGGGCCGCACGCTGCGCGATGCCGTGCGACACGGCGCCGATTCACACCGCCAATCTACGACGTACGCCTCCAGCACCGATCCCTGGCACCGCGCCACAGACATCGACGTCGAACTTGAACAGCCGGGCTTCGATCGCGTCTTCAGGAGCGGGCTCACCTTCGGGCGTCCGGCGATGATCCCCGTGCCCGTGCTCTACGGCACACCCGAGGACGCGGCGGCGGAAATTCGCTTTCTGCGCCGACGCGGCTACGCCGTGGGACGCATTGAGATGGGCGAGGAGCCCGACGGGCAGTACGTGACCCCCGAAGACTACGCAACGCTGTATGCGCAGGTCGCACGCGCCATTCGCGCCCACTGGCCCACGGCACCACTCGGCGGGCCTGGCTTTCAAGGACTCGAGAGCCGCGTGATGTTCGCGTGGCCCGCCGACAGCGCTGGCGACAGCGCAAGCGAAACGTGGATTCCGCGCTTTCTGGCATCGCTCGCGCAACGCGGACGCCCCGGCGATTTTACCTTCTTTTCGTTTGAGTGGTATCCGTACGACGACATCTGCGGCACCTCCGCGCCGCAACTCGCGGCCGCATCCGAACGGATCACCGATCGCTTACAGCGGATTGAACACGACGGACTCCCCGCGAACATTCCGCGCATCATCGCCGAATACGGCTACTCGGCGTTCGCGGGACAATCGCAGGTAGAACTCGCGGGGGCACTGCTCAACGCCGATATCGTCGGCCGCTTTCTCAGCCTCGGCGGACGCGAAGCCTACCTGTATGGATGGGAGCCCACGTCACTCGACAAAAGCGCGCGCTGCCATCAGTGGGGCAACAACCTGCTCTTCCTCACTGACGACCAGCGTCGCATCCGCGCACGCGTGGCTACCTATTACGGCGCGCAGTTGATGATGCGCGAATGGGTAACGCCGAGCGGAGGCGACCATACGATGTTCGCCGCGGAGAGCGACGTTCACGACAGCGACGACAACGAACTCCTTTCCGCCTACGTTGTGCACCGCCCGGATGGGACGTGGTCGACCATGCTCGTGAACAAGGATCCGGACCGCGCCTTTCGCGTGACACTTGATTTTGGCGCCGCGTTTGGCGGTCGAGCGAACGGACCGCGAACCGTGCTCTCATACTCGGACGCCGAATACGCCTGGCATGCCGACGGCACCAAGGGACGTCCGTCGAAAAGCCTGCCGCCTCGCACGAGCACCCGGCGCGCGGGGGAGACGATCGTCGTGCCACCCTATTCGCTCACCGTGCTGCGCGAAACACGATCGCCCTAGCACGGCTGGTACTTCTACCCACCTCGCAGTATTCTCTCGAACGTCCATTTTCCGGAGATTCTCCTGCGTCACTTCGCCCTGCTGGCCTTCTGCGTCGCTACGCTGCTCGCGCTGGGTACACCACTCGCGGCGCAATCGGCGCCAAAGGCTCCGGCTCGCACCGCAGCGACGCTCTCCGACACCGCTACGGCAAAGACCGAGCAGTGGAT
>CANIWQ010000009.1 GCA_947471365.1 Gemmatimonadota bacterium | reverse complement strand
GTCTCTATTGATTATGTATGCCCTGATCGTCGTTCGCTGCGAACCGGATGCTTCCTGTAACTAGTTCGCACTCCCCGCCCCTCCCCCCGAGGGTAGTTATGACCGATGCATTGGAAGTGAACGGAACGGCTTCGTCGTCCGAAACTACATAAGGTTCGTGGTGCCTATGCGACGCCGGTTTTACAACGCTTTGGCGTGCTCAGCCGGCGCACCGGCGCGGTTGCGAACACCAGCACAGTCTTAGATGGTGGAACAGGTACCATGAAAAAGACCAGATAGCCGTCGCCGACACCCGCCTTCCGAGTGCGGCGTTCGGCGGTGCGAACCGACACACCATGGAGAGTGATGAAAACGATCGATGCCGTCCGGCACCAGCCCCGCACGCCGAAGACCGGTGTGGATCGCGCTCCGTATGCCACGCCCTCGTTGCGGCGATTTGGCTCGCTGAGCGAGCACACCAAGCGCGCGGGATTCTCGAACGCCGCCGCAGCCGATGGCGGAACGGGTGGCCGGAAAAAGACGCGCTGACCTCGCACGGCCGCGCCGCGGCCCCTTTGCTCTCAATATGGTGAAGTACGACCTGCACGATTACGACGCGATGCTGGCGGACCCCGAGCGGACCCAGGCGTACCTCGCCGCTATTGCCGCGGCCGTGCGCCCGGGCGATGTGGTCGTCGAGATTGGAACCGGCGCCGGGTTTTTTGCGGTGGCCGCGGCGCGGGCTGGTGCGCGCCGCGTGTATGCCATTGAGTGCAGTGACGTCGCCGATGTCGCGCGCGAGTTGGTGGCCGACAACGGCTACGCCGACATCGTCGAGGTGTTGCACGGTGATGCGCTCACACTCTCGCTCCCCGAACGGGGCGATGTGCTGATTGAGGATCTGCGCGGTGTGTTGCCGACCTTCAGTCATCGGTTCGCCATCATCGCCGATGCGCGCGCTCGGCATCTAGTCCCACACGCGCGCTTGACGGTGTTGCGCGACACCCTGTGGGCCGCCCCGTGTCAGACGCTCGCGTCGGACGCGTCGCTTGGCGAGATGCCATACGGGATCAGTCGCCGCGCAGTGGCGCGCCGCATCCGCGATGTGTGGTGGCGTGTGCGACTCGGTGCGTCCGATCAACTGGCCGCGCCGCGTGAACTGGCGCGCATCGATCTCGAAACCGTCTCGACCCCCAATGTCGCCGGCGACGTGCAGTGGACGATCGAACACCGTGGGCTCATGGAGGGGATCGCGGTCTGGTTTGATGCGGAGATGGCGGGCGGCGCCGCCATCTCGAACGCACCGGCGGCACCGCGCGCCCTCTACGGGCAGGCGCTCTTTCCGCTCACGACCGCGTTGCCGGTGTCGCCCGGTGATCGCGTGCACGTCGCGTGGCGCGCCCTGCTCGTGGGCGAGACATACGTGTACTCGTGGGACACGACGCACGAGTCTGCCGTTGATGGTCGGGCGACGGCGTTTCGCCAATCGTCGCTGGCCGAGTTGCTGCCGGCGCGTGCGGTGCGCGAGCAGGAGGCACGGCGGGCCAACGATTCTACTGGCCACAGGCATGCCTGATTACGCGTTGTGCGGACTCACGGTTCGGACCGACGGGGCGCTCTCGGGTCTACGCGCTGCGGCCATCGGCTCGGTGCCAGACGTGGAGGTGCACCTGCAGCGCGTCCCGTTGTGGGCCAATGAACCGTTGGCGGAGGACGGCCTGGTGTACCGCGCCGACACGCGCGACGAGGACGCGCCGGTGCTCGAGGCCGCCTGGCTCCGCGGTCGCGACGGCGTGCGCCTCAGCTATGACGACGGCACCACGTTTTATGTGCGTGCCGACGGCCGCGAAGTGTGGGCGGTGTGGCCGACTACCATGACGCTCGCCGACACGACGGTCTACTTGTTGGGTCCAGTGCTCGGCTATGTGCTGCGTCGGCTCGGCGTGCTCTCGTTGCATGCCAGTGCGGTGGTGATCGACCGGCAGGTTATCGCGTTCTGCGGGGCGCCTGGGGCGGGGAAGAGCACCACCGCCGCTGCCTTTGCCTTGCGCGGCCATGCCGTGATGACGGACGATGTGCTGGCGTTGCGCCTGACGGGTGGCCTCGTGATAGCGTCCCCGGCGTATGCGCACTTGCGGCTCTGGCCGGAGTCGGCGCATGCGCTCGTGGGCGATGACGCGCGCCTCACCGCCTTGGCGCCGGGGTGGCCAAAGCTTGCGTTTCCACTCGACGAATTCGGCGCCGGATTGTCGGGCGAGCCAGTGCCGTTGGGTGGCATATTTTTGCTCATGCCGCGGTCGACGGACGAGCGGGCTCCGTATGTCGGGCCGGCGCGCGGCGCGGAGGCGTTGCTGGACCTCGTTTCTGAAACCTCGGCGAACTACCTGCTTGACGGCGACATGCGAGCCGCAGAACTCACCATGATCGCGCGCGTCACCGAACGGGTGCCGCTGCGTCGTGTGACGCCGCACGCGGACATGGCGCGCCTGTCGACCCTCGTCGACGTCGTGCTCGGAGCGAGTCGTGCCTAGTGCCCGCCTCCGTGAACCCGCGCACGCGGCGCAGACGGCAAGCCCGACGAAGGCTGAGGTGATGGCCATCGACAACCGGATCGCTCCGCACGAGCCACCCGCTTTTGCGTTACTGGTGGCGGCCGGTCGCCTACAGGTGGGTGTGGGTTCGGTGCGCGCGTTTGAACAGGCGGCCGGATGCGTGACGGATTGGTTCGAGGTGTTGCAACTGGCGAACACCCATCGCATGGTTGCGCTCGTGGGGTCGCGTCTCGAGAGGCTTCCGGCCGCATTGATTCCGGCGGACGCAACAGCGGCGTGGCGTTTGGCGCGCCGCGCCAATGCGGTAGAGGCGCTTCGCGCCACCGGGGCGCTCGCGCGCGTGGCGGCGGCGTTTGCGCAGGCGGGGGTCGATGCGCTCGCGTACAAAGGCCCCGCGCTCGCGCTTGCCGCGTACGGCGATTCAGGCGCGCGGACCTGTGTGGATCTTGATTTTGTTGTGACGCCGTCCGAGTTTCGAGCGGCGCGGCGCGCGCTGGTGAGCGCCGGGCTGCGCTCGCGCAGCGGCATGTCGCCGGCGCAGGAAGCCGTGTTGTTCGCCGCGCAGGGGCACGCAGCGATGGCGTGGCCCTCGGCAGACGAGCCGTTTGTTGAGCTGCACTGGCGCTTCGCGTCCGAGCGTGTGCCCTGGAGTCCACCGGTGGCCGAGGTCTGCGCCCGCGCGATTCGTACACGCATTGGCAGCACGGAGGTCTTGGCGCCCTGTGACGCCGATCAGGTACTCTTGTTGGCCTTGCACGCCACACGTCACCACTGGGAAGAACTCGAGTCCCTCGTGGCGTTCGCCACGTTCCTGCAGCGGGCGACGTTGGATTCCGCCGCGGTGTGGCAGCGCGCGCGCGACGTCGGAGGATGCACCGCGTTACGCATTGGCGCTGCACTCGCGCGCCGGGTGCTGGGTGTGTCCGTCCCCGATGGCTGGGCGCTGGCACCTCAGGCAGAACTGCAGGTCTATGCGCTGGCGCAGACGGTGCTGGAGCACTGGCACCGTAACGGGGCATGGACGGAGCAAGAAGAATCGGCGTTTGAGCAGGCGTGCCTAGAGCGTCGACGCGATCGACTGCGTCGCGGTCTGGTGCGAACGCTATACCCCAGCATGCGAGAGTGGGAACTGATGCGGCTTCCGGCGTTGCTGGCGCCGCTGTATTTGCTGTTGCGCTGGGCGCGCCTCGCCTGGCGCATGGTGCCGCGAAGCGTGGCGTCGTGGCGCCGGCTGATCGGATGAGCGGCCCGGCGCGCGTGTCGCTCATCGAGTTTGCGTTCGCGATCTGGCATCGTGGGCGCGCGGCGATGCTTCGCTCCGTGCTGTTGCTGGTGTTGTCCGCGCTCACCGAGGGTGCCGGGCTGTTGCTCCTGGTGCCCATGCTCGCGCAAGCCGGCGTGTCACTCGGCAGCGGACCCATGGACGGCATGGCGCGGCGCGTGGGAGCCTTATTGCTCTCCGTTGGACTGCCGATGTCCTTGCCCGTGGTCTTGGCCGTGACGGTGGTCGTGTTGGGCGTTCGCACACTGCTCGTGCAAGCCGAGTCCGTGCAGTCCGCACGTCTCGCGCAGCACGTGGTGTCGCAGGAGCGCCAGCGGCTATTTCGCGCGATCGTGTCGCTCCCGTGGCCAAAGTTTGTCCGGATGCGCAGTGCGGATGTGGTGCAGGCGCTCACCGTGTACACCGACCATGCCAACGCGGCGACGCGTCTCCTGTTGCATCTGCTGGCGGAAGCACTCGCGATGAGTGTGTCGCTCCTGATTGCGTTACGAATCTCGTGGCCCGTGACGCTCTTCGTTGTGGCGGCTGGGCTCGCGCTGTTCGGCCTGTTGCGGTGGCTGCGAGCGCCGGGACGTGCTGAGGGGGCGCAGTTAATGGCGTTCGGCGAAGCGCTGTTCCGTGCGACCACGGACATCATCGGCGGCATGAAAGCCGTGAAGGGCTATGCGGCGGAACGACGCACGATCGGCGACTACACGCGACTGGACGATGCGCTCACGCAGAGTGCGCGGCAGTTCGACGCCCATCGCGCGCGCGCGGCAGCGGCGGTTGGCCTTGGCTCCGCGGTGATGCTGGGCGTCATCGTGTATGTGGCGCTTGCGGTGCTGCGTCTCTCACCGGCCGCGCTTCTCCTCTTGCTCGCGATCTACGCTCGGCTCGTGCCGCGCGTGGCGGCCGCACAGATGCAGTGGCAGTCGCTCCAGGAATCGCTCGCCACGTGGGATGCGCTGCAGGAAATGATTGCGACCAGCGAGCGGGACTCGGAGTCGCTCCCGGACTTGCCCGTGCGCGTGGCGCACGGCTCCGCCGCGCCGACCGTTGCGCTGGCCAACGTCACATACCAATACGAAGGTGCGACCCGAGCCGCGATGCAGTGCGGATCCTTCCACCTCCCGGCCGGACGCATGACGGCCATCGTTGGCCCTTCCGGAGCTGGCAAGAGCACCGCCGTGGATCTCATCATCGGCTTACTGCGTCCACAGGAGGGGGTCGTGAGCGCCGACGGTGCTGTCCTCGACGATCAGGCCCTGCGCACGTGGCGCGCACGCGTTGGTCTGCTTCCGCAGGATGTGGTTCTCTTTCCCGGCTCCGTGCGCGAGAATCTGCAGTGGGCGCAACCCGGGGCCAGCGACGCGGCGATGCACGCGGCCCTCGACGCAGCGTCGGCACGGTTCGTGGATGTATTGCTGGCGGGGCTCGATACACCCATCGGTGATCGGGGCGCCATGCTCTCCGGTGGCGAGCGGCAGCGTTTGGGGCTGGCGCGCGCCCTGCTGAGGGAGCCCGCTCTGCTCGTGCTCGACGAAGCCACGAGCGCCCTCGATGCGGAACATGAGGCGGCGATTCTTCAGTCGCTCCGCGCGCTCCTTCCGCGAATGACCGTCGTGATCGTCTCGCACCGGCTCCGCGTGGCGCGCGCGGCCGACCACGTGGTGGTACTCGACCACGGCGTCGTGCTCGCCGAGGGCTCGTGGGAGTCTGTGAGCACGACGGACGCACGTGTGAGGACGCTACTCGCGCTCTGACCGGCCGACGCTCCCCGCGACGCCCAGCGGTTGGCTAGACGTTGAAGCGGAACAGCAGCACATCACCATCCTGCACGATGTACTCCTTGCCTTCGCTGCGCACGACGCCTTTTTCCTTGGCGCCCTTCCAGCCGCCGTTCGCAATGAAATCGACGTAGCTCACCGTTTCGGCGCGAATAAAGCCGCGCTCAAAATCGGTGTGAATCACCGCGGCTGCCTTGGGGGCCGTGTCGCCGTGGTGAATCGTCCACGCGCGGACTTCTTTTTCGCCGGCTGTGAAATACGTCTCGAGGCCGAGCAGGTGATAGCCGCCGCGAATCAATCGGTCGAGGCCGGCGGATTCAATGCCAAGCGACTGCAAGAATTCTTTGCGGTCATCCGGCGCGAGATCGGCGAGCTCGCCTTCGATCTTCGCCGAGAAGGTGACGACCTCAGCGGGCTCGTGGTCGGCGGCAATCGCGGCGCGCAGCGCCGTGACGTACGCGCCTTCGTCGCCCGCGAGTTCGGCGTCGGTTACGTTCGCCGCGTAGAGAATCGGCTTGAGCGTCAGCAGCTGCAGCGTGGAGAGCAGGGCACGCTCGTCGTCGGTGAGCGACACGTGCCAGAGTGCCTTGCCTTCGGCGAGGGCAGCGTTCGCTTTCTCGAGCGCGGGGAGTTCGGCGATCGCTTCTTTTTCGCCAATGCGCGCGGCGCGCTTGGATTTCTCCAACCGCTTTTCGACGGAGCCGAGATCGGCGAGTGCTAGCTCGAACTCGATCACTTCACGGTCGCGCACGGGGTCCACGGCGCCCATCACGTGCGTCACATCGGGGTCATCAAAGCAGCGGACGACGTGCACAATCGCGTCGGTCTCGCGGATGTTCGTCAGGAATTTATTGCCGAGTCCCTCGCCCTGGGATGCGCCTTTCACGAGACCCGCGATGTCCACGAACTGGACGACGGCGGGCACGGTGCGCTCCGGCTGCACGATCACCGCCAGTGCGTCGAGGCGCGCATCGGGAACCTCCACCATGCCGACGTTCGGCTCGACGGTGCAGAACGGATAGTTCGCGGCCTCAGCCTTGGCGGCCGTGAGGGCGTTGAACAGCGAGGATTTGCCGACGTTGGGGAGGCCGACGATGCCGAGCTTTAGCATAAAGACGAGGGCGAGTTAACGGTAAACCGTTAACGGTTAACCGTTAACGACCAGAACACGAAAGGAAATGTAATCGCTCGCGATCATTTGATGGCTTTTCCCGCATCGCGGCCTCCGACATTGCACGGAACCGGAGGTCTGATGCAGGACTATCGCAAACTTGATGTGTGGGCCAAAAGCCACGAGTTGGTGCTTGAGACGCATCGGGGGCTTCTCGCGTCGAGCGGGCGCCCGTTTCCTGGGCTCAGCGGTCAGATGCTACGGTCTGCGGCGGCAATCCCTGCGAACATCGCCGAAGGGTGCGGCCACAGTACGCCTCGCGAGTTTGCTCGATTCCTGCAGATTGCGCTCGCCTCGGCCTATCAGCTGCACTATCACCTGCTGCTGGCGCATGACCTCGGTTCGCTCCCTGGACCGGTATACGCACGGCTCGATGCACGCGCGGAGCAAGTGAAACAAATGCTCTCGGCGCTGTTGCGGCGGGTTCGTGTCCAACCGGCAGCGCTTCCGCTGTTGAAGCGGGGTGTTGCGCCGTAACAGCGTCGGTGTTTTCGGTCGTGCACCGTTGTTCGTTTGCGGTTTACCGTTATCCGCTAACCGAAAACCGAAAACGAACAACCGTCTACTCGCCTTTGTCTTTCCCCGGAAACGCGTTCATCGCCTCCAGCATCCCCTTCTCCAGCCACATCTCCACCCCGGCCGTAAACGTCGGCATCAACGCCCGAAGCTCCGTCGCCTCCATCTTTCCAAAGTCTCCGAGCACGTAGTCGCGCAGCACGCCCACCGCGCGCTCCGACTCCGCCGGCCCCACGCCAATCCGCAACCGCCCGTAGTCCTGCGTGTGCAGATGGTGCTCAATACTCTTGAGTCCGTTGTGCCCGCCGGCCGAGCCCTTGGCGCGAAAGCGGTAGCGCCCCACGGGGAGCGCCACTTCATCGACGACCACCAGCAGATCGCTGGCCACCGCAAAGAACGGGCGGCGGGCATAGTGCCGCACCGCCGCGCCGCTCTCGTTCATGAATGTTTGCGGTTTTACGAGACGCACCTTCACGCCACCGACGGTGCCGGTGGCGATCAGGGCTTCGTGATCCTTTTTCCAACCGTCGAAACGCCAAACGTCGGCCAGGTGGTCGATGACCCACCAGCCGACGTTGTGACGGGTTCCGGCATACTCGCGCCCCGGGTTGCCGAGGCCAACGATAACCTTCACCGCGATTCAGCGCTCGGGGATTACTTCTTGCCGTCCGCGCCTTCCGCCGCGTCATCATCCGCCTTCGCCTTGCGGATGACTTCCGGCTCGGACGCGGTCGTCGCGCCTTCGGCACCAGCAACCGGCTCAGCCGCCGCCTTCGGCACCACGCACAAGCAGACCGGTGCGTTCGGCTCGTCCATGACTTCGACGCCGGCGGGCACCTTGATGTCGCTGACGTGAATCGAGTGACCAATGTGCAGGTTGCTCACATCCACATCGAGGTGGTTCGGGATGTCGGCCGGATCCACGGCGATGGTCAGTTCGCGCATCATCGTCTCGAGGATACCGCCGCCCACGCGTACACCTTCCGGCGTGCCCACCATCACCAGCGGCACGCGCACCGTCACCTTCTCGCCCGCCACCAACTCCTGGAAATCCACGTGCAGGATGGCGCGATTGTACGGATGGCGCTGGATCTCGCGGATCAGCGTGCGAGCCTGCGTGCCTTCGATGTCGAGATCGATGACCGTCGTGCGGTACGAATGCTTGTCGAGCAGACGCTCAAGGTTGAACGTGTTGAGCGACAACGCCTGCGAGTCGCGGCTGTGTCCGTAAATGACGGCCGGCACTTCACCGGCGGCACGGAGCTTACGAGCGACACCTTTACCAACCGCCGAGCGTTTCTTGGCGGCGAGATTCTGCGAAGCCATGTGACACTACCTCTGAAAAATTCCGCGCAACGTGGGGTCCCGGTCATTCGCCGGCCCAGCGGCGCGTCTGTGCTGCACCTGCAATCTTTGCGCTATCGCTCGTTTTCAGTCGTTAACGGTAAACGGTTAACCGTTAACCGTTTACGACCAAAAACGCTCTACGCACGGACAACCCGCTACTCAAACAGCGCGCTGACGCTCTGGTCAGCGTGCGTGTAGCGAATGGCCTTGCCCAACAACTCGGCCACGCTCAGCACCGTCAACTGCGGAAAGAGCCGCGAATCCGGCAGCGCAATCGAGTTTGTCACGGCGATTTCTTTGATCGGCGCCTTCGACAACCGCTCCACGGCCGGCCCAGACAGAAGAGCGTGCGTGGCGCAGACATAAATATCTTTGGCACCGAGCGCCTTGAGCGCACGCGCGGCTTCACTCACGGTGCCTGCGGTATCAATCATGTCGTCGGGGATGAGGCAATCCTTGCCCTCCACTTCACCGACCACGTTGACCACTTCGGCGACATTCGCCGTCGGGCGGCGTTTGTCGATAATCGCCAGCGAGCCATTGAGGCGCTTGGCAAAGCCGCGCGCCATCTTGGCGCTGCCAACGTCCGGCGCGACGACGACGAGATCTTCGAGCTGCTTCTTGCGATAGTGCGCCGTGAAGACGGGCGCGGCGTACAGATGGTCGACCGGCAGATCGAAAAAGCCCTGCAGCTGATGCGCGTGAAAATCGAGCCCGAGCACGCGATGTGCGCCGGCGGCCTCGATCATCTTGGCCATGAGCTTGGCGCCGATGGCCACGCGCGGTTGGTCTTTGCGATCCTGCCGAGCGTAGCCGAAGTAGGGAATCACGGCCGTGATGCGCGCGGCCGAGGCGCGGCGCACCGCGTCAATCAGCAGCAACAACTCCATCACGTTTTCAGCGGGCGGGTTCGTGGACTGCACAATGAACACATCCGCGCCGCGCACGTTCTCGTCGATGCGCGCAAACACCTCGCCGTCGGCAAAACGCGACGTCGTCGCCTTGCACAGCGCCACGCCCAAATACTCGGCGATCCCTTCGGCGAGCGCGGGATTGCCGGTTCCGGTGATGACGCGGAAGGTGTTGATGGGTACGGAGAGTCCTTGCGAGAGCATAGCCACTAAAAATACTTGGAGGGCGGCGGCGAATCAACCTAAGTGCCGTATCGGCTTGAGGTTGTCATTGGACGAGGCGGCGATCGCTGGCCGCTCGCATTAATGTGTCCTCGTCCCGTACTAACCTATGGCGGGAACAGCACTTGGCCCCTACACCGCCGTTGGCTGGGGGCCGGCTACACCCTCCACGCTCGCCGGCACCGATGCCGGCTGACTCCCGCGTATTCCGGCTCCGCCACAGGGCGTGGGTCGCGGCGGGGATCGTGATGGTGCAGTCGCGGCGGGGATCGTGATGGTGCAGTCGCGGCGGGGATCGTGATGGTGCAGTCGCGGCGGGAACGACGGATGGGACGCGCAACCGTTGACACTGTGCGGGATGCGCGAAACGGTCACGGCGCCAGTACTGCGCGCCATGACCGTCTCGATCAGTTGCCCCCGGTGGATTCGAACCACCATTCTCGGATCCAAAGACCGATGTCCTGCCATTGGACGAGGGGGCACCGCTCACGATAAAACTAGTTCGCGATACGGACCTGCGAAACGGCCTCGAGGCTGGTTGTCCAAATTTGCCGCGTGTCGGGGTCGGGAAACGACGGGTCAGCGCTCGGTCGCTTGCCGCCGCTGTACACAGCGAAAATCGTCGAACCGCTCCCGCTCATGCGCGCGATTTCCGCGCCGGACGCTTCGCAGCCCTCGCGCAGTCGCGCGAGCGACGGGTGGCGGGCGAACACCGGCTCCTCCAAGTCATTCACGGCGTGGTGTGCGAGGAGCGGCCAGGTGAGCGGCATGCCGAGCTCGACGGGACTGGAGAAGCGCGCTCCGGTGCCCTGTGCGGCCGCATACCACGCGAAGGCCTCACCACTCGAGACGCCGAACGGCGGCAGGGCCAGCAGGATCGCTCGAGGCGGGAGCGGGTGGCACGCCAGCAAACGCTCGCCGCGACCGCTGCCGAGCGCGAGCGCGTCCTCGCTGAGCAGGTACGGCACGTCGGCACCGAGCGTGCACGCGATCTCCCGGAGTGATGCCGCGCTGAGGGGGGTCGGCGCGAGCGCATTCATTGCGCGCAACACGGCGGCGGCGTCGGCGCTGCCGCCGCCAAGCCCTCCACCCACGGGAATGCGTTTGATCACTTCAATTGCGAATCCGCCCGGCCAGCGCGCGGTGCGGGTGAACGCGGTGGCGGCCCGCCACGCGAGGTTGTCCTCCACGGGGCCGACCTTTGCGCCCACGCAGTCGAGCGACCGGGTGTGCTCGGTCAGTCGCACGGTGACGTCATCGGCCAGCGCGATGCGCTGAAAGAGGGTCGAGAGCTGGTGATACCCACTCGGCTCACGGCCGACGATGCGCAGAAACAGGTTGAGCTTGGCCTGTGCGTCGAGGCGCGCCGATCGCATGCTCAGGCCGCGTCCTGGTTGCCGCTTCCGAAATCACTCAGGTGCAACTTGAGTCGCGTGAGGTACCACGCGCCCATCACGGTGATGGGGATGTACGAGAGAATATGAAAGCCGATTGCCCAGCTCACGGCTTTGTCGCTGGGGATGCCGTAGAACCCCAGGCCGAGCGTGCCGGCGGCCTCGAATAATCCAAAAAAGCCCGGTGACGACGGAATGGCGACGCCAATGGCAATGATGCCCTGCAAAAGCAGCGCGGCGGTGATTGGCGCGCTGATGCCAAGGGCGCGAAATCCGAGCCAGAAGGCGAACGCGTTGCAGAGCCAATGCATGACGGTCCACACGAATACTTCGGCGAGCAGTTTCGGTTGGCGCATCACGCCCAACCCGGAGGCAAATCCCTCGAGCAGATGGCGTCCTTTGGGGGCGAGCTTTGGCGCGAAGGCGCCGACGCTGGCGTCGTAAATGGCGAACACGATTTTCGGGGCCCACACGAGCAGCGCCACGGCTATGAGCACCAGTGCGAGCACGGCGGCCGCGATGCGCATGTTCACGAGGAGTCCGGTGCTCTGCTGGCCCATGAAACTCGGGTCGAGTAACGCGACCACCATCAGCAACAGCACGACGGTGCCGTCAAACAGTCGGTCGACCGCAAGCGAGGCGAAGCCGGCGGTGAACTTGACCTGCGGTTCCTGCCGCGAGAGAACAAAGGCACGCGCAAACTCACCGGCGCGCGCCGGGACGACATTGTTCACCATCATGCCAATGGCTGTGCTCTGCCACAACGAACGAAATGGCGGACGCCCCGCTACGGGTTCGAGCAGTGCGGCCCACCGGCGCGCGCGGAGCGGAAAGATCAGCGTGGCAAAGACCACACAGCCGAGCCAATAGCGCGCATCGGAGTGGGCGAGCACATCCCAGATGTGGCCGAGGTCTTGTCCCTTGAGCGTCCACCAGAGCAACAGTGCACTGAGGGCAATGCCGAGCGCGCCGCGCCAGCCGAACTTCATGAAGTGTTACTCCGCGGTGGCAAGAGCGAGCAAGTCGTACAGTTCGGCGAGCGCGTCCGAGGTGGCGGGAACGAGGGCGCGCTTGAGGGCGTCGCTGAGTTCAACCGCGCGCTGGAGTGCGCCGGTGCCGCGGTAGAGGAGATCTTCAATGGGCACGATGCCGTAGTCGTCTTCGTCGATCGGTGCGGGTTCGCTGAGATGCTCCTCGTTGAGTTGCGAAAGCCCGGCGAGGCCGGCATTCAGCAAGCTGGAGAGCGCCGCTCCCGAGGGGGCATCGCTGGCCGCGGTACCGGTGTCCGTCGCAACCTGCTGCGCCGCGGCCGCAATGAGATCGGTGGGATGCCACACGCTGTCATCGGTGCGGGCGGCGGGTGCGGGGGGCACCGCCGCTCTGGGCCGTACCATCGCGGCGACTGGTGCGAGCGACTCGATCGGCACAATCTCCGACGCGGCAGCGGAGCCAGGCCCCGCGAGCAATGCCTCGAATGCGGGCGCGAGTGGGGCGCTCCCAGAGGCCGTGAGCAACGCAGTCGCTTCTTCGAGCAGACTGAGCGCGTGAAAATCCAGCAGCGAGGCGCCTTCGATCAGCGCTTGCAGCGTCATCGCAACGGCGTGCTCACCAAAACTGTCCGCGCTGCGCGAGAGCGCGCGCACGGCCATGCGGAGTTCGTGACCAATCCGCTGGCGCGTGGGGGTGTCCTGCGCACGTGCGGCGTCGGCAAGCAGTCGGCGCAGATGCTCCGCCTGACTGACCACCTCTAACCGAAAGCGCTGCGCCGGCGTCGTGGGCGGATGTGGTGAGAGATGCACCACGTGCTGTCCGCCGTCATTAAGAAAGAGGCTTGCAATTGGGACAATACGGTCGGTGTCTCGTGCGCCGGCGTGCACCTTCTCGGCCGCGGCGGCAAACGCCGTGACCGCACGCGTCTGCGTTTCGGGGCGACGACCGGCACGGAGTGCGTCAGCCGCCTCGCCCAGCACGACCGCCGCTGCGGTGAGCAGTACGCGTTGCGCGTCGGTGAGAGTGCCGGAGCCGAGTTCGAGCGATTTCACCACATCGTCGGCCGCGGCCACGACTTCGGCGAGCGGCGGAAGGTCATTGAGGGCGGCGACGCCGCGGAGCGCACGGAGGTGTTGCACGGCCTGCGCGCCGTCAGCTTCGGCAATGCCGCGCATGGCGATGCGGCCGAGGCCGGCCGCGACACCACTCGTTTGACCGGCGAGGAACGCCGTGGCGTGAGTGGGAATACTCGGTGCCGTGCCACGCTCGGTCATCGCGGCCGCAGCGGCCGGCGCCACGGTGCCAAGTTCGGCGGCGCGGCGCGCAGCGCGCTGATCTTCCGACGGCCCCCAGTTGCGTACGCCATGCAGCAGAATTTTCAGATCGTCAATGGCGGCAATCACGGCCCCATAGACCGCGGGGGTCCACGCGAGTTGGCCATCGCGCAGTACGCGCGCCACACGCTCGAGTCCGCCGGCAATCCCCGCGATGCCGGCGACCTTGGCCATGGTCGCGCTCCCGCGCAGGGCGCGCGCGTGCCGACCAAACAACTCGGCGTCGGGCGCCGCGCCAGCGGCGCGCGCCACGAGTCCGTCGAGTTGCTCGACGTGCTCACTCGCTTCGAGGATGAAGAAATCGAGGAGGCCGGAGGTCATCGTGTGCCGGGAGAGGGGCGCGACAGGGCGGACAGTGAGAACGACGACCAAGGCATCTGTGTCGAAACCGGGCGGGCCTCCGTGTCGGTCACCGTCACCACCCCTGTCACCACCCCTGTCACCCTCACCGTCACCGTCAGCGCGCGCCGCGCGCGGCGTTCATGGCGGCGCGCATTTCGCGAATGGCGCGGTCGAGCCCAACGAATACGGCGCGGCTCACAATGGAGTGGCCGATGTTGAGTTCTTCGATGTCGGCGATGGCGGCCACCGGTGCCACGTTGCGCACGGTGAGTCCGTGACCGGCATGTACGGCCATCCCGAGCGTGCGTCCCTGTTTGGAGGCGGCCTGAAGCGCGGCGAGTGGCCGGTCGTCGTGCGGGTGATGGGCGTAGGCGCCCGTATGCAACTCGATCGCGTGGGCACCCAGCCAAGCCGAACGCTCGACAATCATCGGCACCGCATCCACAAAGAGGCTGGTGCGGATGTTCGCGGCTTTGAGGCGCGCGATGGCGTCGGCAATGGCGTCGGTGGCACGTGTGACGTCGAGCCCGCCCTCGGTGGTGACTTCTTCTCGGCGTTCCGGGACGAGCGTGACCTGATACGGCTTCAGACGCTCGGCGATGGCGAGCATTTCGTCGGTGCAGGCGATCTCAAGATTGAACGGCGTCCGCAACGACATCCGCAGGGCGTCAATATCGGCGTCCTGCATATGGCGGCGGTCTTCGCGGAGATGCGCGGTGATGCCGTCGGCCCCCGCGTCCTCACAGAGACGGGCGGCGGCGGTTGGATCGGGCTCGTCGGTACGGCGCGCCTGACGGAGCGTGGCGACGTGGTCGACGTTGATATAGAGGCGGAGGGGTGCCATAGCGTTACGTTAATGTAGTGCTTGCTGTCTTTTTGGAGCACCATCAGCCTAAAAGTCCACCCATTCCTCGGGGTTGCAATTGCGCAGAATCCTCTTTTTGGCTCTCCTCGCAGCAGGTTGCAAGACCGTGTCCGTCCCGGTTGGCCTCGGCGGGGTCGTGGTGCCGCCCGGCACCGTGATTGTAAGCGGCGAAGGGGCGGAGACGCCGCGGGCGGCGCTCGACCGCTTTTTGGCGGCTGCCAACTCCCAAGACACACGGGGGCTGATGGACGTCTTCGGCGATGAGGAACTCACCGTACGCGAGCGTGACAAACCGGCGGACGCCGAGCGCCGCGCCGGCATGCTGATCTGCTTTGTACGGAACAGCAAGGCGCAGATTACCGGCCCCGTGACCGGGGAGGGCGGACGCCAGCTCTTTCAGGTGAAGCTGACGCAGGGCGACAACGAGGCGACCACGCCATTTACCGTGGCTCGCAACAAGAAAAACCAGCGGTGGTACGTCATGGCGTTCGACAACATCGTGTTACAGAATAAGGGGTTCTGCTCCAAGAAATCTCAGACCGGCCGACCGTAGCGGCATGCCGCGGGATGCCGCGGGATGCCGCGGGATGCCGCGGGATGCCGCGGGCGCGGGTTGACGCCCCCGTTAGTATTCAGAGAGTTCGATGAGCACACCGCCGGTGGATTTGGGATGCAAGAAGGCGATGCGTTTTCCCTCGGCACCAATGCGGGGCTGTTCATCGATCAGCGTGAGGCCGGCGGTTCGGCACCGCGCGAGGGTGGCGTCCAGATCATCCACGTTGAAGCAGACGTGGTGAATGCCAGGCCCGCGTTTGTCGAGGAACTTTCCGATCGGCGACTGCGGTTCTTCTGGTTGCAGGAGTTCAACGAGCGAATCGCCAGCGGCGAGCCCAGCAATGCGGGCGCCATCGGCATCGTCGAGGGGAGTTTCGGGGAGGCCGAGGACGTCGCGATAGAAGGGGATCAGCTCGTCGAGGGCGCGTACAGCAATGCCGATGTGGGCGATGCGGGTGCCGCGACGGGGTTGGTCCGACATGAGATAGGGCTCCGGGTATGCCCGCGGCGAGTCCGCGGTGCCCTGATACGTTAGCAAGGTCGCGGGGCGAGGGACACCCGCGGCATGAACCGTTCAGCGTGAGGCGCAGGATACGGCAATGTCGAATGCAATCGTGGTGACGGACGGAGATTTCGCGGCGCAGGTGGAACAGGCGCCAGGGCTGACGGTGGTGGATTTTTGGGCGGCGTGGTGCGGTCCGTGCCGCATGATCGCGCCGATCCTTGACCAGCTCTCCGTGGAATATGCGGGGAAGGTGAAGGTCACCAAGCTCGATGTGGACAGCAATCAGGCGACGTCGACGAAGTTCAACGTGCGGTCCATTCCCACGCTGTTGTTCTTCAAGGACGGCCAGCTCGTCGATCAGGTGGTGGGCGCGGTGCCGAAGGCGGCGCTGGTGGCGAAGTTCGCGCAGCACTCGGCGTGACGGTTTGGCGGGACGCCGCGTTGCGGCGCCCCGCTCCCTCGTCGCAACTTTAGAGACGGAAGCTGGCGCGGCGCGTTCCGAAGTACGGAGCGTAGCCGGCGGCTTCCGTCTTTCGCGTCCGGCCCCGTAACCCCTGTATGGCCCTTCCAGCCGCCACGCTCCGATTTCCTCACCACCGGGTGCTGCTGCATCGCACGCGGCTCGCGTACGTGCATCTCGGTCATCTCCTGACGGATGCGAAGCGCGACCGTGCGGCACGGGTGTACGGCTACGTGGCGGTGTGGCTGCCGGAGGAGTTGCTGGTGTTGACGCTGCAGGAGGGGGAGGTCGTCAACGCGGTGGCGACCACCGACGGACTTTCGTTTCGCACGCTCTCGATTGCCGACGCGTTGGCGAGTGTGCCGAGCGCGGCGGAAATCGGCGAAATCTGCTTTCACGAGGCAGATGACGAACAGCTCGCGACGATGCACTTCACGCAGACCACCGAGCCTTGGCCATGGCCACCGGAGCTGGCCACGGACGACGCGCAGGCGCTGATGGCATGGTTACACGCGACGATGCACGACGGGGTGGTTGAGGTGTACATCTCCGGTGGGATGAACTACGCGGTGCTGCGCCATGGACAGGTGGTGCGTGGGTTTTTTGCGGATCCGACTTCTGGGCTGGCCGACGCCGCGCTGGCGTCACTCGTGTTGCCGGGTCGGCACGGCGCGTCGCAACGCCGGATTCGGTTGTTTGGGGTGCCGCCGCAGCTGCCCGTGCTGGCGCCGCCGGCGCTGATCGCGGCGTATCGCGACCTGATGGCATCGCTCGTGCGGCGGTTGGTGAGCGCTGGGCGTAGCAGTGCACCGGCGGTCGCGGAGCAGGCTCGGCAGTTACTGATTGCTCGTCATCCCTCGCTCGAACAGATGCCCTTTGGTGTGAGCGCGGGGCGCGACCCTGTGGCAGACGTGGCCACGTTGTCGGCGGACGTCGGGGCGTGGATATCGGAAATGTTATTTGCGATGCCGCTCGACGATACGACACCGGAACGGCTCCTGGGTGAGTTGACGCACGATCGCCGTCACATGTTCCAGTCGGCTGGCCTCTTCGACGCGTTACCGTGGAAGGCCGAGTGGTGACGCCAGCGGGAACGCCAGCGGGAACGCCAGCGGGAACGCTGTACGTGGTGAGCACGCCGATCGGCAACATGGGCGATCTGAGCGAGCGGGCTGTGGCCACATTGCGTTTGGTCCAGGCGGTGCTCGCGGAGGACACGCGTCACTCGCGGCCATTGTTGGAGCGCTTTGGTGTTGCGACGCCGCTCGTGGCCTACCACGAACACAATGAAGCCAAAACGACGCCCGGGATTGTGGAGCGACTGCTCGGAGGCGCGTCGTATGCGCTGATCAGCGACGCGGGGACGCCGTTGCTCTCGGATCCCGGGGCGCGCCTGGTGCATGCGGCGATCGAGGCTGGTGTGGCGGTGTCGCCGATCCCAGGCGCCTCGGCGTTGCTCTCGGCGTTGGTGGGGGCCGGGATACCGGCCGACCGGTTCACCTTTTATGGATTTTTGCCGCGGAAGGGACGCGAGCGGAGCGCGTTGATTGAGGAGATTGTGGGGAGCGCGCACACGGCGGTGGTGTACGAAGCGCCGCCGCGCGTGGCCGACACCCTCGCCGATCTCGCGGCAGCAGGCGCTGCCGAGCGTCCGGCGGCCGTGGCCCGCGAACTCACCAAGCAGTTTGAGGAGTTCCGGCGGGGAACCGTTCGCGAGTTAGCGCTGTCGTACGAGGAGAAGGCCCCGCGCGGGGAAGTGGTGCTCGTGGTGGGCGGCGCGGTGGCGCCCGAGTTGGATGAGGGTGCACTGCGGGAGCGCGCCAAGGCCCTCAAGGAAACCGGGGTGAGCGCGCGCGACGTGGTGCGCGTATTGGTAGAGGAGATGCACGCACCCCGAAACTTGGCTTACCGGATCGCACACGAATGATTAACAAGGTGCTGGTCGTTGCGATTTTGGGTTCGGCGGCGCTGGCAGCGCGGCCGGACGCCACGGCGGTCTCGCGCGGGCTCGTCTCGCGCGGGCTCGTCTCGCGCGGGCTCGTCTCGCGCGGGCTCGTCTCGCGCGGGCTCGTCTCGCGCGGGCCCGTGATGCGCACGCGCGCGACGTGGCCGGTGCCGGTGGTAGCCGCGGAGCCAGCGGTCACCGCGGCGCCGCGGCTGACCGTTGCGCGCCTGCAGTACGAGGGCGGCGGTGATTGGTACGCCAATCCGTCGAGTCTCCCGAACCTGTTGCGTGCCATTCGCGAGCGCTCCGCCTTTGCGGTGGAAGCGGCCGAGGCGCGCGTCACGTTGATGGATGACCGGCTGTGGGATTATCCGTTTTTGCACCTGACGGGGCACGGCAATATCGTGCTCAGCGAGCCGGAGGTGGTGCGTTTGCGCGAGTATCTCACGCGCGGCGGCTTTCTCCACGCAGACGACAACTACGGTCTCGACGAAAGTTTTCGTCGCGAGATGAAGCGCGTGTTTCCGGATCGCGAGTTGGTGGATGTGCCGCTCTCGCACCCGGTGTACCACATGGTCTACGAGTTCCCCAAGGGGTTACCGAAGGTCCACGAGCACGACGGCAAGCCGGCGCGCGGGTATGGGCTGTTTATCGGAAACCGCTTGGCGGTGTACTACAGCTATTCGAGTGATCTCGGCAACGGGTGGGAAGACGTGGGCACGTACAGCGATCCGGCAGAGCTGCATGAGGCGGCACTGCGGATGGGCGTGAACCTTTTTGTGTATGCCGTCACGAGTCGGCCGTCGCCATGAGCATTTGGGAACTGGTTGCGCGGGAACGCGCGCGGGTGTGGGGCTGGCTGGTGGCTGGGGTGTCACTCCGGTCCGCGGCCGCGTTCGCGATGGTGATGGCGCTCGGTGCCTGGTTGTTGGGCGGTACGCGCTGGATGCAGTTGCCGCCGATCATACCGTTTGTGGTGTGGGTGGTCGCGTTGGCGCTGGCGGCGTGGTTATTGCGGCGCGGGATTCGTTCGGCGCGCGCGTCGGCTGAGCCGACTGCGATTGCCGACGTCGTGGAGCGGGAACAGCGCATGCGCCGCGGCGCCGTGCGCGGGCTCGTGGAGTTGGCCAACGACGGCAGCGTCTTTGTGCGAGTTGCGTCGCAGAAACTCGGGGCGGAGTTGGGTCGCGTGAGCGGCGCGCTCGCGCCGGCGCTCACTGCGCGTTTGCGTCGGGCGGCGTTGGTGTCGGTGGTGGCGCTCATGCCGGCGGCCGCGTTTCTCGTGCTCGGCGCGGCACGCAGCGCGTCTGGGTGGCGCGCGCTAACGCATCCGGTGGCCGCGTGGCGCGGGACGCTGCTCTCGCCCATGGTGATAGCCGACGTGCCGCACCGTGCGATGCGTGGCTCTCCGCTGCGGTTGACGGTGCGCGCGGCCGGGCGCACGTCGTTGGTGCTGAGGCGGCGCGCGACCGGCAATGCGTGGTCCGAACAGACCGTGATGGTGACCAATGGCGTGGCGACGGCCGATGTGGGGCCCCTCGACGCCGACCTGACCGTGGTCGCGACCGACGGCCGCGCCACGAGCGACACGTTGGTGGTGCGCGTGGTCGATCGGCCCTTCCTTGGCGATGTGGCGCTGCGGGCCGTGTATCCCGCGTATTTGCACAAGCCAACGGAAACGCTCCCCGGTGATGCCAACGTGCGCGTGCCCAAAGGCACGGAACTCGTGATTGACGGCCACGCCTCGGAGCCGTTGGCGAGCGTCACACTCGCGCAGGGCGGCGAGAGCGTGCGGCTCGTGCCGGCGGATCGCCGGTTTAGTGGGCGTTTTGTGCCGCAGGCCACGGGGAGTTGGACGTGGACAGCGCGCGGACTCACGACGGCGATTGCCGATGTGCCCTCGCCGCTCGTGGTGGATGTGGTGCCGGACTCCGTGCCGGTGGCAGAGATTCTTGCGCCAGCGAGTGATTCCCTCATTGCGCCGTCCGACAAGATCGAACTGCAGCTGCTCGCGACGGATGATCACGCCTTGCAGTCGGTGTCGCTCAAGTTGTGGCGCGTGTCGCGCGACGGGCGTCCGGATGTGCCTGCCGTGGAAAAGCTCGGCGGCGCCGGCAGTCCGGAGTTTGCGACGGCGGTGATGATCGACCTCAAGAACTTTGTGCTCGGCGCTGGTGATGCGGTGCACGTGCAACTGGTGGCCCGCGACCAAACGCCGTGGGGGCAGGAAGGAGTGAGCCGCGAGTTGGTTCTGCGCGTGCCGGCGACGGACGAGCAGCGCATTGCGGCGCGCGCCGCCGCCGACTCTGCCGCGTCGCGTGCGGCCGCGGCGGCCAAGGCGCAGGCGCAACTGATGCAGCGCACCACCGAAGCGGCGAATGCGCGCGGCGCCCGCCCCGAAGCGGGCAAAGCGGGTCAGCAGAATATGGCGTTCGACAAAGCGCAGCAGCAGAAAGCGCTGGCGAGCGACCAGAAACAGATGGCCGAACGTGTGCAGCAGTTGCAGCAGGCCTCCAAGGCGCTCGAAGATCGGTTGCGTGCCGCCGGTGCGCTCGACACCGCGCTCGCGCAGCAGTTGCGCGATGCCCAGCGGATGTTGCGCGACGCCCTCACGCCGGAGATGCTCGACGCGCTCAAGAAACTCGACAACGCCACGCAACAGCTCTCCACCGAGCAGAGTAAGATGTCGTTGCAACAGCTCGCCGAGCAGCAGAAAAAAATGCGCGAAGCGCTCGAGAAGAGCGCCGAGATTCTCAAGCGCGCCGCGCTTGAGGGGGCGATGCAGACGTTGCGCGACGAAGCCAAGGAGCTTGCCAAGCAGCAGCGCGACATGACGAGTGGTGACACCGCCACGCGTCGTCGGGCGACGGACGAGGCCAAGCAGCGCATGTCGCAGCGCACGGAGCAACTCGCCAAGGACATTGCGGCGCTCAAGGAACGTTTGCAGAAGGAGCAGGCTGATCCGGCGGCGCGCAAAGCCACGGAAGCGCTGGCCGAAGCGATGAAGGCGCGCGATGCACTCGACGGCAAGCAACCGCAGGGTGAGCAGGAACAGGGGAAGCAAGGCGAGCCGCAGCCCGGCAAGCCTGGTCAGCAGGGAGAGCAGAATCAGAAGGACCCGCAGGGGCAGCCCGGCCAGAAGGAGCAACAAGGTCAAAAGGGGCAACAAGGCCAGCAGGGGCAACAAGGTCAAAAGGGGCAACAAGGCCAGCAGGGGCAACAAGGCCAGCAGGGACAACAAGGCCAGCAGGGACAGGCCGGCGAGCAAGGAAAGCAAGGCGGCCAGGGGCAGAAGCAAGCTGGTCAAAAGGGCGCACAGGGCGCCGGTCAACAGGGGAACGATGCCGCCGCCGATGCGATGGACCGCGCGGCCGATGCATTGGGTGAAGGACGAAAGCAGCAGGTCGAGGAGTGGAAACATGAAGTCACCGGTGAACTCGATCAGTCCATTCAGGAACTGATGCAGTTGGCGCGTCAGCAAGATCAGCTCGCGCAAAAGGCCAAGCAGAGTCCCAACGATCCGTCGTTGCGCTCGGAGCAGAGCGCATTGCAGCAGGGCGTGCAGAAAGCGTCGGAGCGATTGCAGGGTGAGTCGCGGCGCTCGGCGTTGGTATCGCCGAAGTCGCAGAAAGCGGTGAGCGACGCGGAGCAGAAGGTGGGGCAGGCCACGCGCGATGCGTCGGAAGCGCGCACGCAATCGCAGTCGGCGTCGTCCATGAACGACGCGGCGAATGCGTTGCGGCAGGCCATCTCGTCGCTGGCACGTGACCGCGAGCGCGCGGGGCAGTCGCAGTCCGCGTCGGGGTTGCCCGAGTTGTTGGCGCAGTTGCAACAACTCGCACAGGCGCAGGGGAGTCTCAATGGGCAGATGCAGAACTTCTTGCAGATGTCCCAGCAGGCGAAGGCGCAGCAGCAGTCGCTGAGTGAAGACGCCAAGGCGCAGGGGCGCGCATTGGCCCGCAACCAGCGTGATGTGGCGCGTCAGCTCGACGAAGCGGGCGATGTCGATGCGTCGGGTCGTGCCACGGAACTTGCGAAAGAAGCGCGGCAGTTGGCGCAGTCCTTGGAGCAGGGCGCGGTGGATCCGACGGTGATGGAACGGCAACAGCGTTTGTTCAAGCGGATGCTCGACGCCGGGAAGGCGCTCGAGAACGATCAAACCGACGAATCGGGACGGCGCGAGTCGAAGCCGGGCGATCAAAACAATCCGTTCGTTCCGCCGTCGGGTGCGGCGAGCGGACGCAACGCGGTGAAGTACCGTGTGCCCGAGTGGAGTGAGCTGCGCGGCCTGAGCCCCGAAGAACGGCGTCTCGTGATTGAATACTTCCGCCGGCTGAACGGAGATAAGCCGTGAGGCGTGGCGCCCTTCAGCGGCTCGCGGCGATGCTGGTCGTGGCCGCGGGCGCGCTGTGGTGTCCCCTGTCACCGGTCGCGGCGCAAGCGCAGAATGTGCTCGTGCAGCGCGCGATGGATCTCGAGAACGCTGGCAAGTGGCGCGACGCGGTGATCGCATGGCGCACCGTGCTTTCCACCGGCGATGTGGCGCAGGGGATTCTCGGGTTGGAGCGCGTGTATCAGCAGATGGGGCAGGACGATTCTGTGCTGCCGCCGCTCGACAGCGCCCTCGCGCGCGCGCCCAAGGACCGATTGCTCCACGGCGCGCAGTTGCGTGTGTTGCGCTCCCTCGGACGTGACCGCGATGCGCGCGCGGCCTTTGCGGCGTGGACGCAGCTCGTGCCGAATGATCCGACGCCGTATCGTGAGTACGCGCAGCAACTGCTCAACGACGGACGTGCCACGCAAGCCGATACGGTGTTGCAAGAGGCGTCGCAGGCGTTGGGCGGCACCAAGACCTTGGTGATTGAGGTGGCGCAGTTGCGCGCGGCGCTTGGACTGTGGGGGCAGGCAGGACCCGCGTGGCGCGAGGCGCTACTGAGCGAGATGTATCTGGAACAAGCGGCGCTCTACTCGCTCGCTCCCGCTCCGCGAGCGCGTCGCGATTCCATTCGCGCCGCGCTGCGCGCGCCGCCGATGAAAGCGCCGCTCATTCGTACGCTTGGTGCGCTGGAGTTGGCCTGGGGCGCGCCGCGCGAGGGGTGGCGCGTGCTCTCCGCGCTCACCGCAGCCGACAGTGCGTATCCCACGTGGAGCGATTTTGCCGACGATGCCGAGCGTCTGGGCGCGTGGCTGCCGGCGCGTGATGCGCTCGTGGCGATGATGGCGCTACAGCCGAGTCCGGTGCTCACCGTGCGGGCCGCCAACGCGGCCCTGAACGGTGGTGAAGCCGCATCCGCCGTGGAACTCCTCGCGAAGGTCGCGCCCACGCTCAAGCCCGCCGTGCTTCGCACGCAGGTGCTTCCCCTCCAGGTGCGCGCCCTGAGCGCGCTGGGGCGAGGCGCGGAGGTGGAGGCGCTCGTGGCGCGGCACGCGGACTCGCTCGATGCCGGTACGCGGCATGGTTTTGTGCGCCAGCTGGCGTGGGCGTGGATTCGGTCGGGGCAAATCGAAAAGGCGCGTGCCGCCCTCGTTGGCGCAACCGGTGATGACGAAGACGAAGTCACCGCGTGGCTCGCGCTGTACGACGGTGATCTCAAAAAAGCGCGGGCGGGACTCAAGCGGCCAACGGAGTCCACGACGCAGGTGGTGCTGGCGATTGCCTTTCTGTCGCGCACCAAAGCGGACAGCGCGCAGGGGGTTGGTGCCGCTTTTCTCGCGCTCGCGCGCGCCGACACCAACGATGCGGCTCGGCGGTTTGAACGGTCGGCCGATGAACTTCCCGATGCCGCGGCGCTATTGTTGGGGGTGGCCGCGCGCTTGCGGAGCGCACGCCGCGATGATGCGGGGGCGATTGGCCTCTGGCAACGGATTGTGATCGATTATGCGGCGGCACCGGAAGCCGCCGAAGCAGACTTGGAATGGGGACGGACGTTGCGCCGGCACGGCGATGCCACGGGCGCTACGACGCGATTCGAACATTTGATTCTCACCTACCCGCGCAGCGCACTCGTGCCGCAGGCGCGACGTGAGCTAGACGGTTTGCGCACGGGAGCAGCGGAATGAAACGAACGGCGTGGATGAATTGGGCTCGGCGCGGTGATGCCGTGAGGCGGATCGCATTGGTGGCGGCACTGCTCGGCGCGGCCGGTCGGTCCGTGCCGGCGCAGCACCTGCTCGTGCCCATGGACGACAGCCAGCAAAACCACCTCAAGGCGTATGGCCTGACCTTTGGCGTGCTCAAGGCAGGCGGCAAAGCCGAGTGGTTTTTGAATTATCGTGGCGGCAGTTTCCTGCTCCCAGACGACGCCCCCACGCGGCGTCGTGCGGCCGTGGACGGCATTACCGTGCAACCGATTGACGACGGTGCGGTCACCGTGATTCGCCGCGAGGTGGCGAGTGCCAATATGGACGCGGTCACGCTCGAGAAAGCGCCGCGCATCGCGATTTATGCGCCCGCCAAATCACCGCCGTGGGATGACGCGGTGACGCTCGCGCTCAAATATGCGGGCATCGAGTTCACGCAAATTTGGGACGACGAAGTCCTCAAGAGTGACCTCGGCAAGTTCGACTGGATTCACTTGTTTCATGAAGATTTTACGGGGCAGCTCAATAAACTGTATCTCGGATTTCGCGACGCCGGCTGGTTTATGGAGCAGCGTGATCGCGATCTCGCCACTGCACAGCACAATGGGTTTCAGACCATTCCCGCGCTCAAGAAAGCGGTGGCGTGGCGGTTGCATGACTTTGTGCAGAAGGGTGGCTTTCTCTTTGCGATGTGCGGCGCCACGGAGACCATCGAACTCGCGATGGCAGCGCAGGGAGTGGACATCGCCGGCCCGTTCTCTGACGGCACACCGGTGGACCCCGATGCCGACAGCAAGATGGACTGGACGAACGCCTTTGCCTTTCAGGGCGTGCATCTCGAGATGAGCGCCGGCGTCAACGCCATGAGCGACATCGACGGCCATCAAGTGAACGTGCCCGCGCGTCGGCAGGCGCTGGGGCAGTTCACGCTGTTCAACTTCTCGGCCAAATTCGATCCGGTGGCCACGATGCTGACGCAGAATCACCGCAAGGTGGTTCCGGACTATTACGGCGTGACCACCTCGTTCAATCGTGCGGTGCTCAAGTCGGGGGTGACCGTGCTGGCGAGCGAAGACGGATCACCGTGGGCCAAGTATCTGCACGGCGACTTTGGCCGTGGCTCGTGGACCTATCTTGGCGGGCACGATCCGGAAGACCCGCAGCACAACATCGGTGCGGCGCCCACGGATCTCGGCTTGCACACCGGTTCGCCTGGTTATCGACTGATCTTGAACAACGTGCTGTTTCCGGCCGCCAAGAAGAAGCCGCTCAAGACGTGACCGAAGACACCACCGGGTCCCGACTCGCGGCTGGACCCGCGAAGGCCATTCGCACGGCTATCACGCTCGCTGGCGGCAACGAAGTCTGCTTCGCATGCACCGTGGATGACGCGGGCGTGATCACCGCCGCGCGCCCCGTCGCGCGCGGCGACGTGCGCAGTGTGCTGGCACTCCCCGGCTTTGCGCAGCGCGGCGAGATGTTGGTGCACAACCATCCGTCGGGGATTCTCGACCCGTCGGGCCCCGACATGGAAATCGCCGCGCGGATGCACGACGACGGCATCGGCTTTGGCATTGTCAATAATCAGGCGACGCGGCTCTATGTGGTGGTGGAAGTGCCGCGCGCGGCGACGCTGGTGGCGCTCGACCCCGACGCGGTGAGTGCGCTCCTGGGCCCGGATGGCCCCGTGGCGCACGCCATGGGCCGCTACGAAGACCGTCCGAGCCAGCGGGAGATGGCAGCGCGCATTGCCAAGCTCTATTCGCACAATGGCATCTCGCTCATCGAAGCGGGCACCGGCGTGGGAAAATCGCTCGGCTATTTGATTCCGGCGCTCCGGTGGGCGGCGGCGAATGGCGAGCGCACGGTGGTGTCGACCAACACGATCACGTTGCAAGAACAGTTGGTTGGGAAAGATCTGCCCTTTCTTGCCGGTGCGCTCACCGATCAACCCGTGCGGTTTGCGTTGCTCAAGGGGTGGCGTAATTATTTGTGTCTGCAGCGCCTCGATCAAGCGCGAGCCGCGGGCGGCTCACTGTTTGAGAAGGACGCCGGCAATGAGCTCGACGCCTTAGCGGCGTGGGCGGAGCGCACGACCGACGGCTCCACCGCAGATTTGCCGTCACAGCCGCGGCAGGACGTGTGGGACGAAGTGAGCGCCGAAGCCGATTTGTGCACGCGCTTGCGGTGTCCGCATTTCGCCAACTGTTTTGTCTTCATTGCCCGTCGCGCCGCCGCACAGGCAGATGTTGTCGTGGCGAATCACCACTTGTTGATGGCCGATGTTGCCGTGCGCCGCGCCTCGCAGAACTGGTCGGACGCGGCGGTGCTCCCCTCGTACACGCGGCTGATTGTGGACGAAGGACATCATCTCGAAGACGCCGCAGCCGGACACCTTGGCCAGACCGCCACGCGCCGTGGCCTGCAGCGTTTGTTCTCGCGTCTCGAGCGGCGTGGCAAAGGCCTATTGCCCGCGCTGGATCGCAAACTCGCCACCGCGGGCGATCTGCTCAGCGCGGCCAGTCTCGACCTGGTGCGTGCGCGGCTCACCCCGTCCACGAACGCGTCGCGCATGCTCGCCTCGCGATTATTCGACCTACTCGACGACTGGCTGGCCGGGCAGCGCGATGCCCAGGTGCGTCTCACCGACGCTTTTGAGGATGATCCCATTTGGCGCGTCGGGCTCAGCGTCACGCTCGATGATCTGTTGCGGGAGTTGGAGTTGCTCACCGAAGGGCTCGTGATGGTGCGCGAGCGTTTTGAGGTGGACGAGCGCAAGTCCGAGGAGATGGCGCCGCTGCTCAACGAACTGCGCGGCGTGATTCGCCGACTCGACAATGCCGGCGATGCGCTGCGCAATGCGCTGCGGCCGTCGGCGGACGTCGAGAGCCGTGTGCGCTGGATTGAAGTGCGGCGCCAGTCGCCGCGTGACGGCGATACGCGCGGCGAAGGTGGTGGCGAAGACCGGAGCGACAACGGCGGCGGTGCCGGTGCAGGGGGCGCTCGCGCTCACGGGCGTGGCGATTCCGGCGAGAGCGGGGGCGATCGCAACGTGGTGGTGGCCTCGGTGCCGCTCGATCTCGCACCGCTCCTGCGCGACAATCTCTTCCGGAAAGTGAAAACGTGCGTCGTCACGAGCGCCACGCTCTCCGTGGGCGACGGGTTTGATTTTATTGCTGGCCGTCTGGGCCTCGACGAAGAGGACGTAGAACCTGAGACAGTCTCACTCCCGTCTCCCTTTGATTTTGCGCGGCAAGCGGTGCTGGCCATTCCCACCGATTTTCCCGCGCCGAACGTGGATGGCCCGCTGCACCTGCGCCGCGTGGTGCAGGCGGCGGCGGATCTCGTCGAGGCGGCCGACGGCGGGGTCTTTCTCCTCTTCACCAGTCATCGCGATGTGAAGGAGGCCGCACAGGCGTTGCGTGCCCTCGGTGCCGATGCGCGCTGGCCATTGCTCGTGCACGGCGAGGATTCACGCGACAACCTGCTGCGCCGGTTCCGTGAGTCTGGGAACGCCGTGTTGATTGGCACCGCGACGTTCTGGGAAGGGGTGGACGTGCCGGGGCGCGCCTTGCGCGGACTGCTCTTGGCGCGCGTGCCGTTCCGAGTTCCCAGTGAGCCGGTGACCGCCGCGCAGTGCGAGGCGCTCGAGGCCACGGGCCGCGACGCCTTTGCCGAGTATATGGTGCCCCACGCGGCCCTTCGCCTGAAGCAGGGGTTTGGGCGTCTCATCCGCACCGCCACCGACCGCGGCGCTGTGGTGCTCTGTGACCCGCGAGTGGTGAAAAAATCGTACGGACGGGCGCTGATTGCTGGCCTGCCCCCAGCGCGTCGAATTGAGGCGCCGTGGGCTGTTGTGCGGGACGAATTACGCAAGTTTTACGCGACCAAATCCATCTAGTGGGGTACATTAGAGTCATGGAGAAACCAGGGAAGATCGTGTGCGTGGGGCGGAACTACCGCGAACACGCGAAGGAAATGGGAAATGACGTGCCGACCGAGCCGCTGCTTTTTCTGAAGCCGCCGTCGACGGTCATCCCAGCGGGCGCGGCGATTGAGCTGCCGCCGGATGCGGGCCGCGTCGATTTTGAAGGCGAACTGGGTATCGTCATTGGCACGGTGCTCCGCAAAGCGACTCCCGCCGAGTGTGCGGCTGGCGTGCGGGGCATTGTCGCGGCCAATGACGTGTCGGCTCGCGACTGGCAGAAGAACGACGGGCAGTGGGCGCGTGCCAAGGGCTCCGACACCTTCCTGCCCCTCGGCAACGAGTCGCACGCACCCTTTGACTTGGCCAATCTGACCGTGGTCGCGCGCCTCAACGGCGTCGAGCGCCAGCGGGCGAACTCTTCCGAGATGGTATTCTCGGTGCCGACGCTCCTCTCATACATCTCCCGCTATATCACGCTCGAGCCCGGCGATCTCGTACTGACCGGTACGCCGGCTGGTGTGGCGCAGCTCTCGCCTGGGGATGTGGTGGAAATCGAGATCGTCGGGCATTCGAAGGTGTCGAGTCCCGTCGTGGCGGGACACGGCTGATCGTGAAGGGCAAGCGCCAGCTCATCACGGTCCTCGCTGATCGCCGCGAGCCGGACCGTCGCGGTCCGTTCGGCGTGGTGGCGGCGATGGTGCTGCACGTGCTGGGGTTGGCGCTGCTCGTTCGCATTGCGGTGGAACCGCGCGTGTGGGATTTGTTTGAGGCGCAGACGCGCGAGCGCGTGAAGGTGGAGCACATCGGGTTTATCGCCATCCCGCGCCCGGCGGAACAGCCGCATCAGCCCGCACGCGCCGGTGGCGACAACCGCGTGGACACGGGCAAGCCGTCGCTGGCGCCGCCCGCCGTGGTGGCACCGACGGTGGTGCCCTCGGCGCTCCCGGAGCCAACAAAGGTCGCACCGCCGAGTGCCGCAGAGGGTGGGAGTGGTCCGTTGGTGGGCGGTGGCGGCCCCACCAAGGGCGTGCGCCCGTCGTATGCCGACCCGCGCATCTGGATTCCGACCGGCCCCGTGGTGCGGGGGCCCAAGTCGCCCACGCAGCGGCTCGACAGCGCGATCATGGCCGGCATCCAACAACTCGAGGATTCGCTCGAGAAGCTTCCCGCCGGCAAGAAGGCTGGCGACTGGACGGTGACGCGCAACGGCAAGAAGTACGGTATCGACCAAGGGTTGATTCACTTGGGCAACTTCTCGTTGCCCACGGCGATTCTTGGATTGCTGCCGATCAATGCGCAGGCGAATCCGGTGGCGATGGAGCGCGATCGCCGCCTGTCGCAGATTCGGGGCGAAATTCTGGAACAGGCCGCGAAGATGGCGCGTGACGATGAGTTCCGCGCCGCCGTCAAGGAATTGCGGCAGCGCAAAGAACGGGAGCGCGCGAAGAAGGCAGCGGACGACGCGGGTACTCCGGTTCCGGTGCCGATCAAACCGTAAGGCGCGTGGGAGGGGCGGCCGCCGCGGCCGCCGCGGCTGTCGGGCAAACCCTTCCATTGAACCATCTATAAATCACTGGCGAATGCCGTTGCGCGGCATATTCTCAATAGTATGACGCCGGTTACCAGTTCCCCCCTAGCGGGCTCGCCTTCGGCTCTCGTGTCTTGGGTTGAGCGCATCGGGCGAGGTACGCGTCAACGGATCGCCGACTTCGGCTCCACCGCGCGCTTCTTGGGTGAGACGGCGCGTTCGTTCGGAGAAGTCCGAACGTGGGCGCCGTTGTTTATGGATCAGGCGCGGCGACTCGGGGTGGACTCGCTCCCCATTGGATTGTTCATCGCCGCGTTTACGGGCATCGTCCTCGCACTGCTGGCGAGCTACTCGTTTACCGGCGCCGTGCCGCTCTATTTTATTGGCACGCTCGTCGGTAAGACGGTGATCCTTGAGCTGGCGCCGGTGCTGACCGGCCTCGCGCTGGCGGGGCGCGTCGGCGCGAACATTGCCGCCGAGATTGGGACGATGCGCGTGACGGAGCAGATCGACGCGCTCGAGACGCTCGCGTACGATCCGCTCGCGTATCTCGTGGTGCCGCGCGTGCTGGCGGGGACGTTGATGTTTCCGGTGATTGTGGCCGCGGCAATGGTGATGGGCATTTTTTGCGGTTGGGCCGCCTCAGGGCTCCTGTTGAACGTGTCGAGCGCCGAGTTCCTCAAAGGATTGCGCTTGTTCTTCCAAGTCTTTGATGTGCGCTACGGCCTCGTGAAATCAGCAAGCTTTGGCCTTGCGGTGACCCTCATTGGCGCACGCCGTGGTCTGAATGCGCAGGGTGGGGCGGTGGGTGTCGGGAGCGCCTGCACGTCGGCCGTGGTGTATTCCGCCGTCATGATCCTGGTGCTCGACGCATTTTGGGCTGTGACTTGGTTGCTCGGACGGGAGGCAACTGCTCCATGAAGAACCGCACTAGTGATCTGATCGTGGGCGCCGTGGTGTTGGCCGTGATTGTCACACTGCTCGCCTCGCTTGCGTGGGTCCAACAATCGGATTTCGGGCAGCGACGCAATGAGGTGGTCGCCCGGGTGCGCGATGTGGGGAATGCGCGCGTCGGCAACGCCGTGGTGATTCGTGGCGTGATTGCCGGACGCTTGCAGGCGATTGAGTTGGCACCCGCCGGTTGGGTGCATGTGCGGATGAAGCTCGATCGCTCCATGGAGATGCCGCCCAACGCGGTGGTGCTCCTGAACGAGTCCAGCCTTTTTGGCGAATGGCAGGCCATGATTCTCGAACGCAGCGCGCTTCCCGCTGACGTCACGGTGCGCCAACAAATTGCCGAGGCCACCGGCGAGCGGAACGTGTTGGCGGGTGCCTCGCTTCCGGGCATCGGCAAGCTCACCGCCGTGGCGGGGCAGATTGCCGGCGACGTGGCGAGTGTGGCCGCGCGGGTGCAGGTGGCGTTTGACGACCAGGCCGCGCGCGAGTTGCGCAGCTCCATTCGGAATGTGGCCGACCTGTCGACCGTGCTGTCGACCACGGTGCGCGCACACGCGTCGGACCTCGACACCGTGGCGGTCCAACTGCGCGCGGCGGTAACATCACTCAATAAAACCGCAGCGAATGCGCAACGCATGGCGGAGCAACTCGACGCCTCCGCGACCTCGGGTGAGGTGCGGAAAGTCGTGGACAATATCGCCGTGGCCTCGGTGGATCTGCGCCGTGCCACGCTGCAGGTGCGCGAGCTCGTCGAGAAGTTCACGGCCACGCAGGGGCGCCTCGACAGCTTCCTAGCGAATGGCGATTCGGTATTGAAGAAGGTGAACAGCGGACAGGGGTCGTTGGGATTACTCGTCAACGACCCCTCGCTCTACCGCCGCAGCGACTCCTTGATGGTGCAGCTCAATGCGCTCGTCGCCGACATCAAGGCGAATCCCGGACGCTACGTCCGGCTGCGCATCTTCTAGTCAGTCACGGCGGAACACGCGACCGCTCACAAACCCGAGCACAATCGCGCTGATCACCGCGAGCCCCGCGTGTTCCTTGATGAGCGCACGGACGTTGCGCGCCACCGTCCGCTTGCGATTGCCGCGCAGGAGCGCCGAGCTGTTCTCAAGCGTCTCCGCGGTGTCATGCGCCACAGTCGTTAAGCGATCCGCGCCAGCGTTGATCCGATCGGCGGCTGTTTCGAGCACGTCGGCGGTGGCATCGCGACCTTTCCTGAATGCGGTTGCCGCCGTCTTCTGCGTGCGCGCGGCTGCGGCCGCGATGTCGTGGGTGTGGGTGAGGACGGCCATGTGACCCTCCGGTGCAGGTGATCTTCCAACCCCTCACCATCAAACTTGGCCGCGCCCACGCCGTCCGCAGTCGGGGAAGGGGGCAAAACGTGCGCTCCGTCCGCCTACGTAGCCTTACGTCGTCACCAGCATCCCGATGGCCGCAACCGTCATGATAGTTGCGGTGAACCACCCAATCCAGCGGAGCAGCGGCGAGTTCACGCGAGCGCCCATCACCTCGCGATTGCTGGAGAGCATGGTGACCAGCACGATCAGCGGCGGTGCGAGCACGCCATTGAGAACGGCGGCGTAGAACAGCATTTTCACCGCGTCAAATCCTGCGGCCGCGAGCACGAGGCCGACTAGCATGGCGAGCGTGACCACGAGATAAAACCGTGGCGCCATCTGGGGACGGTCGTCCAAACTGCCGCGCCAAGACTCCGCCTCCGAAATCGCATACGCCGCTGAACCCGCGAGCACCGGTACGGCGAGCATGCCGGTGCCGATAATGCCGAGCGTGAAGAGCAAATACGCGGCATTGCCTGCCACGGGGCGCAGCGCCTCGGCGGCGTCCTGCGCCGTGGCAATCTGGGCGGAGCCGTGCGCATGCACGGTGGCCGCCGAGGTGAGTACGATGAAATACATCACCACGCCAGAGAACAGCATCCCCGTAAAGACGTCCACGCGTGCGGCGCGGAGTTCTTCGTCGCTGGCCCGGTCGCGCGTGGTGGTCGCGTGCTTGCCGCGCGACTCCACCACTTCCACTTCCTGCGATGCCTGCCAGAAAAAGAGGTACGGGCTAATGGTGGTGCCGAGAATGCCCACAAACATCGCAAGAAACGAGCGCGACCACTCAATGTGCGGAATGAAGGTGGCTCGCAGCACCGCGCTCCAGTCCGGATGCGCCAGGAATGCAGCAATCACATACACAAAGAGCACGAGCGTCATCCACTTGAAAACGCGCGCGATCAAACGGTACGATGAAAATACCAACACCGTCACGAGGAGCACGGCGTACACCGGCGTCCAGACGGCGGCACGAACGCCGGTGACCATCTCCGTGGCGGCGGCCATGCCGCCGAGGTCGGCGCCAATGTTAAACACGTTGGCCACCACGAGCACGCCGCAGGCGCACCAGAGCACCCAGCGCGGGTAGTAGCGCCTGACGACACCCGCCAATCCGCGACCACTCACGAGGCCCAGGCGCGCGCACATCAGTTGCACGGCGGCCATCAGCGGAAAGGCAAAGAGCGCGGTCCACAGCGGCGCGTAGCCGAACGTGGCGCCGGCCACGGAATAGGTCGAAATGCCAGATGGATCGTCGTCTGCGGCGCCGGTGATGAGCCCCGGGCCGAGGTCATCGAAGAACCGAGTGACGGCGCTCCCCTGCGGCGCCTGGCCGTCAGTGCCCGGCATGCGGCTCGGCGCGGCGTCGCGGCGGCGGTTTGACCGTGCACACAAGCAACGTGTGCATGGAGCGGGAGGTGCCGTACACCGGAACCTCCGTCATCTTAACGGCGAGCCCCGCTTGCCGGAGCAGGGTAGCGAACGCGTGGTCCGCATCGGCCGACCAATAGGCCAAGCGGCCTCCGGGACGTAGCGCCGCGATCGCGGTTTGAATGCCGGCCGCCCGGTAGAGCTTGGCATTGCCCGCGTTGGTAAGTGCGGCGGCACCATTGTCTACGTCGAGCATGATGGCGTCGAAGGTGGCCGGATGCTCGGCGAGCACCTTCGCGACGTCGGCGTGGCGCATCTCCACCCGCGGATCGCGCAGGGCAGCGCCCGCGAGTGCGGGGTATTCAGGATTGCGGTTCCAGTCGATGACCGCGCCGACAATTTCTGCCACCATCACGCGGGCGTCGGGCGCCAGTAATGCAAGGGCCGCCTTGAGCGTGAAGCCGAGTCCCAACCCGCCAATGAGCACCTGCACGTCAGGCAGCTCCCGCAGCGGCGTGCACGCCAGCTCAGCGAGCGCGTCCTCGGATTGGTGGCGCCGTGTGGACATCAACTCCACGCCGTTGACACGCATCACGTAGGCGCCATCGTGTGCAAAGAGCGATAGCACCGTGCCATCGGGCGCGGTGGCCTCGCCGAGTCGTCGGAACGGCTTCATGAGATGGGGAGTGAGAACATTCTGTACGGAAAGTAGTGCGTGGCACCACGCATGGTCGTAATTTGAGGGGACCGTTCTCGTCTGAACCCCACTCCGCCCTTTCCGAGCAGTCATGGCCCTTCTGGGCATGCAGGACGTAGGCATCGCCTTTGGCGGTCCCGCAGTACTCGCGAACGCGCGCTTTGCCATTGAGCGCGGCGAGCGCGTCTGCCTCCTCGGCCGTAACGGAGCGGGGAAGAGCACCATCATGAAGTTGCTCGACGGCTCCATGGTGCCGGACAGCGGCGAGATTGTGCGGCAAACGGGCGTCACCGTCGCGCGACTGGAGCAGGAAGTGCCGGACGACGTGCACGGCACCACCTTCGACGTGGTCGCCGCCGGGCTTGGCGACGCAGGGCAGTTGCTCGCGCGCTACCATCAGGCGAGCCACGACGTGGGCGCCAATGCCACCGACGCCGCGCTCCGCGAACTCGACCGCCTGCACCACGCCCTCGAGGCCGCCAACGCTTGGGAAATGCAATCGCGCGTGGACACGGTGCTCGAACACCTCGGCCTCGACGCGGATCTCCCCTTTGCCTCCGCCTCCGGCGGTCGCAAACGGCAGACGTTGCTGGCGCGTGCCCTCGTACGCCAGCCGGACATTCTGCTGCTCGACGAGCCCACCAACCATCTCGACGTAGACGCCGTGGAGTGGATGGAGCAGTTCCTGATTGATCGCGGCGTGACGCTCGTATTCGTCACGCACGATCGCGCGTTCTTGCGCCGCGTGGCCACACGCATTGTGGAGCTGGACCGTGGTCGCCTCGTGGATTGGGGTACGGACTACGACACCTACCTCCAACGCAAAGCGGCCGCCCTTGAGGTCGAAGCCAAGGAATGGGCCGACTTCGACAAAAAGTTGGCGCAGGAGGAAGTCTGGATTCGCACTGGCATCCAAGCGCGCCGCACCCGCAACGAAGGGCGGGTGCGTTCACTGGAGGCGCTCCGTGTGGAGCGCGGCGAGCGGCGCGAGCGCACGGGCACGGTTCGACTCCAAGCGCAGGAAGCCGAACGTTCAGGGCGACTGGTGGTCGAAGCGCGCGGGGTGAATTTTGCGCGCGGCGACAAAGCCATCGTCGGTGACTTCAGCACCACCATCACGCGCGGCGATCGCGTGGGACTCATTGGCCCCAACGGATCGGGCAAGACCACACTCCTCCGCCTCCTGCTCGGCGAACTCGTGCCAGACTCCGGTACGATTCGCACCGGCACGGGGCTCGACGTGGCGTACTTCGATCAACTGCGCGAGCAACTCGAGCCCGAGCGCAGCGTCTTTGACAACATTGCGGACGGCGCCGACTGGATTACCGTAGGTGGCGCCCCCAAACATGTGCTGAGTTATCTGCAGGACTTTCTTTTTTCGCCTGATCGCTCGCGCACGCCCGTCAAGGCACTCTCCGGCGGCGAGCGCAATCGCCTGTTGCTGGCGCGCCTCTTCACGCGTTCGTTCAACATGCTGGTGCTCGACGAACCCACGAACGATCTCGACATTGAGACGCTCGACCTGCTCGAAGAACTCTTGCTCGACTTTTCGGGCACGCTCATCGTGGTCAGTCACGATCGTGCCTTTCTCGACAACGTCGTGACGAGCACGCTCGTGTTCGAGGGTGGCGGGCGCGTGGGCGAGTATGTGGGCGGATACGCCGACTGGGTGCGTCAGCGGGATGCGGCCGCCGCTGCGATTGCCGCCGCCGCGCGCGTCAAGCGGGCCGTGCCGACGCCCGCCGCACAGGCTCCGAAAAAACGGAAATTGTCGTTCAAGGAATCGACGGAGCTGGCGGCCCTTCCGGATTCGATTGACGCGCTCGAACTTCAGCGCGCCACGGTGTATGCTTCGCTCGCCGATCCGGCGTTGCTTCGGGACGGTGCGGCCGTGGCCGAGGCCCGCACGCGCCTCACGGCACTGGAACGGCAGATCGCAGAGGCCACGGCGCGGTGGGAGGCGCTGGAACTGCTGTCCAACGAAGGCTGATGCGCAGTTGATGACGGGGCGGACACCGGAGCGACGGAGCGACGTATGAAGAACATCATTCCCGTGCTGAAACGAGCGGTGCCTCGGCCTGTCCGCGAATTGCTCAAGCGGATCGTACACCGCCTGCGCCATCCGCCCATTGAGCCGTATCTCAAAAAGAAAAACGTGGAGGGGGTCGAGTTTGAGTTCTGGATTGGCGATCGCGACGGGCGCGATTGGTACGATCTCCAGAGCACCGATCCCGACTGGCCCGAAATGCGATTCGTGCGCGACCACGTCGTGGGGCCAGGGGACGTGGTGCTGGAGTGCGGCGGACACCATGGGTGCACCGCCATCGTCCTCTCGCGCTGGGTGGGGGAGACGGGCCGCGTCGTGACCTTTGAGCCGCTGCCGGCAAATGCGCGCATCATTGAACGCAATCTGCGGCAGAACAACATCACCAACGTGACGCTCCAACAACAGGCGATCGGCGATGCCAATCGCACGATCACCATCAGCACAGAATCCAATGCGTCGGTGCTCAGGTCAGGGCGTGGCGTCGCGGTCGACATGGTCCGGCTGGACGATTTTGCGCACCTCGCCCCGACGTTCGTGAAGATCGACGTCGAGGGGTTCGAGCTCCAGGTGCTCCAGGGCGCGCCAAAGATTTTGGCAACGTGCCCCAAACTGGCCATCGAAGTGCACACCGAGCAGTTGGCCCAGTACGGTGCGTCCGTACAGGCTTTGCTCGACGTGATTGGCGTCGAGCGATACCACGTGTGGGTTCAGTGGGACGACGACCAGGCGCCCGTGCCATACGATGCTGCTGTCCCCATCGACAAGCGCGTGCACCTCTTTCTGCTGCCCATTACCGCCCCCGCATCGCCCGCGTGAGCGCGCGGTCCAGCGCATTCGCAAACGCCTGCTTCTCCTTGGCGCCATACGGCGCATGCCCGCCCGTCTCAACCCCTTGCCCGCGCAGCTCGTCCATGAAGTTGCGCACCGAGAGTCGCTCGCCAATGATCTCCGGCGTGTACTCCTCGCCGCGCGGATCAATCACCACCACGCCCTTGGGCACAAGCAACGCCGCGAGCGGGATGTCGGCCGTGACGGCCACATCGCCCGCCTCGGCGTGCTCGGCAATATACCGGTCGGCTTCGTCGGCACCCGAGTCCACGCGCACGGCGGTGAGGTGCGTATAGCCCGGCGGCAGCGCCACCCGCTGGTTGGCCACAAAGACGGCATCGAGCGTGAGCCGGTCGGAGGCGCGGAAGCACACCTCCTTCACCATCATGGGTGCGGCGTCGGCGTCAATCCAAAGTTTCATGGGCGCAAGCTGGCGCCGCGCGCGGCAGTAGGCAATCGTTCACGTTCATGACCAGCCCACACGATCACTCCACCAACCCGCTCCACGGCGTCACCCTTGAGCGTATGCTCACCGAGATGGTGGAGTGGTACGGCTGGGAACGCATGGGGCGGCGCGTAAAGATCGCCTGCTTCACCGCCGATCCCAGCGTGAGTTCGAGCCTCAAGTTTCTGCGCCGCACGCCGTGGGCGCGCGACAAAGTGGAGCAGTTGTATCTCGAGATGTATCACAAACGCAACAAGCCGAAGCCGTAGTCGATCGGCGGCCGTGCTCCATCGGCTGCGCCGTCACACTCTACCGGCGTCGCGGCAGACGAGAACCGTTATCCGAGTGCTGGCGGAGCAGGGAGGCGAATCACACTGATAATCACGCCGAGCACCGAGTAGTCGTCGCCGGGGCCGAGCTCGAGTTCAGCGCCGGCACCGGGGTTGTCCAGCACCAGCGTGGCGCCCCGACGTTCCATCGCGCGCGCGAGGACCGCGCCGCCGACGCGCACCGCCACCGCATCGCCCTCGCGCGCGCGCTGTGAGGGGTGCACCATCACCAAATCATTTTCGCGAATGCCAAACGCGGGTGCGTCGCCCGGAAATACGCGCACGAGAAACACCTCGGCGGTCGGCATCATCGTGCGGTCCAGCGTGAGGTAGCCGTCGGGCAACAACTCCGCCGCGCCGGCGACGGGGCGGAGCACCGGCACCGGCGCCGTGCCGAGTCCGCCCGCGTAGCCCACCAGCGTCACACCACGTGAGCGTCCAGGCTCACGGGTGACATACCCTTTACGCTCGAGCGCCGCGAGGAGATCCACCACCGACTTGGTGCTCGGAATGCGCAACGCCTCACCGATATCCCGCACGCTTGGCTGGAACGTGTGTTCCGCGAGATAGTCGAGCAAGAAGTGGTACACCTGCTGCTCGATGGGCGAGAGCGCCGCGCGAATCACGCGGACAGGTGTCCGGCAAGATGCTGTTCGGCAGCCGCCAGTCGGGCGAGAGACTGCTCGCGGCCAAAGATCGGCAACATGTCGTAAATGCTTGGGCTATTGCTCAGGCCGGTGAGCGCGACGCGAATGGGTGCCAGTAGTTTGGAGGCGCCCAGTCCTTGGGCTTCACCGAGTGCCGTGAGCGCGGCTTCGAGCGCGGCGCGTTCCCACGTGCCGCAGGCGGCCAGTGTGGCGTGCGCGGCACGGAGTACCGCGCGTGCCTCTGCTGGATCCTTCCACGCTTTGGCAGCGGCTGCGGCGTCGTACGTCACGGTCTGCACGAGGAAGGGCTTCGCCATCTCGGCGATCTCTCCAAGGGTGCGTGCGCGGGCGCGCAGTAAGTCGATCAGGCTCAGGTACCACGCGTGCTTGGCCTCGAGCGCCGCGGCGGTCACGAGCCCCGTGGCGACCACCGACGGCAATACGCGCGCGGCAATGTCGTCGAGCGGCAGGCGGATGATGTGCTGGCCATTCATCCATTCGAGTTTCTTGGTGTCGAACACGGCCGCTTTTTTGAGCAAGCCGTTTTCGCTGAACAGCTCGGTCATCTCCGCCATGGACATGACTTCGCGATCGCCCCCAGGGCTCCAGCCCATGAGTGCGAGGAAGTTGCACATGGCTTCGGGGAGAATGCCGAGGTGTTGATAGTCGCCGACGGCGGTCGCGCCGTGGCGCTTGGACAACTTTTTGCCGTCGAGCCCGTGAATCATGGGAAAGTGCGCGAACACGGGGCGTGCGGCGCCCAGCGCCTGATAGAGCAGAATCTGCTTGGGCGTGTTGGAAATGTGATCGTCGCCGCGCATCACGTGCGAGATGCGCATGAAGATGTCGTCACTCACCACCGCCAAGTTGTAGATGGGGGTGCCGTCGGAACGGAGAATGACGAAGTCTTCGATGTCCTTGTTGGGGAAGGCGATGTCTTCGTGCACCATGTCGTGCCAGCCGGTGCTGCCTTCCGGAACTCGAAAGCGAATGACGAACGGCGAGCCGGCAGCCACGCGCGCGGCAACCTCATCCGCACTCAGGCGGTCGCAACGGCGATCGTACTTGAAGGAATCTTTGCGGGCCTCGGCTTCTTTGCGCCGCTCGTCGAGTTCGGTGGCGGTGCAGAAGCAGCGGTAGGCGTGTCCGCTCTCCAGCATCGCGCGGGCGTCGCGCTGATGCCGCTCGAGAAAAGGCTGCGAGCCCTGGTACACCACCTCTTCGTCCCACGAGAGACCTAGCCAGCGGAGCCCTTCGAAAATGGCCGCGGTGGATTCCTCGGTGCTACGCGCTTTGTCGGTGTCTTCCACGCGGAGGAGGAAGACGCCACCCAGCTGGCGGGCGAACAGCCAGTTGAAGAGCGCGGTGCGTGCTCCCCCCACGTGCAGATAGCCCGTAGGGGAGGGGGCGAAGCGAACGCGGACGGCAGAGGCAGTCATAGGGAGCAAAGATACCGGAAAAAAAGACGCGGGCCCACCGAAACTGTCGGCGGGCCCGCAGAACGGAGACGGAGGGATTCGAACCCTCGATACAGGTTGACCCCGTATAACGGTTTAGCAAACCGCCGCGTTCAGCCTCTCTGCCACGTCTCCTCTGGGCGCATCCGGCGCACAGAACAAGAAAGATGACTGGGTGCGGGGGGTGTGTAAAGCTCGCCAGCAGGGTGACTTGCAAGGGTCCTACAGCCGCTCGGACGGCTCCAGCGAGCCCTTGCCTTGACGGAGCTCAGAAGGGGTAGCCATAATACGGTACCCGAAATGCCGGTTATGCAGCTCTTGCAGGGATTGCACAAGAGAGATTAAGGATAGTCCGGGTAGGTTACGCCTAGTTGGTCGATCGCTCTCCCCCCCGGGGATACGAACCGACAAATGATGCCAAAGACGCTCGAATCCGCACTTTCGCCGACGCGAGGATCGCGTTCGGAGAGCCGATCGCGTCCACCGCCCACCCAGCGCCGGCTTGAGACGTTTCGCACGATGGGTGCCATCGAGCAATCCCCCTTCTCGAAGGAGTCTCCACCTCATGTCCACTTTGCCCAGCGTGGCAGCGGCCACGCTCGTGGAACAGTTCTTAGAAAAGACGCGCGGCTTGTCGCACGTGGAGGCCGCCCGCATGTGGGGCGTTAATCCGAGCTACATCCGCCAGTTGCGCCACGGCAAGCGGGTCCAGCGGTTGCATGCGTCGAGCCGTGAGTCTCTCGTGGCTGCGCTCGAACGCCTTGATGTGGCGGAGAGTTCGGATGTGCGCGCCCAACTCGCGCGGTTTTCACTCGACAGTCCTATTGCCAGCCGCCTCTTGCTCGCCGAGGCGCGCATTACGGAGTTAGCGCAGGCGCTGAGCCGGCTGACCGGTGCCCACCATGAATTTTCCGACGACGTGGCACGAGGGCATAGTTAGTAGTTAGATGGAGCGGAGCAGCGCACCGCACGCGGCGGCGCGTCTTGCCACGGCGTGCGTTGGTCGGCGCTTCGCATCCCCGAACGGAGGATGACGGGCATGGTCACCACGGGTAGAAGCGACGGGCTTCGGATCATTTTCTCGTTCTTTCTCGGCCTGATGCTCACGGCCTTTGTTGGCGTGGGGGTGTATACGTTCCACGCCCCGCCCGATCAGTACGAAACGCAGCTCCGCGATCTCACCCGCCGCGAGCAGGCGCTTCGCGATTCGCGGCCGTCGAGCGAGTTGCCGGCGGTAGACCGCGACCAAATCAAGGAGCTGAACCGCGAGCGCGTCGCGCTCCTCGACAAGGCGGCCGAGGCACGCAAACCGTGGGCTCGTAGCACCAGCGTCATCCTGATGGTGTTCGCCACGATGCTGATGGCCCTCTCCCTCCTGCGCGCTGACCAACTCCCCGTCATCAGCAATGGGCTTCTGCTCGGCGGCGTGTTTACGATGCTCTATGGGGTGGGGTGGATCATTGGCTCCGATGATACCTCGGTCGCCCGATTCCTCGTCATGACCGGAGCGTTGGTGATCACGCTCGGATTGGGGTATGTCCGTTTCGTGCGGCGCGGCGCCGCGGTGGCGTCGGTGGCGTCGGTGGCGTCGGCGGCGGGCGGCGCCGAGTGGGGCGCGTCGGCTGATTTGGAGCGCCGTGTGCGCGAGCTTGAGGCGCGGCTGAATGCGGCCGCGCAGGCGATGGGGCCGCGGTAAGAGGAGCCGCCTCGGGGGTGACACCATAGTATTCGGTGATCCGTACGGACTCTCGAAGCTCAACCCCAGAGGCGAGCCTGTTGAACCCAACTGCACAAATCGCTCTCATTATTGGCGCCTGTACGACGATCGTCGTTGTGACGAAGGCCGTCACAGCGGCCGTGGTTCGCATGCGGCAGTTGCAGCGCCCGTCGGAGCCCGTCGGCCTGGACGCGCGCCTCGAACGCATCGAGGCCGCGGTGGAGGCCATCGCCATTGAGGTTGAGCGCGCGGGCGAGCTGCAGCGCTTCACGGCCCGCCTTGCAGCTGGGTCGCCGTCGTCGAGTCCAAAGGACGCTTGATCCGCGCGTTGCGTATTCCTCACACCATCTTCTCGACTACCATGCGTCCTTCCTATCGCGCTGTGCTTGCTTCGGTCCTCTTGCTTGGTACGGCGGTCAGCGTCAGCACCGCTGCCTCAGCACAATCTGTCGCGGAACGCGCCGACCGCATGCTGCGCTCCCTCGAGCGCGCGCCAACACCCACGTCCACGTCCACATCCACATTGACCACTGCGGCCACAGCGGCCGCACACATGACCGTTGCCGACGAAATGGCGCGCCTGCATGTGACCGGCGCGAGCGTCGCCCTCGTGGTGGACGGCAAAGTGGCGTGGGTGCGTGCGTACGGGAGCAAAGAGGCAGGCAAGCCAGCACCGGTGGACAGCACCACGCTCTTCTTGGCGGGTTCTATCTCCAAGCCTGTGTTTGCGTCGGGGGCGATGGCGCTTGTGGACAAGGGCACGCTCTCGCTCGACGCAAACATCAACGACGCACTCAAGTCGTGGAAGCTTCCCGACAGTCGCTTTACCGAAAAAGAGAAGGTCACCTTACGGCGACTCCTCAGTCACTCTGCCGGACTCACCGTGTGGGGATTTCCGGGCTACGAAGTTGGGAAGCCGGTACCGACCGTGCCGCAGTTGCTCGACAGCGTGCCCCCGTCCAACACGGGTGCCGTACGCAACGACACCACGCCGGGCGCGCGCTGGCTCTATTCGGGCGGCGGCATTACCGTGGCGCAGCTCGCGGCCACCGACGCCACCGGTGAACCGTTTGTCGCGCTGATGCAGCGGTTAGTGCTTGCCCCAATGGGGATGAAGCGAAGCACCTACGAGAACCCGATCCCCGCCGCGCGCGCGGCGGAAACAGCCACCGGACACGAAAAGCCCGACACTGCCGTTGCCGGACGGTGGCATGTGTATCCCGAGATGGCCGCCGCGGGGTTGTGGACCACGCCGAGTGATCTGGCGCGGTGGGGGATTGGGATGATGCGGTCGTATCGCGGCGAAAGAGGGGGCCTGCTCTCGAGCGCGATGGCGCGTGAGATGCTGCGGCCGCAGGTGCG
>CANIWQ010000008.1 GCA_947471365.1 Gemmatimonadota bacterium | reverse complement strand
CGAGGGACTTAAAATCCCTTGGGAGTAATCCCATCTGGGTTCGATTCCCAGCCTCGGCATAAAACAGAAGAATGGTGTCTACCCAACCCAGTCCATCTCAGTCCGGCGCTTCACGCGACGCGGTGGCCGCCGCCTAGTGTCGAGTGCGCTTACGCTGTATCGTTAGGCTTCTCGTAGGTCCTGAACGGTTCCCGCATCCTCCCGGCCCGATGTCTGGGTCGGTACACTGACGGAGCACACTCGACATGTTGACCCTCCGCTCACTACTTGTAGTCGCGGTTTGTACCTCGCTGGCCGGCGTATCGTCGACGGCGTCCGCCCAAGGCGGCATGGCCGGCATGCGCGGTATGGATCACATGCACATGGGCCCCGAGATCGTGATCCCTGCGGGCGCGATCTATACGAAAGCCGATGTTGAGTTCATGCAAGGGATGATCGCGCACCACGCCCAAGCGATTGTGATGTCACGGATGGCGGACTCCCGCGGTGCCAACGCGCAGGTGCTCAAGCTCTCGAAGAAGATTGACCAGTCGCAGATTCCCGAAATCCAGATCATGCAGAAGTGGTTGGAGCGCAACAACCAGTTTGCGCCCGACACGGCGTCGTGGCACCACGTGCGGATGGATGGGATGCTGACCGATGCGCAGCTCACGCAACTCGAGAACTCGAAGGGGGTCGATTTCGATCGCGCCTACCTGACGTTCATGATCATGCACCACGCGGGCGCACTGACGATGGTCGACGACCTCTTCAAGTCACCGCGCGCAGGGCAGGAAGTCGATGTCTCCGTGTTCGCCAACGATGTCGTGACGGCGCAGACGGGTGAGATTGGTATCATGCGCGGCCTGATGGCCAAGCTCCCCCCGAAGTAAGCGCTCGAACTTCGTTTCCAGAGCTTCCGCGCCGCAACCGGCGTTCCGTCAGTCCCTGACCCACCACTGGAGTGTGCTCCGATGCGCGTTGTCCGACTATGGCTGCTATTGTTGGTAACTCTCGTTGCGCCGAGCATGGCGTCGGCGCAGACCTACCCCAGCGCCCAAGATCCTCGCACCACCCTCAAGTCGGGCCGATTTGACGCCGGCGTGGCCGCCAGCAACATGCGCCTCGTCTCGTTCTCCAAGAAGCCGGCGCAGTTCGACACGGTCCGCGGCCTGACCTTCATCAACTCGGACCTCGCCTTCGGCACCCACTTCGTGTATCAGGCGAACTTCGCCGGCTTCACGATTTGGGACATCACCGACACCGCCAAGCCGACACTCGCCTCGGTCGTCGAGTGCATCACGTCGCAGGGCGACCCGTCGATCGTTGGCAACTTGCTCTTCATCTCCGCCGAAGGCGCGGGCAACCGCAATGATTGCGGGAAGGGTGGCGTGCAGGACCCCAAGGACCACATGGCGGGCGTGCGCATCTTCGACGTCACCAACCCGAAGGCGCCCAAGCTCGTCAAGAACGTGCAGACCTGCAAAGGCTCGCACACGCACACCGTTGTGCCCAGCCCGACGGACGCGAACATCATCTATCTCTATGTGTCGGGACAGTCGGCTGCTCGTCCCGAGACTGAACTCGCCGGCTGTAAGAATGGCACGGATCCGGCTGACCCAACGAACTCGCTGTATCAGCTCGATATCATCAAGGTGCCCCTCAATCACCCCGAGCAGGCTGTGGTGATTTCGGGCGCGCGCATTTTTACGGGCCTCGATGGTGGCGGCACGTGCGTGCAGTTCTGCATGCCGGTGAACCCGAACCGTGCGGCGGGTGGTCGCGGACGTGGCGGAGCAGCAGGTGCTCCGAGTGATGCCGCAGCGCCAGCGGCCGCGCCGGCACCTACGGGTCCGCGCAACTGCCACGACGTCACAGCGTACCCAGCACTCCATCTGCTCTCGGCGTCCTGCTCCACGCACGCGATCCTCGTGGACATCTCGAATCCCGAAAAGCCTGTGCGTCTCGACGCGCTGGCCGACACCAACAACTTCCAGGGCCGTCACACCGCCGCGTTCAGCAACGACGGCAAGAAGACGATCCAGACGGACGAGTGGGGCGGGGGCACGGGCCCGATGTGCCAGGCCTCGAGCATGAAGGAACTCGGCGGCAACACGATCATCTCCGTCGATGCAAAAAAGAAGCAGGCCCAGCATGGCTACTTCAAGCTTCCGGCGGCGCAGTCCGCGGAAGAGAATTGCGTCTCGCATAACGGCGGCATTATTCCTGTGCCGGGGCGTGACCTCTATGTGCAGGGCTGGTATCAGGGCGGCGTGGACGTGATGGACTTCACGGACCAGGACAATGCCTTTGAGATCGCCTACTTCGATCGCGGCTCGATCGATCCGCCGGCCGGTGCGGACGTCCCGACGGCCGCAATGGCCGGTCAGGCGGCCGGCGCGCGCCGCAGCAGTGGGACGATCGGCGGTTCGTGGGGTGCGTATTACTGGAACGGAATGGTCTACTCGTCCGAGCTTGATCGTGGGCTGGATATCTATGAGCTGACGCCCAGTGCGCAGCTCTCGGCCAACGAGATTGCAGCGGCCAAGCTGGTCACGTTCACGGAGTACAATCCGCAGAGCCAGCCGAAGATGATCTGGCCGGCGGCGTTTGTGGTCGTGCGGTCATACCTCGACCAGTTGGTGCGTGGGAGCGGCCTTGCCGTCGACCGTACCACGGCGATTTCCGACGCGCTCGACGCAGCGGAGATGAAGTCCGGTGCGGCGCGTGCCGCGGCTCTGAACGCGCTCGCGTCGCAGGTCGATGGCGACGCGAAGGGTGCCAAGGACGGTGCCCGGGTGAAGACGATGGCCGGTGAGATCCGGCGGTTGGCGGCGGCGAAGTAGTCCGCACCGCCACCACGATGTAAACGAAGGGCGCCCCCGATGCGGGGGCGCCCTTCGTGCTTCAATCGGTGCGGTCGGTGACTATCGCTTCCAGAGCACCAGAGCGCCACAGCTCGCGACGTCCTTGAGTTCGGCGGGCGCGAGTGAGGCGCGCGCGTAGAACTCGACGCCCGTGAGATCATCGGTGAAGATTTTATCTAAATCGGGCGGCGTGGCGCTCTCGAACGGATAGATGCGAAGGCCGTCGCGGACCACGGCGGCATAACAGGCGCCGCCGTCACTCGGCGCGGCTCCCGCGGCGAGGACAGATGCACCGCGCGGTCCTGTGGCGATTGCAGCGCCAGCGTCGACCTTCAGCAGATTCGCGAGCGGCCGGCCGTCCGCCGCCTTGAGCTGCGCGAGAGTAAAGAACTTTCCCTGCGCCTTCGCGCGCCGTTGATCAAACCCAGCAACGGTAAGCTCGGTTGGCTGTCCCTTCGGCTTCATCGCCACTTCGACGGCGAGGATCTCGAGCTCGATCGGCATACGAACGTTCGGACCACTCGTGAACTTGTCGAAGTAGGCCTGGTAGCCGCGCGCGACCGCCTCGACAATGTGGCCGCCATCATCGAGGTCCGGGACGCGGATCATGCCGAGCGAGTCGGTGTTCCCGGCTTCAATGGTGTGATCGATCGTGATCTGCGCGTTGCGAATAGCGACCGTGTCGCCCGTCTTACGGAAGCGGAGTACGACGGTGCGAGCGTCCTGCGAGTGTGCGGGCCGCGCCGCAAGCATCCCGGCGGCGGCTGACACGAGATACAGCGCGTGTGCGATTCTCATGGAATAACGATAACGAGAAAGGCGGGCATTGCCGAGTCCTCCGGAACGGGGCATTGCGGCGCTCTCAATGCGCATTGTCCGCCCGCCGCCCGCCGCCCGCCGCCCGCCGCCCGCCGCCCGCCGCCCGCCGCCCGCCGCGCGTCCTAGGCGTCGCCGACGCGCGAGGTCTTTTGCTTGGGGGCAGCGTTCGTATAATCACGCGTCCATCGAGTGTCTCCTCGATTCGGAGCCGACGCACTCTTCCATGAAGATTTGCCGAAACTGGGCTCGGCCTCCTCGATGCAGAACTCCGTCCCCTCGGCAATTTCGGCAGCTTCGATCATCGGATACGCGCGGAAGCGCGGTCTCACGCTTCCGGAAGCCAAGCGCATCTTTCTCCAGTAAAGCGGCTCCTCCGTAACTACCGATGATCACATGGGAGGATGCTCTTTAATGTCGAGAACGTCATTCACGTGATGGAGGGGCCGCCCGAGGTGATCGATCAGGTGATGGCGTAGCGTCGGTAGACGGCCGTTACGCAGCGTACCGGACACGTGTTTCACGTCAAGTCAGAGACCGTCTTCGGGGAGTTGCCCCGTGGCTTCGATGCCCAGTCTCGTGACTACAGACGCTTCGTGTGAACCCAGCGGCGATTCCGTGAGCGTTGCATGAGGCTCGCGATCGCAGTAACTGATGGACAAGATACCGTTCTCTGAGAGCACTGTCTGTCTCGCGTTCCTGAGCGCCATTCGGCTCCGTGCCCGTTGACCGATTGATCGCGCAGTGCACAGATCCAGAATGGGCCATGAGCGATCGCAGGATTGCGCCCCGTGCCTAGACGTGTCTAGTATCGCGCTCGCCGCGATGTCGATCTACTCTTCGGCTTCGAGGGCAGTTCTGTCTGCCGTGTAGGCCTCTTCAGAACATCGGTACTGATGAGACAGGTGATCTACCTCGGCCACTTCGTGAGATTGCTCACCGATAGCGAACTGGTGGAGAGCGTGCGCGTGTGGAAAGGGTGGAGCGAGCGAACTGACGTCACAGGCGTGTTGCTCTGTAGTCGCGAGAATTTCATCCACGTCGTCGAGGGCAAATCGGACATGATCGACGCGGTGATGCGCTACGCGGTGAGCTTTAATCCGACCGACGGCGTCGAAGTGCTGCTGGATCGGAGGGTCGCTGTCCGCGATTATCCCACGTGGACCTTCGGAACCAATCGGCAATCCGTATCACGTCTCGTCGTGGAAGGCGCGTGCAGTTTCTATTTGCCCCCAGAGACGGGTCCGTCAATGGCCAGTCGTCGGCGACTGTTGCCTGAAATATTTCTCCAGAGCTTTCGAGATTCCGTCACGTAAGTGCGGACGAACGCCAAGGGCCACCGCGCGGGCGGTGGCCCTTGGGGGCCTTCACTGCGTGTCGGCGCGGGTGCTTAGGGTGCTTTCACGACCGGCTTCGGATACGCTTTGTCGAGCGCCGAGATGTACGCGCTGAACAGCGCGCGCGTGGTATCGAACTCACGCTTGACGGCCGCGCGGTAGTCGGCCCGCGTCGCAAAATCATAGAGTAGCGACGCCATCGCCTGCGCGTCCACCACAAATCCCTGATGCCCAACCGCGCCGAGCCCGTCGGCTTCCATCTCGTATGTGTGGAATCCGCCGTTTGAGGTGTGTGCGGAGAACCCAACCCCCGGAATGGCGCTCGATACACTCCCCGTCTCTTCAAAGCCCTGTGGCTTGCCCGGTTCGTCTTGGACTTTGGTGCCGCCGTATTTCTTGAGGTAGCCGAACGCCACTTCATTGAGCGCGGCCGACGAAATGCCGTCGCGCATGCTGCCGTAGGGTTCAATCTTCACCACCGTGCCGGTGGCGAGTGCCGCGGCGCGTGCGGCGTTGTCCACCATCTCACGCACCTGCGCCAAGTAGACTTGGTCCGGATACCGCACGTAGAAATCGGCCACCGCGCGATCGGGGACGACGTTTGGCGCCTTGCCCCCCTCCGTGATGATGCCCTGAATGCGCGCCTCGGGACGCAGGTTGCGGCGAATCGCGTCCACATTGTTGAACAGATGAATCGCGGCCGTCAACGCGTCGCGTCCTTCCCACGGCGTCATCTGGTGCGCGGGCGCGCCGGAGAAGGTGTATTTCACTCCGTCAATGTTGAGGCAGCACGAGCCAAATCCATGCGCGGCGCGTTGCGTTCCCATGCTGGAGTGCGATCGGACAATCACGTCAGCGCCATCAAACACGTGCGCCTCGTGCATCACCGTCTTGGACGGCGGTGGCATCATCTCCTCAGCGGGCGTCCCGTAAAACGTGACGGTGCCAGGCGTCTTGCTCCGCGTGAGGAACTCGGCCACGGCAATCCCCGCAGCGATTCCCGTTGGCCCCTGGGCGCTGTGCTGGTCGCCGTGGAAGTCGCCCGTGGTGCCGCGAAGCGCATCGTACTCGAGAATGATGCCGAGATTCGGACCCGGCGTGCCGCGGCGGTAGCGCGCCACGAAGGCGGTCTGCAGTCCGGCGACACCGATGGTCACGTCAAAGTCATGCGCTTTGAGGTACTCGGTGAGCACGCGCACCGAACGTTCTTCTTTGAAGCCAACCTCTGGATGGCGGGCGATGTCGTCGGCCATCGCGAGGAGTTCGGTGTCCATCAATGTTTTGGCGCGCGCGGCAATGGCGTCGCGGGCGGGGTTGGCGCCCGTCAGCTTGGCCACGAGGGCTGGCACGTCGAGGGTGCGTTGGAGCGCGGCCATCTGCTTCACCACGTCGGCGCCGGCGGCGCGCTCGGTGGGCGTGTCCTGCGCGCGCAACGTTGTAGTGAATGCAGCGAACGGCACGAACAGCGCGGCGACGGCGATAGGCCGAAAGTCAAAGGGGAGCATGCGATTATCGTCTCGAGAAGTTGAGTCGGTTCAGGCCGACGCGACCGTTGCTGATCACTAACAGGACGTCCTGAAGGGTGACCGCGTTGACGAGCGGGTTTTCCTCCACCGCGAGGAGGTCGGCTTCGAGTCCCACGGCAATGCGCCCGGTGCGCGCGCCAATGCCAAGCAGCTCGGCGGCGTTCACCGTCGCCGTTTGCAGCGCTTCAAGGGGCGTAAAGCCGATCTCCACAAACCGTGCCACCTCGTGTGACACACGGTTGACCGTTTTGTCGGTGTAGCTCACGTCTGCACCGGCCGCGATCTTGATGCCCAAGCGGCGCGCCTCGAGGATCGTGCGTTTGGCGCGAGGAATCATGTGCATGGCACGCGCGTGCGTAACGGGGTCATCGTAGTCGCCGCCCGGCTCTAGCAAGTCATACAGCGTGCTAAAAGTGGGGACGAACCAGGTGCCGCGCGCTTTCATCAACGCGAGGGTCGAGTCGGAGAGATAGGTGCCATGTTCAATGCTGCGCACGCCGGCCTTGACCGCCGCATACGCGCCCTCGTCGCCGTGCGCGTGCGCCATAACGGGCACACCCTTGGTGGCGGCTTCTTCCACCACCGCACGCAGTTCTTCCTCGGTGTACACCTGCTGGCGCGGGTCGGTGGTCGGCGTTCCTGCGCGTTCCGTGCCCCGTGTCTTGATCACATCCACGCCGTGCCGGAGATTCACGCGCACCAGGGTGCGCAGCTGCTCCAGTGTGCGAACCCCAGCCATCAATGGGCCGAGCCCAGTATCCGCGAGTGCGGCATCGCCGATGTCCGGCGTCACGAAAATGCCAGCGGCGAGGAGCTCCGGGCCCACGATGTACCCCGCTCTCACGAGATCCCGTAGGGCCACGTCCTTGAACGAGCCGACGCTCGCGCTGCGCGCCGTCGTTACACCGGTTTCCAGCGCTCGTCGCGCGGCCGCAGCATTGTCCAAATGCGTGTGGGCGTCGATCAGCCCAGGCACCAAGTACTTGCCCGTGAGGTCGATCACCGTCGCGCCAGCGGGAACTGCGCCCATGCCGATCGACGCAATCAGCCCATTGTGGAGTACGACGGTCGCGTTGCGGGTGATAGTGCCCGTTGTCACATCGACAACATTCGCATGCGTGATGGCGATGTCGGGGCGGGGAATCGGTGCCTGCGCCTGTGCGCGAACGCCGATGGTGAGCCACGCGGTGCCAAGTCCTGCGCGTCGGATGAGTCCGCTAACGTTCATGAGGCATTCAGGGTGAGGGGAGGGGGGGCTACGTGCGACTTATGTTGCGCGCTCGTCCGCCGGCAACAGCAAATCTTGCAAGAAGAACGCGGCGAGTTCAGCCCGTCCGTGGAGTCCAGATTTATTGTACACCGCCACCGCGTGTTGCCGAACCGTGCGCTCACTGCGGTTGGTGAACGAGGCTATGCGCTTGTGACTCTCTCCCTTGAGCAGAAGGAGCGCGACTTCGCGTTCGGTGGGGGTGAGCTCCCACGCGCTGAACCGTTCGTTGATAGCGCGGCCGAGGCCGTCGAGCGCGGACTGTGCGCTGAGGCGCCACGCATCGCGTTCGGCGCGGTGCGACTCCATCGTGGTGCGTAACGTGCCGGCCGACTGCTCGGCGCGTCGCCAACGCCGCCAGAGCACCGCGGCGCCGGTGGCCGACGCCACGACCATGACGACCTCGAATAGCACGTGGAGGGACAACCAGGTGACCGGTTTGTCGAGGGCGAGGTCGGTAATCCCACCGAGGCCGATGACCGCCAGAATGGCCGCCAGCGAGATCGGCAGCGGGGCGCCCCCGTCATCGAGGGCGTCTGGGGGTACGTCATTTGCCGGAGGGAGCGAAAATCTGGTCATATCGCGTCGAATGTCGGATGGTGCGCGCCGCGGAAGGGCCGCAGGTTGCCTCCAACCTCACATCGGAGATCCCCGTGTTGCCCGATCCACTGCATCCTGCTGTCGTGCATTTCCCAATCGTGCTGATGTTTCTCCTTCCAATCTCCGCGCTGGTCGCCCTCTGGGCAATCCGTCGGGGAACCGCGGTGCGCATGGCGTGGGCCGTCCCTGTGGCCTTTGCCGCCGCACTCACGCTGTCGGCATGGGCCGCGCTGCAGACCGGCAACGAACAGGGGGAGGCGGTCGAGAAGCAGCTGTCAGAGTCGGTCATTGAGAACCACGAAGAGGCCGCTGAGCTGTTCCTCATTCTGTCCGGAGTCGTGCTGGTATTGACCGCCGCCGGCGTCGTGAGTGGTCGTGCGGCAGGCGTGGTGCGAACGGTGGCGACCGTGTCGTCGGTGGCGCTGATCATTGCGGGCGCACGCGTCGGCAAGAGCGGCGGGTCACTGGTCTATGAGCACGGCGCGGGGGCTGCGATCTCGCAGTCCGCGACGACTGGAGGGGCGGGGGTAGGAGGCGCTGCGGAAGGGGCGACGGGCGCCGCCGCGGAAGGAGCGACGGGCGCCGCCGCGGAAGGAGCGAAGGGCGCCGCCGCGGAAGGAGCGAAGGGCGAGCGGGGAGGCGAATCGGAGGCGGACGAGCGCCGCGAACGAAAACGGTAGTCGAAGCGTGTGCTGTCAGCGCTCAAGCACGGCGCGAGCAACCGCCACGCCGGCAAAGGTGCCGAGCACTGACAGCACAACGCTTGCCGTCACATAGCCAGCCGCGCGCCGATAGTCACCGTACTCCATCAAGGACATCGTCTCGTACGAGAACGTCGAGAAGGTCGTGTACCCGCCGCAAAAGCCGACCGTGAGCATGGCTCGCAGGTCCGGCGAGAGGCTCGTCGATCCGAGTGAGTACCGCATCAGGAACCCGAGCAGCAACGAACCGCTCACGTTGATGAGCAGGGTGCCGTAGGGAAAGCCCATTCCGGTGCGTGCCTGCACGAGCGTGCCAAGGACAAAGCGGCTCACCCCGCCGACGGCGCTTCCCAAGCCGATGAGGCCGAGTACTCTCGCGTCGAATCCGTTCGTGGGCATAAAAAAAACTCCTCCGGAGGTGGTCCGTAGGAGTCATCAGCCCAACCCGGGCGGTTACGGCGAACTCCATCGCCGACCAGCAGCAGCGTTCCGAAATGATGTGCGCCCCGTGGCACGGAGTCAAGCGACGGCATGATCTCCGTATGACTCACAGCTACAATGAATCGCGCGTTTGTCATAGATTGGTTCCTATGACCGACGTCATTGCCCTCGCCGCCGAGTTACTGGCCGTTCCGTCAACCTCGCGAGAGGAAACGGCGGCCGTGGAGTTCGTGGCACAGTGGCTGACGGCGCGTGGGTGGGAGGTGACATTGCAGGAAGTCACCCCTGGGCGCGGGAATGTGTGGGCGTCGAGGAAGGGCGGTGGCGTGACGCTCTCAACCCATCTCGATACCGTGCCTCCGTATGTCGCGCCGCGTCTTGAGTCCGATCGTCTCTACGGTCGCGGTGCCTGCGATGCCAAGGGGATTGCCGCCGCGATGATGGTCGCGGCCGAACGCCTCGCCGCCGCAGGGGAGGAACGGGTGGACTTGTTGTTCGTGGTGGGCGAGGAGCGCGGTTCGGATGGTGCCCGCGCTGCCAACAATCTCCCAGCCACAAGTCGCTTTCTGATCAATGGCGAACCCACGGAGAGCCAGCTCGCGAGCGGTTGCAAAGGCGCGCTGCGCGTCACCGTGCGCGTGCGGGGACGCGAGGCCCACTCGGCATATCCGCAGCTGGGCGATTCCGCCATTCTCGGCATGGCGCGACTGCTCACGGAACTCGACGCATTGGCGCTGCCAACGGACGCCACGTTGGGGCCAACCACCGTGAACGCCGGCCTGATTCGTGGCGGCAGCGCCACGAACATCATTCCCGGATTATGCGAAGTGGAGTTGATGGTGCGCCTCGTCGGTGATGTGGTGCCCGTTCAACAGACACTTGATGCGTGGGCGGCGGGCCGTGCCGAACTCGAATACGGGTCGTTCATTCCGGCACAGCTGTTTCACACGGTGCCGGGCTTTGCCACTGCACCGATGGCCTATACCTCCGACATTCCGTTGCTCCCGCGGTGGGGCACTCCGTTGTTGTTTGGCCCTGGTTCGATTCACGTAGCGCACACCGCGACGGAGTTCATTGCCCTCGATGAACTCCGTGCGAGCGTTGACCATTACGAGCGACTGGTGCGGTCGCTCCTTGACTCCTGAGACTGCTGTGAGCGATTCGCGCATTCCCGTTGCCATTCTTGGCGCCACCGGCGCCGTGGGGCAGACGTTCATCCGGCTCTTGGCCGGCCATCCGTGGTTTCGCGTCGCCGAAGTGGCTGCGTCCGAACGTTCAGCGGGCAAATCGTATCGTGACGCCACGCGCTGGATCGAGGGCGAGATGCCGGCCGATGTGGCCGCACTCCTGGTGACGAACTGCGACACCACGTCGGTGAAGTCGCCGGTGGTGTTTTCGGCGCTCGACGCGGCCGCAGCGGGAGAGCGTGAGCCAGCCTTTGCCACAGATGGGCGCGTGGTGCTCAGCAATGCCAAGAACTACCGGATGGATGACGACGTGCCCCTCGTCATCCCTGAGGTGAATGCGTCGCACTTGGACATTCTCGCCACGCAGCGCGCGCGGCGCGGATGGAGCGGCGCGATTGTCACCAACGCGAACTGTGCCTCCACGACCGCCGTGGTGGCGATGGCGCCGCTGCACGAGCGCTTTGGCGTGCGTCAGCTGTTCTTGACGACCATGCAGGCCGTGTCGGGCGGTGGGTATCCCGGCGTGCCGTCGCTCGATATTCTAGGTAACGTTGTGCCGTACATCGGTGACGAAGAGCCCAAGCTCGAGCGCGAAATGCAAAAGATGCTCGGCACCTTCACCGGCTCGGCGATTGAGTACGCCCCGTTCGCGGTAAGTGCGCATGCCAATCGCGTGCCGGTGGAAAATGGTCACACGATGTGCCTGACGCTCGGATTCGAAACCAAGCCAACGGTGGAGCAAGCACTCGCGGCGCTCCGTGAATGGCGTGGTGCGGAGATTGTGCGGGGGTTGCCGTCGGCGCCAGACGTGCCGCTGCGGGTACGCGACGAGCTCGATCGCCCACAACCGCGACGCGACGTCATGGACGGGAAGGGGATGACCACGTCCGTTGGGCGCGTGCGCGCTGACAATATTCTGCATCTCCGCTTGGTGGCGATGTCGCACAACACCATCCGCGGCGCGGCGGGCGGTTCCATTCTCAACGCCGAAGTGCTCGTGAAGCAGGGCGTAATTGCGCGGAGCGCCCGCTCGTGATCGTCGCCAAGTTCGGGGGCACATCGGTGGGTGATGCCGCCGCCATTCGGCGGACGGCGGCGATTATTCGCGGTCGACTCGACCGGCAGCCTGTTGTCGTGGTCTCGGCGCTCGCCGGTACCACCAACGCGCTGATCGCGTCGGCAGAACGGGCGGCCAACGGCCAGCTCGTCGCCGCCATCGAGCAAGTGGAGGCGCTCCGCGAGCAACATTTGGCTACCGCGCGTGAACTCATTGGCACCGGTGCCGACGCGGACGACGTTGCGGCCGAAATCTCGATGTTGTTCGATGAACTCGCACATCTCGCCGAAGCGCTGTCGGTGCTCGGCTATCTCACGCCGCGTTCGCTCGATACGATTTCCGCAATGGGCGAGCAGCTCTCCGCGCCGATTGTTGCCGCGGCGTTCCGTCGGCACGACATCGACACGGTGCTGGTGGACGCGCGCCGTGTACTCATCACTGACGCCACCTTCGGCAAAGCAGAGCCGCAAGAGGAGGCGATCGCGGCGGCCGCACGCGAGCTCCTCGTGCCTCACGTGAAAGCCGGACGCGTCCCAATCCTCGGTGGCTACATGGGCTCTACGCGCGAGGGTGTGACCACGACGCTCGGGCGCGGCGGCTCTGACTACAGCGCGGCCCTCTTTGGCGCCGCATTGAATGCCGAGGCCATTGAAATTTGGACCGATGTCGACGGCATGCTCACCTGCGACCCCCGCGTGGTGACCGGCGCACAGTTGATTGAGCACATCCGCTTTGACGAGGCCGCCGAACTCGCGAGCTTCGGCGCCAAGGTGCTGCATCCGAATACCATTGCGCCGGCGGTGAAGCGCGGGATCCCCGTATTTGTGTTCAACTCGTTGCGGCCCGATGGCATAGGCACGCGCATCACCTCCGACGCCCCCGCATTCCCCGTGCGCGCGATTGCGGGCAAGGGCAATACGATGGTCGTGAAGGTGCACTCGCCCCGCATGCTCGGCATGCCCGGGGCGTTGCGCGCCATCTTCGATGTCTTCGCGCGCCATAAAACATCGGTGGACGTCGTCACCACCTCCGAAGTGTCCGTGTCGCTCACGGTGGATGACGATCAGCACCTCGACGCGGTGCTCGCGGAGCTGCGCTCCTTTGGAGATGTGGAGTTAGAGCGCAATCGCGGCATTGTCGCACTGGTGGGAGCTGGGCTCGGCGAAAGTTCGCCGGCTATGGCCAAAGCCATCGCCGCCATTGGTGACACGCGCCTGCATATGCTCTCGCTGAGCGCCACCGGCATCAATCTCACGATGATCGTCGATGGCGATCAGGTAAAGCCCGTGATGCGTCAGTTGCATCAGGCATTCTTCGGCACGGGGGCCGCGTGACCGCACGTCGGACACGCCTCGCCATTATTGGCGACGGGAAAATGGGATGTGCCGTGGCGGCGCTCGCGGCAGAGCACGGCTGTGACGTGGTCGCACTGCTCGGCGAAGCGCAGGTGGGTGCGAGCGGTCTCACGCGCGAGTTGCTCGCCGGCGCCGAGGTGGCCATTGAGTTCACCGTTCCGAGTGCGGCAGCGGCGAATGTGCGTGCATGCCTCGCCGCCGGCGTGCCGGTGGTCAGTGGCACAACGGGCTGGGACGCCGAACGCGCGACGGTCGAGGACGAGGTCCGCCGCAGCGGTGGGGCGTTGCTCTGGGCGCCGAACTTTTCGATCGGCGTGCACCTCTTCTCGCGGATCGCTGCCGAGACGGCTCGCATCATGGCGCAGGCCAACGCCGGTTTTGATGCGCACCTCGTGGACACGCATCACAGCGCCAAGCTCGACGCGCCGTCGGGCACCGCGCGTTGGCTCGCCGCCGCCGTTGGGCGCGTGCTCGGTCGCGAGTTGCCGGTGACGAGCATTCGCACGGGCTCAGTGCCCGGCACACACGAGCTCGTTTTTGATGCACCGTTCGAACAGATCACTCTCACGCACACGGCCCGCGACCGAAAAGTGTTCGCGTCCGGTGCGCTCACGGCCGCGCGCTGGGTGGCAGGGCGACGCGGCGTGTTCACGCTCGATCACGTGCTTGGGGCCGCCGAATGACCGCATTGCTGAGTGGATGTTCCACCGCGATTGTCACGCCGTTCAACGCCGACGGCTCGGTGGCCGTCGACACGCTCGCCGCGCTGGTGGATTGGCAGATCGCCGAGGGGATTCACGGCCTCGTACCGGTGGGTTCCACCGGCGAGGCCGCCACGCTCTCGCTGGAAGAACGCCTGCTCGTCGCGCGCGTGACGGCGGAGCGCGCAGCGGGTCGGGTGCCGGTGATTGCCGGTGCTGGCGGCAATGACACGCGCGTCGCAATCGAAACGTCCAAGCTCATGGCGGCAACGGGCGCCACGCATGTGTTGCATGTGTCGCCCGCATACAGCAAGCCGCCCCAGCGTGGCATCATTGCGCACTTCTGGGCGATTGCCGAAGCGTCGCCGCTCCCGGTGGTGGTGTATAACGTGCCCGGCCGCACCGCGAGCAATCTCGAAGCCGAAACAACGCTCGCACTCGCGGAGCACGAAAACATTGTGGCGGTCAAAGAGGCCAGCGGAAATCTGGCGCAGATCAGCGAGATCATTCGGCACGCGCCGCAAGGGTTCCGCGTGCTCTCGGGCGACGATGGGCTCACGCTCGCCGTGATGGCCGCCGGTGGTCACGGGGTGATTTCGGTGATCTCCAACGCCGTGCCGCGCGCAATGAGCGCCCTCGCGACGGCCGCCGCTGCGGGGAAGATGGACGAAGCACGTGCCTTACATCTCTCGCTGCACGACTTTGCGCAGGCCGCGTTTTGTGAATCGAATCCACTCCCCATCAAGGCCGCGTTGCACCTCATGGGCAAACTCGACAATCGGTTGCGGTTACCACTCGTGCCCATGGATGCGCGTCACGAGGAGCGGTTGCGCCTGAGTCTGGTGGCGGCGGGAGCGCTGCGCGCGTGACCGCCTCCCCGCTGCACGACCTCGAATCACGGATCGAAGCATTGGTGGCGTTGCCCGCTGGTACGCCGGCGCCGAGCGACGCGATGGCGCTTATCGACACATTGCTCACTGCCCTAGAGCGCGGGGAGTTGCGATCGGCCACGCGCGGTGACGATGGCGTCTGGCGCGCGGTGCCGTGGGTGAAGCGCGGAATCCTCGCAGGATTCCGTTTTGGCGCACTCGCGGATCTCTCGCCAGCCGGCGGCGTCTTTTCGTTCGTCGATAAAGCCACCTATCCGCCACAGCAGTTTGGGGTGGAGCGCAATGTGCGCGTGGTGCCTGGCGGTTCGACGATTCGGCGCGGCGCGTACATCGCGGCCGGTGTGGTGTGCATGCCGCCGATGTTTGTGAATGTGGGCGCGTATGTTGGTGCCGGCACCATGATCGACTCGCACGCGCTCATTGGCAGTTGCGCGCAGATTGGTGCGCGCTGCCACATCAGCGCGGCCGCACAGGTGGGCGGTGTGCTCGAGCCGGTGAACGCGAGTCCAGTCATCATTGAAGACGATGTCATGATGGGCGGCAACACGGGCGTCTATGAAGGCACCGTCGTGCGCCAGAAGGCGGTCATTGGCGCGGGAGTCGTCCTCACAAGGGGCACGCCCGTGTACGATCTCGTGCGCGAGACCGTGTATCGCGCGTCCGCTGAGGCGCCGCTGGAAATCCCGGAGGGGGCGGTGGTCGTGCCAGGGGCGCGCAACGTCAGCGGCGGATGGGCCGCGTCGCAGGGGCTCGCGCTGCAGACGCCCGTCATCGTGAAGTACCGCGACGAGAAAACCGACCTCGCGACCGCCCTCGAAGGGTGGCTGCGGTAATCATGCACGTCAGCGGCACCGTGCGCGTTCCAGGCGACAAAAGCATCTCGCACCGCGCGCTGATGCTCGGCGCGCTCGGGAGCGGGGACTCGCGGATCACGGGGCTCTTGCCTTCTGCTGACGTGCAGAGCACTGCGTCGATGTTGCGCGCGCTGGGCGTGGCGATGCCAGACATCTCGCCCGATGTGATGGTGGTGGCGGGCGTGGGGCTCGGAGGGCTGCGTGCGAGCGCGCACGATCTCGACGGCGGCAACAGCGGCACGACCACGAGGTTGATGGCTGGGGTGCTCGCCGCCTGTCCCTTCGCGTCGCGCGTGATTGGCGATGCGAGTCTCAGCACACGTCCGATGCAGCGCGTGTCGAAGCCGCTCACCGCGATGGGCGCGCGTTTTGAATTTGAAAACGGCGATGGTCTGCCGATGACCGTGCATGGCGGCGCGTTGCACGGCATTACCTGGCGCAGCGAACACGCGAGCGCGCAGGTGAAGAGCGCGATCCTGCTGGCCGGGCTCGTGGCCAACGTGCCGGTGGAAGTGCACGAGCCCGCCTTCACGCGCGATCACACCGAGCGCATGTTGCGCGGCCGTGGCCTCGATGTGCGCAGTGAGGGCACGATGGTGACGTTTGTTCCCGGACGCCCGCTCGCCGCCATGGACACAGCGGTGCCCGGCGATCCCTCGTCCGCCACCTTCTTTGCCGCCCTCGCCGCCCTCGCCACGTCCGGTGAGATCGCGCTCGAAAACGTGTGCACCAATCCGTCTCGGACCGGCGCTTTTGTGGTGCTCGATCGGATGGGCGTACGGCTCGGGTGGGAAGACGTGCGCGAGAACGGCGGCGAACCGGTGGGCACGCTCGTGGTGGCGCCGCGGCGCGTGGTGGGTACGGTTATTGAGCCGCGCGAAGTGCCTTCGCTGATTGACGAACTCCCAATGCTGGCCTGCGTGGGCGCGCGTGCCGTGGGGGAAACGCGCGTCACCGGTGCCGCAGAGCTCCGCGTGAAGGAGAGCGATCGCATTGCGGCCGTGGTGCAGAACCTTCGTGCGATTGGTGCGGTGGCGGAGGAGCTTCCGGACGGTTTTGTGGTGCAGGGGAGCGATCGGCCGCTCGCTGGCCGAGTCGTCACCCACGGCGATCATCGCATTGCGATGGCCTTTGGGATTCTCGGCGCGCTCCCCGGCAATAAAATTGAAATCGACGATCCCGATTGTGTCCGCGTGTCTTACCCCGAGTTCTGGAATGACCTCGCCCGTGCAATCCGCTAAGCATCCGTTCGCTGTGACGATCGACGGCCCCGCCGCCTCCGGCAAGTCGTCCACCGCGCGCATGGTGGCCGAGCAGATCGGCGCACGGCATGTGGATTCGGGGGCGCTCTACCGCGCCGTGACGGCGGCGCGCCTGCGTGAGGGTGACGACGCCACGCTCTGGACCGAAGGCTCGGTGCTCCACGCGGCCCAGCGCGTCAGCTTCCGCCCCGGCACGACTACCTTCCTCGCCAACATTGACGGCGAGGACTGCGAGGACGAAATCCGCGGCGACGCCGTGACGGCGTTGGTCTCGCTCGTGGCCAAAATGAACCACGTCCGGTTGTGGGTGAACGAGCAGGTACGCGCGCTCTCCGAGGCGCATGACGTGGTGGCCGACGGGCGCGACATGGGAACGGTGGTCTTTCCCGATGCCGGGTTGAAGATCTGGTTGGTGGCGCTCCCCACCGAGCGGGCGCGGCGGCGCCTCCTTCAACGGGGGGGCGGAGAGCCCACCGCGGAGGCCTTGGAGGCCGAAACCGACGCGCTGGAGACCCGCGACCTGCGTGACAGCGAGCAGACCCAGCCCGCTCCGGACGCCGTGTGGGTGGACACCACAGGCATCACCCAGACGGAGCAGGTAGCCCGGATTGTCGCCTTGGCGGCGGAGCGACGGGCCTAAGTTCGCGTCCCGGCACCGGTTACCGCCATTGACGGCGGGGCATATTAAGGCTAAAATAGATGGCTCTGGCAAATCGGCCAGCGTCTTGTTCGTTTACCCCGAATCCTCGCCGTCGCGGCGAGCCGATCCCCTCCGCGACTAAGGTCCATGACCACCGAAACACTCGAGTCCACCGAGTCCCCCGAAGAATCCGCGTCGCCGTTGACGGCCCGTGAGAAGCGCGACCTGCAGAAAGCGCAGCTTCGCCCCCTGTCGAATCGCCGCCCAGAGCTCTACGAGGAAGACGAGTACACGTCGGCCGAGTACGAGCAGATGCTGGAGATGTACAACGGCACGCTGGCGTCGATCGAAGAAGGCGAGATCGTCAAGTCGCGCGTCCTCGAGATTCGCGACAACCTCGTCGTGCTCGACATCGGCTTCAAGAGCGAAGGCACGATCCCGCTCGAAGAATTCAAGGATATTCCCGACCTCAAGGTCGGTGACGAAATCGAAGTGCTCCTCGAGCACCTCGAAGATCAGGAAGGCGCGGTTGTCCTTTCCAAGAAGAAAGCCGACTTCATGCGCGTGTGGGAAAAGATCCGCGTGGCCTACGAGAGCGACCAGCCGGTGGCCGGCGTCCTCGTCAAGAAGATCAAGGGTGGCGTGGTCGTCGACCTCATGGGCGTCGATGCGTTCCTCCCGGGCTCGCAGATTGCGCTCCGTCGCGTGCCGAACATCGACGAGCTGCTCGGCCAGAAGTACGAGTTCAAGATCATCAAGCTCAACAAGCGTCGCCGCAACATCGTCGTCTCGCGCCGCGTCATTCTCGAGACCGAGCGTGCCGGCAAGCGCGAGAAGCTGATGAAGGAGCTCCAGAAGGATCAGGTGCGGAAGGGCGTGGTCAAGAACATCACGGACTTCGGCGCCTTCATCGACCTCGGCGGCGTGGACGGATTGCTCCACATCACCGACATGTCGTGGGGCCGTATCTCGCACCCGAGCGAAATGGTGCAGATCGGTGCTGAGCTTGAGATCAAGGTGCTGGACATTGATTGGGAGCGCGAGCGCATTTCGCTCGGCCTCAAGCAGCTCCAGAGCTATCCGTGGAAGGACGTTGCCGCCAAGTACCCGGTGGGCACGCGCGTGTCGGGCAAGGTCGTCTCGATCACGAACTACGGCGCCTTCATCGAACTCGAGCCGGGCATCGAAGGGCTCGTGCACATCAGCGAAATGAGCTGGACGCGCAACGTCCGTCACCCCTCGAAGCTCGTCAGCATCGGCGAGGCGATCGAGGCGGTGGTGCTGAAGGTCGATCCGAACGAAGAGAAGATCTCGCTCGGTATGAAGCAGACCGAGCAGGATCCGTGGATGGTGTTGCCGCTCAAGTACCCGGTCGGCACGCGCATCAATGGCAAGGTTCGCAACCTGACCTCGTTCGGCGCGTTCGTCGAAATCGAGCCGGGCATCGACGGCCTCATCCACATCTCCGACATGAGCTGGACCAAGCGCGTCCAGCACCCGTCGGAAGTGGTCAAGAAGGGTGACGCGGTCGACGTGGTGATCCTGAACATCGACAGCGACAACAAGCGCATCTCGCTCGGCCTCAAGCAGGCCGCCGAGGATCCGTGGCTCAAGATCGGCGAGAACTATCCGGTCGGCACGGAACTCAAGGGCAAGGTTGTGCGCCTGATGGAGAAGGGCGTCGTCGCCGACATTGGCAACGACATCGAAGGCTTTGTGCCGATTTCGCAGCTCAACCTCTCGGGCGGCCAGGTGCAGAGCACGGCCGACCTCGCGTGGGAAGGGATGAATCTCGAAGTGCGCGTGCTTGAGGTGGATCCGATCCACCGTCGCATTGTGCTCTCCGTGACGAGCATTCCGGCTGAGCAGCCGCCACGTCCGGAAACGCCGAGCAAGGTGTTCACGGAAGAAGGAGAAGCGGCCATTCCGGAAATCCCGGCGAACATCACCGCGGACGATATCGAGGAGTAGTCGCCTCGGAGCTTGTATGCCGAAACAGCCCCGCCGGTCGTTGACTGGCGGGGCTGTTTTGCACTCGCGGCCGGTGTGCCCCTTTCCGGAGCTCTGGGCACCCGATAACGTCATCTGCTTATGATCCCTAGAAATCTTGCGGCGGCCGCGCTCCTCGCGCTTGCCGCCTGCCGCCCCGCGGGTTCGCTGCTCGTGCCTGACGACTCGGCGCTCCAACTCGCCAAGAACACCATGGCCGCACCAAACCCCGCCGAGCGGGGGACGCTCGCCGTCAAGTTCCTGTACTACGGGAACGGCACCGATAAGAATCGCGCCGAGTTTCGCGATTCCGTCACCATCAAAACGCGCACGGTCAACGGCACGCCGTATTTGCGTGGCGGCGACAAGAAGCGTTTGAAGAAGCGTTGGGACTATTGGGGCTTCGACGAAAAACGTCTCCCCGTGAATGCGCGGGTCTGGTATCCCGAGGGCGCGGGCCCGTTCCCACTCTTTCTGATTGTGCACGGCAACCACGACATGAAGAAGTTCTCCGACCCCGGCTACCAGTACCTCGGCGAGCATCTCGCGAGTCGCGGATACATTGTGGCGTCGGTGGACGAGAACTTTCTGAATGGCGACTTGCGCAACGAAAACGACGCGCGCGGCTGGATGCTGCTCAAACACCTCGCCGTCTGGCGCGCGTGGAATGCGGACACCGCGAGTCTGTTCCACGGCAAAGTGGATATGACGCGTATTGCCATCGCGGGGCATTCGCGTGGCGGCGAGGCCGTTGCCGTGGCCGCGGCCTTCAATCGCCTCACGCATTACCCCGACGATGCGCGCGTGACCTTCGACTTCGGGTTCAATATCAAATCGGTGATCGCGATTTCACCGGTGGACGGACAGTACAAACCGAGCGATAAGGGCACGCCGGTGGAGAATGTGAACTACTTCGTGCTGCACGGGTCGCACGACAGCGATGTGAGCACCTTTATGGGGCTGCGGCAGTTCGACCGCGTGCGCTTTACCGACGGCGGCGACTGGGTAAAGGCGGCGCTCTTTGTGTACCGCGCCAATCACGGGCAGTTCAATACCGTGTGGGGCGACAACGATGTTGGTAACTCAGGGTGGTTGCTGGATAAGAAGCTGTTGCTGACCGGCGACGAGCAGCGGCAGGTGGCCAAGGTGTTTATCTCCGGCTTCCTCGATTTGACGCTGCGCGGCCAAAAGGCCTACCGGCCGATGTTCGTGGACCATCGCACGGCAGGGAGCTGGCTTCCGAAGACGATCTTCATTTCGCGGTTCGGATCGCCGACTACGCGCTATCTCGCCGATTACGAAGAAGGGATTGATGTGACGCGCGGATCGGCGGCGGGTGTGCGCATCAGTGGTCGGCGCTTGGCCACATGGAAAGAACTCGGCCTCACCATGCGGAGTCGTGGGCTTCAGCCGTTCAATAACAACGTCGTGATGCTTGGGTGGACCGCGCCTCGCGCCGGTGGGGACAGCACCCGCGCGAGTTACACGCTCTCGCTCCCCGATTCGCTGGCGGCGTCGTGGAAACTGGGTGCGCAGTCGTCGCTCGTCTTTGCGCTGGCCAATGTTGGCGAAATGCCCAAGCCGCTCGCTTCTGCCGATACGGCGTTCATCAGCGACAGCGCGGCGGCCGATCCGGCCAAGAAAAGTACGGCCAGCAGCGACAGTGCCAAAGCATCGACGAGTAAGAAAACAGCGGCCGATTCCGCCAAGGCCAAGGCAGATTCTCTTCCGCTCGACCTCACCGTCGAACTGGTCATGGCCGATGGCCGCGTGGCCTCGCTCCCGCTCAGTGAGGTGGCCCCCATTCGTCCGCCACTCACGGTGCGACTCTGGCGTTGGGACTACGTCGAAAAACGGCTCAGTCCGCCGTCCAAGAATCACGAAGATGTGATGACCACCTTTACGATTCCGCTCGCGAATTTCGCTGACCGGCTCATGGGTTTCGACGCGCGTAACGTACGGGCGGTGCGCTTCCGCTTTGACCGCGGCCCTGCCGGAACGGTCATCCTCGATGACATCGGCTTTGAGGTCGGAACGCCGTAGCGGGTCGGGGGGCGCGTCCGCTACCTTCTATAGATCATGTCCATGCGCGAAAAACTGCAGCTCCTTGAGCAGCGGCGTGCCGCCTCGGAGCAGGGAGGAGGCGCCGCTCGCCTCAAAGCCCAGCACGACAAGGGGAAACTCTCCGCCCGCGAGCGTCTCGACGTGCTCCTGGACGAAGGGACCTTTGTCGAGCTGGATCGGTTTGTCACCCATCGGTCCGAGGACTTCGGGCTGGCCGAACAGCGTCCCTACGGCGACGGTGTGGTCACTGGCTCTGGCCGGATCGATGGCCGCCTGGTGTACGTCTTTTCACAAGACTTCACGGTGTTCGGTGGCTCGCTCTCCGAAGCCCACGCCGAAAAAGTGTGCAAGGTGATGGATCTCGCCGTGCGGAATGGCGCGCCCATGATCGGGCTCAATGATTCCGGCGGCGCACGCATTCAAGAGGGCGTGGTGTCGCTCGGCGGCTACGCCGAAATCTTTCTGCGCAACACGCTGGCCTCGGGTGTGGTGCCGCAGATTTCAGCGATTCTCGGACCGTGCGCCGGTGGCGCCGTGTACTCGCCGGCCATTACGGACTTTGTGTTCATGACGCGCGGCACGAGCTACATGTTCGTGACCGGCCCGAACGTCGTGAAGACCGTGACGCACGAAGACGTCACCATGGAAGCGCTCGGCGGCGCCGATGCGCACGGTGGCACGAGTGGCGTGTCGCACTTCACGAGCGGCAGCGAGCTCGAGTGCCTCGAATCCATTCGCACGCTCTTCCGTTACGTGCCGTCGAACAATGTGGATGCGCCGCCGCGTGGGCGTGGCACCGACCCGCGTGACCGCAAAGACGAAGCGTTGCTCGACCTCGTGCCGGATTCGCCCAACAAGCCGTACGACATGCACGACGTCCTCCGGCGCGTGATTGATGACGGCGAGTTTCTGGAAGTGCAGCGCGACTACGCCGCCAATATCATCTGCGGCTTTGCGCACCTCGGTGGCTTCAGTGTTGGCATCGTCGCGAACCAACCGGCGGTGCTCGCGGGCTGTCTCGATATCAATGCGAGCGTCAAGGCGGCTCGTTTCATTCGCTTTTGCGACGCGTTCAACATTCCGATCGTGACCTTCGAAGACGTGCCGGGTTTTCTCCCCGGCGTTGCGCAGGAGCACGGTGGCATTATCAAGCACGGCGCCAAACTGCTCTACGCGTATTGCGAAGCCACGGTGCCCAAACTCACGGTCATCACGCGCAAGGCGTATGGTGGGGCGTACGACGTCATGAGCTCGAAGCACATTCGCGGCGACTTTAACGTGGCCTGGCCCACGGCGGAGATTGCGGTGATGGGGCCGAAGGGCGCGGTGGAGATTCTGTTCAAAAAGGAAATCGCCGAGAGCGCTGACCCCGTTGCGGCTACTGATGCGAAGGTGGCTGAGTACGCGGCGAAGTTCGCCAATCCGTACGTGGCGGCGAGTCGCGGCTACGTGGATGACATCATCGATCCGCGCGACACCCGCCCGCGGCTCATTGACGCGCTCGAAACGCTGCAGGGCAAACGCGATCGCAATCCGCCGAAGAAGCACGGCAACATTCCGCTGTGATGCTGATCTGTAACGACCTATCCGGAGCGTCGGTGCCATGCCGGCGGTCGAGCTGACCCATGTTTCGTAAACTGTTGATCGCCAATCGCGGCGAGATCGCACTGCGCGTGGTGCGGGCCTGCCGCGAGCTGGGGGTGCTGTCGGTCGCGGTCTATTCCGATGCTGACGCGAGTGCGCCGCATGTGCGCGAAGCCGACGAAGCGGTGCGCCTCGGACCGGCGCCCTCGGCGCAGAGTTACTTGCTTGGCGACGCGATTATTGCGGCGGCCATTGCCACCGGTGCCGAAGCCATTCATCCAGGCTATGGTTTTCTGAGCGAGCGTGAGTGGTTTGCGCGTGCCGTGCGGGATGCGGGGCTCGTGTGGGTGGGGCCACCCGCGGAAGCCATTGCGGCGATGGGAAGCAAAACGGCCGCACGCCAGCTTGCGATGGCGCATCAGGTGCCCGTGGTGCCAGGCACGACCACGGCATTGCGTGATGCCACTGAGGCGGCCGAGGTTGCCGCGCAGTTTGGGTATCCGGTGCTGCTCAAGGCGGCGGCTGGCGGTGGTGGCAAGGGGATGCGCGTCGTGCGGAGTGCGGATGAAATCGTCGGCGCGCTCGATGCCGCCAAGCGTGAGGCCAAGAACGCTTTTGGTGACGACGCGGTGTACGTCGAGAAGTACATCGAGGGGCCGCGGCACGTCGAGATTCAGGTGTTGGCGGACCAGCACGGCAACGTGCTCTCGCTCGGTGAGCGGGAGTGTTCCGTGCAGCGCCGCCACCAGAAAATGATTGAGGAAGCGCCGAGTGTGGCGGTGTCGCCCGAGTTGCGACAGCGCATGGGTGAGGCGGCGGTGCGCGCCGCTCGCGCGGCCGGTTACACCAATGCGGGCACGTGCGAGTTCCTGCTCGACAAAAGCGGCGAGTTTTATTTTCTCGAAATGAACACCCGCATTCAGGTTGAACACCCCGTCACTGAGTTGGTGACGGGAGTGGACCTTGTGCAGTGGCAGATCCGAATCGCGGCCGGCGAAAAGTTGCCCTTCACGGGCCCCTTTGAACCGAACGGCTGGGCGATGGAGTGCCGTATTACGAGTGAAGATCCGGCCAATGGATTCTTGCCTTCCATCGGACGCATTACGCATCTGCAGCTCCCGAGCGGCCCCGGCGTGCGATGGGACGGTGGGGTAGAGGCCGGTTCGGAGATTGGACTGTTTTATGATCCGATGCTCGCCAAGCTCATTGTGTGGGCGCCGAATCGCGCCGCGGCGGTGGCGCGGATGCGTCGCGCGCTGTGCGAGTTGTCGGTGGATGGCATTGAGACGTCGCGCGAATTTCATCTGCGCGTGATGGACGACGCGGAGTTTCAGCGCGGCGAGATTGAGATTCAGTGGCTGGAGCGGCGGCTCGCGTCGCTGCTCGCGGTACCGGCGAGTGAGGGGGCCGTGCACGCCGCGGCGATTGCGGCAGCCTTGCTGGCGCGACAGGATCGTGGTGGTACGGCGACGCCAAGCAGTGGTGGGACACAACCTGCGGCCGCGGCGACCGCGCGTGCCGATGCGGAGGGCGCGTGGGTGCGTGCCGCCCGCGTCGACGGGTTACGGTCCCGGTGAGCGAACTCTGCACGGTTGAGATCGAGTCGATCGCCTCGGGCGGCGACGGCGTTGCGCGCCACAATGGGCTAGTGGTGTTCGTGCCGCGCACGGCGCCCGGTGACGTGGTGCTGGTGCACATCGAAAAGAAGGGACGGCTGGCTCGCGGCGTGGTCGAACTCATTGGGCGTCCCGGCGCATCCCGCGTGCGGCCCGCGTGCGATCACTATGACGGCGACCGATGCGGCGGCTGTCAGCTGCAGCATCTCGAAATTGGCGCGCAGCGTGAGGCCAAGCAGCAGATAGTGCGCGACGCCATGCGCCGTATTGCCAAGCGCGAGGTGGAACTGCCGGAGATGCGGCACGGCACAAAAGCGTGGGAATACCGCCGCAGTGTGTCGGTGGCCATTCGCCGAGATGCGGTCGGGATTCGCGCGGGATTTCATGCCTGGGACGACATGGACCGCGTCTTTGCGCTCACCGACTGCCGCATTGCGGATCCGCGTCTGCTCGTCGCCCTGCGTGAAGTGATGGCGGCCGCGGCATTGTTGCCGGCGGTGCCGAATCTGCGGGCCACGCTTCGGCTCAGTCGCACGGGCGTTGTGCTGGTGCTCGAAGGCGGGCACGAGTGGCGCTCACACGAACGGTTCGCGGCGGCGGTGCCGACCTTCGAAGCCATCTGGTGGGTGCCGTTCGGCGCCGATCGACGGCTGGTGCACGATCGGCGATCGCACGCGGAACCTGATGCCTCGTTCAATCAGGTGAATCCCGAGGTCGGCGATCTCCTCGGGTCGTTCGTCATCGAACGCATTCGCGCCCACGCGCCGCGCACTCTGGTGGATGCGTATGCGGGGTCCGGTGATGTGGCGGCGACGATGTCGCACGAGGGGGTGCAGGTGACGGCAATTGAAATGGATGAAGAGGCGGTGGCCTACTGTGCGACGCGACTCGCGCCCGGATCGCGCGCGGTGGTTGCGCGAGTTGAAGAGCTCATTGGGCGCGCGCTGCCCGCGGATGTGGTGCTACTCAATCCGCCACGCGCGGGTGTGGATGCGCAGGTGACCGCGGCACTGGAAGCGGCGCGGCCGCACGCCATTCTGTACGTCAGTTGCGATCCCGCGACACTCGCGCGGGATGTCTCGCGCCTGCCGTCGTACCGGGTGACCGCACTGACCGCGTTCGACATGTTTCCCCAGACCGCGCACGTCGAAACCGTGTGCGAGCTCGTCTTGGAGCGTGACGCGTGAAGTACATCGTCGAGGTGGACGGCCACCGCGTGGAAGTGGAGCTCGAGGGCGACCAAGCCCGGGTCAACGGCGGCCCCGCGCAGCAGGCACGCCTGACCGAGGTGCCGGGCACCCCCGTGCGGCTCGTGGACCTCGACGGCGAAATGCATCGCGTGATGGCCCGCCGCGACGGCGCCCGTGGACGCTATCTGCTCTCGCTTGATGGCCGTCGCTTTGCCGTGGAGGCGCTCGACGAGCGCACCCGCGCGATCCGCGACCTGACCGTGGCCGCCGCCCCAACTGGGCCGCAGCCGCTGCGGGCGCCGATGCCTGGGCTCGTGGTGCGCGCCTTTGTGGCGGTTGGAGAGCTCGTCGAGGCCGGCCAGCCGGTGATCGCCATGGAGGCCATGAAGATGGAAAACGAGCTTCGGGCGCCTGCCGCTGGGCGGGTCAAAGCCATCCTCGTGGCTCCCGGGACGGCGGTGGAGAAGGGCGCCCTGTTGGTGGAGTTCGAGTAGCCTCTGGGAGGGCTCTCCGGCGCCATCCTCGGCGCGTTGACAGCCCGTAAGTCCTTGCCTATCTTTGGAGTCTGTCCCAAAACGCCCATCGTGGCGGCCAAAACCCGGGTTGCAACCTGCACCGGTGAGGCGCGGTACCCCTTTAGTTCACTTTGAGATGTCCACGTACACCGCTCGACCCTCCGACATTGAACACAAGTGGTTCGTTGTCGATGCGGATGGCATGGTGCTCGGTCGCCTTGCAACTGAAATCGCCAAGATCATCCGTGGTAAGCACAAGCCGACGTTCACGCCGCACATGGATACGGGCGACAACGTCATTGTCATCAACGCCTCGAAGGTGAAGGTGACGGGCCGCAAGTCCGAACAGAAGACGTACTTCTCGCACTCCGGCTACATGGGGCACGACAAGCAGACGCCGTTCGCGACGATGTTGGCGAAGCACCCCGAACGCATCATTGAGAAGGCCGTGCACGGGATGCTCCCCAAGAACGCACTGGGTCGGCAGAAGCTGCGGATCAAGCTGCGCGTCTACCCGGGTGCCGAGCACCCGCACATCGCCCAGCGTCCCACCGTGCTCACTTTCAAGAAGGCGGAGGCGAAGTAAATGGCCGACATTACACACACCGTCGGCCGCCGCAAAGAAGCGGTCTGCCGCGTCTATCTGCAGCCGGGTTCCGGCAAGTGGGAAGTCAACGGGCGTACGCTCGGTGACTATTTCCCGCGTCCGGCGCTCGTGTCCGCGATTCAGCAGCCGTTTACGGCGACCGACACGCTCGGCACCTACGACGTGAAAGCGAATCTCAATGGCGGCGGATCCACGGGTCAGGCCGGCGCGTTGCGCCTCGCCGTTGCCCGTGCCCTCGTCAAGATTGACGAGAATCACCGCCGCAAACTGCGCGACCTCGGCCTCCTCACGCGCGATGCGCGTGCGGTCGAACGGAAAAAGCCGGGCCGTCCGAAAGCCCGTAAGCGCTTCCAGTTCAGCAAGCGCTAGTCGAATACCGCGCCGCGCGGCGAGAGCAGGAATCCCTGCTTTCGCCGCGACGTCGCGGCGCGGTACCGCTGTTGCTCGTGTACGTGTTCTTCATCCCTCAGGCGGGATGAGCGGACGTCGGGTGCCGCCCTTGGGGCGGTCGACAACCGCGATGACTTCCGCCGACGTCACCAACCAATCAGGTATCGCATCATGGCTCAGCCCACGCTCGACGAACTCCTCAAGGCCGGCGTACACTTCGGCCACCAAACCCGTCGTTGGAACCCGAAGATGCGTCGGTTCATCTTTGCGGAGCGCAACGGGATTCACATCATCGATCTGCAGAAGACGCTGCGTCAGATTGAACTCGCACAGAAGCTCGTGCGCGAAGTCGTCCTGCGCGGTGAAAGCGTGCTCTTCGTGTGCACCAAGCAGCAGCTCGCCGAACTCGTCAAGGCGGAAGCCGAGAAGTGCGGCGCGATGTACGTCACCGAGCGCTGGCTTGGCGGCTTGCTCACGAACTTCGCAACCATCAAGAAGCAGATCAAGAAGCTCAAGGATCTCGAAGCCGGCAGCGAGTCGGGCGGTGACTTTGAGAACTACACCAAGAAAGAACAGCTGATGCTGATGCGCTTGCGCGACAAGCTCAGCAAGAACTTGTCGGGCATCAAGCCGATGTCGCGTCTGCCGGGCCTGATCTTTATCGTCGACGCCAAGAAGGAGCGCATCGCGGTGGACGAGGCCAACAAGCTTGGCATCCCGCTCGTCGCGATCTGCGACACGAACTCCGATCCGGACCTCATCACGGTGCCGATCGCCGGCAACGATGACGCCATTCGCTCCGTGGAGCTGATCACGGGCGCCCTGGCCGAGACGATCAACGACGCACGTCGCGAAGCGCCGGCGCTGCGCGAAGAGTCCGAGGACGGCGAGAGCTACACGTACTCCTCCGACCGCGGTGCGGAACCGGCTGGCAACGACCGTGACGGCAAGAAGCGTCGCCCGCGTCGTCGTCACGCCAAGCCAGAAGCGATTGCAGCGCGCCTGAAGGACGGCGCCCCGGGAGCTCCGGAAGGTGCCCAGGACGGCGCCCAGGACGGCGCTCCGGCAGCTGCTCCGGCAGGCGCCCCGGCGGGTCCGGTCGCAACGGCCGAGTAACCCCCAAGCGGCATAGTGCCGCAGTTGGGATAGCAGTAACTTTCTTCTCGCCGCCGGCGTCCGTTGTTGCGCCGGCGGCGATTCGACACCCAGCATACCAGGTGTCATTGATCATGAGCATCACTGCAAAGGATGTCGCCGCACTGCGCGCCCGCACGGGCGCCGGCATCGGCGACTGCAAGAAGGCCCTCGAAGAAACGGGCGGCGACATCGAAAAGGCCGTCGACCAGTTGCGTACCAAGGGCATTGCCAAGGCGGAGAAGCGCGCCGGGCGTGCGGCCAGCGAAGGGCAGATCATTACGTGGGTGTCGGATGACGCGACCCTCGCCGTGATGATTGAACTCAACTCCGAAACCGATTTCGTCTCCCGCAACGACGAGTTCGTGGCGCTGGCCACGATGGTCGCGCGCCATATCGCGGAGGACACGTCGCTCGACGGCGTGGCGGAGCTGGGCACCGACCATGCGCTGCTGAACAAGCACTGGCATCACGACAAGGCGCTGACGCTGGGCGAAGTCGTCAAGGCCGCGGCGGCCAAGACTGGCGAGAACGTGCAACTGCGTCGCGTCGCGCGGTATGCCACCTCCGGCACGATTGGCGTGTATCGCCACCACAACGGCAAGGTGGCCGTGCTGGTGGACGTGCAGGGCGCCAGCGGTGAGGCGGCCAAGGCGCTCGGTGGCACGGTGGCCGAGCATGTGGCCGCCGGCGTGCCGACCGTCGCGATTGCGGTGCAGAAGACGGACGTGCCGGCCGAACTGGTCGAGCGCGAGAAGGCGATCTTCGTGGAGCAGGCCAAGGCGAGCGGCAAACCCGACAACATCGTGGAAAAGATGGTGAGCGGCCGTATCGATAAGTTCTACGCCGAAGTGACGTTGGTGCAGCAGCCGTGGGTTCGTGATGACAGCAAGACCATCGGTCAGCTCGTCCAGGAAACCGCCGGCGCCGAACTCAAGCGCTTCGTGCGTTTCCAGATGGGCGAGGGCTGAGCGCACCGTGCCCCGGACGCCGAAGGCGCTGAAGTATCCGCGCGTGCTCCTGAAGCTCTCCGGCGAAGCGCTCGCTGGAGGGCAGGGCTCGGGGTTCGACTTTGCGGTGATTACCAAGTACGCCAAGGAAATCAAGGAAGCCACGAGCCTCGGCGCTCAGATTGGCATGGTGATCGGCGGCGGCAACATCGTCCGTGGATCGCAGATTTCCAAAATGGGGATGGATCGCGTCAGCGCGGACTACATGGGGATGCTGGGCACCATCATCAACGCGCTAGCGTTTCAGGACATCCTGGAGCGTGAGGGGCTCGACACCCGCGTGATGACGGCGATCCGGATGGAAGAGCTCGCCGAACCGTATATCCGTCGGCGCGCCATGCGGCATTTGGAGAAGGGACGCGCGGTGATCTTTGCCGCCGGAACCGGGAATCCGTATTTCAGCACCGACACGGCGGCGGTGCTGCGCGCGATTCAGATGAAGGCCGATGTGATCATCAAGGCGACGAGCGTCGACGGCGTATACGACTCGGATCCCAAGACGAACCCGGATGCGGTGAAATACGCCAACATCAGCTACAAAGAAGTGATGCACGGCGAACTCGGCGTGATGGACCAGACGGCGATCACGCTCTGTAAGGAAAACAAAATGCCGTTGATCGTGTTGAACATCAACGAACCCGGCGCCGTGCTCCAGGCGATCCGGGGCGAACGGGTGGGGACCCTCGTCTCATGACCAGCATTCCGAATATCCTGAAAGACTGCAAAGCCGGTATGGAGAAGGGCGTCGAAGCCACGAAGCGCGAGTTTCAGACGGTGCGCTCAGGCAAGGCGTCGCCGACGATGCTCGACGTGGTGAAGGTGGAGATGTACGGCTCGTTCCTGGCGATGAACCAGGTGGCCAACGTCTCCGCGCCGGAACCGCGTGTGCTCCTCGTCACGCCCTTCGATAAAACGCAACTCAAGGCCGTGGAAAAGGCCATTCGCGAATCGGACCTCGGCCTCGATCCGGCGATTCAGGGCGGCGTGATTCGCGTGCCGTTGCCGTCCATGAACGAGCAGCGTCGCAAAGATCTCGTGAAGACCGTGCATAAGTACTCTGAGGACGGCCGGATTGCGGTGCGCCATGCGCGCACGCATGCGCGCGATACCCTCAAGAAGCTCGACGGCGTGAGCGAGGACGATGTGAAGCACGCCGAGAAGGAGCTGCAGAAAACGCATGACGAATACATTGCCAAGATCGACGCGCTGATGAAGTCCAAGGAAGCTGAGTTAATGGAAGTCTGACCGTGGCCTCCACTCTCGCCTCCGATCTACTGGACCAGATTCGCGAGCACGGCGCGATCCCGAAGCACGTGGCCATCATCATGGATGGAAACGGCCGTTGGGCGCGGGAGCGGATGTTGCCGCGTCCCCTGGGGCACCGGAGCGGGATGAAGTCGGTGCGCGAAGTGGTCGAGGGCGCGATTGAAGTCGGCGTGGACGTGCTGTCGTTGTTCGCCTTTTCGCAGGAAAACTGGCAACGCCCCGCCGGCGAAGTGTCGGCGCTGATGTCGCTCCTTGAGGAGTACATCCAAAAGGAAGCCGACGAACTCGATGAGCAGGGCGTGCAAGTGCGCATGCTCGGCGAGCTCGAGCGGCTCACGCCACCGGCGGCGGTCGCGGTGGATCGCGTCATGAAGCAGACCGCGCACAACACCAAGTTGCGGCTCAATCTGTTTATATCGTACGGGTCGCGCGCCGAGCTCGTGCGGGCGGCACGTCTGCTCGCCGAAGATGTGGTCGCGGGCAAGATATCGTCCGCGCAAATCGACGAGAGCGCCTTTGCCAGTCGGCTGTTTACGGCCGACTGTCCGGATCCCGACCTGCTCATTCGCACGTCGGGAGAACAACGCATTTCGAATTTCCTTCTCTGGCAGCTCGCCTATACCGAGTTGTACATCTCGCCGGTGCTCTGGCCTGACTTCGGCCGCCGCGATTTGTACGAAGCGATCCTCGACTTCCAGAATCGCGATCGTCGGTTCGGCCGCGTCGCCGTCTGAGCGCACGCGCCTTCATTCCCCTGCGCCACACTCCGTGACCGAGTTCCAGAAGCGCCTCGCGTTTTCCCTCGTCGCGGCCCCCGGTGCCGTGGCAATCGTCTGGTTTGGCGGCGCCGCACTTGCGGTCCTGCTCGCCGTTGCCGCCGCGCTCGCCGCATTTGAGTTTGGCCACCTCGGACGGGATGCCGGAAGTCGGCCGCTCCAAGAACACGGCGTGGTGTTGGCTGCGCTCGTGCCGCTCTGTGTGCATGCGGCGCGTCTCGGGCTGTGGGCGCCGCCGGTGAGCGTGCTGATGCTCGTGGTGCTCGAAGTGCTCACCGTCGCGCTCTGGCGTCGCGGCGCAACGGGGCGACCCCTCGAAGCCGTGGGGCTCACACTCTTTGCCGTGCTCTATACCGGCGGCATGCTCAGCTTTGCGTACGCGCTCCGCTATCACCCCTACGCGGTGGACGCGGCGTCGGGCACCGCACTAGTCGCCTTTCCGTTGTTGCTGACGTGGGGGACGGATATCGGGGGCTACGTGTTCGGACGCTGGCTGGGTGTCCGGAAGCTGATGCCAGCGGTAAGCCCCGGCAAAACCGTCGCGGGCGCCGTGGGCGGATTGATCGTGGCGGTGGTGATCAGTGTGCTGTTCTCGCGCTACGCATTGCCGCGCTTTGCACAACTGACGCTCCTGCCGAGTCGCGCCGTGCTGTTTGGCGTGCTCCTGAGCGTGGGCGGACAGATTGGCGATCTCGTGGAGTCGATGCTCAAGCGCGAAGCCGGGGTCAAGGATAGCTCGCATTTGATTCCTGGGCACGGTGGCGTACTCGACCGCGTGGATTCGATGCTCTTCACGCTTCCGTTGGCCTACGTGTTGCTCAGCCTCATGCTGATGCCGGCGCCGCGGTGAGCGCACCGGCGCCCGCGCCGCGCGATACGGAAACGCACGGTCCGCGCGGGATCGCGATTCTGGGATCCACCGGCTCGATCGGTGTCTCCGCGCTGCGTGTGTTGGCCCGCCAACGCGAGCGGTATCGCGTGGTGGCGCTCACGGCCAACGCGAACGCGGATCGATTGGCCGAACAGGCCAAGGCGTGGCAGCCGGCCTACGTTGGACTGGTGTCCGGTCCGGATGGCCCGGCGACCTGGCATCGCGGCGCCGAGGCGCTGGTTGGGGCCGCGACGCATCCGGACGCCGCCATTGTGCTCAACGCCGTGGTCGGCGCGGCGGGACTCGATGCCACCCTTGCGGCGCTTGAGCAGGGCAAACGCGTGGCACTCGCCAATAAAGAGTCGTTGGTCATGGCCGGTCATTTAGTGGCAGAGGCGGCTCGGCGCGGTGGTGGCGAGATCGTGCCGGTGGATTCCGAGCACTCCGCCATCTTGCAGTGTCTTGGGGCGCGCAGCGGCCGTGATATTCGTCGTTTGATTATCACCGCGAGCGGTGGCCCCTTTCGCACGTGGGCGGACGAACGCCTTCGCGGTGCGCAACTCGTCGATGCGCTGCAGCATCCGACGTGGTCCATGGGCCGCAAGATTACGGTGGATAGCGCCACGCTCGCGAACAAAGCGTTGGAGGTGATTGAGGCGCATTTCTTGTTTGGCGTGGCATTCGATCAGATTGAGGTGGTGGTGCATCCGCAGAGCATCGTGCATTCGATGGTCGAGTTCGTGGATGGCAGTGTGGTGGCGCAGCTCGGCGTGCCGTCGATGGAGCTGCCGATTTTGTACGCGCTCACGCATCCCGACCGCGTGGCGGACGACGGCGTGCCGCGCTTCGATCCGATCGCGGCGAGTCCGCTAACGTTTGAGCCCGTGCGGCATGAGGCGTTTCCGGCACTTCAGCTTGGTATTGCCGCAGGTCGCGCCGGTGGTGCGGCGCCGGCGGTGTTCAATGCGGCCAACGAACAGGCGGTCGCGCTCTTTCTCGAGGGACGCATGACGTTCAATGATATTGCTCCGTGCATCGATGAAGCGCTGCAGCGCCTCAGTGGAATTCCGGGCGATTCGCGCGATGCCATCCTTGCGGCCGATGGGGCTGCGCGCACGATTGTTCGGGAGCGGAACTGATGCTGGCCTGGCTGGCACCGCTCGTCGTGCTCGGCGTCGTGGTGTTCGTCCACGAACTCGGACATTTTCTGGCCGCCAAGAGCGTGGGCGTGTATGCGCCGCGATTTTCGCTGGGGTGGGGGAGTCCGATTTTCCGCTGGCGGCCGCGCGGTGGCGAAACAGAATACGTCATCTCGTGGTTGCCCATCGGCGGCTATGTGCGCATGGCCTCACGCGACGACGAAACCGCGTCGATGCTTGAGGGCGGAAACGAAACCGTCGCGGAAGGGGCCGCACTCGATCCGAACTGGGATCCCGAGGCGATGGTGCCGCACGGCCCCAAACCGGTGCCGAGCGATCGGTGGTTTGAGTCCAAGGCCACGTGGCAGCGCGTGGTGATTCTGCTCGCTGGCGTCGTGATGAATGTCGTGCTCACGATCACGGTCTCTACCGGCATTTTTGCAGTGAATGGACGGCGGTACGTGCCAGCGGTGATCGATTCGGTGATACCGGGCTACCCAGCGGTGATGGCAGGGCTCCGCGGCGGCGATAGCATTGCGGCCGTGGATGGCTCGCCGGTGAAGAACTGGTCGGAGCTCACGGCTCGCGTGAGTCGAAGCCCAGGACGCGCGCTGACGCTGGACGTGGTCCGCGGCGGCACGCACGAGTCGTTGGTGATGGTGCCGAAGACAGATACGGCGGCGGACCCGATGACGGGGAAGGCGGGCCCCGTGGGACGCATCGGCGCATTTCCACGGCCCACGACGGCGTCGGAGCCTCTGAGCTTCGGGGAGTCCGTGGCCACCGGCTGGCACGCGACGTGGCAGATGGGCGGGGCGGTGGTTGGGGTGCTGGGCGGGCTATTCCGAGGGTCGGTCAGTGTCGCGACGCTAGGCGGGCCGATTGCCATCGCCCGTACCTCGGTGGCAGCGGCCAAGACGGGGTTGGAGCCGCTCTTTTCGCTCATTGCTTTTTTGAGCATCAACCTCGCGGTTCTGAACCTGTTGCCCATTCCCTTGCTCGATGGTGGGCAGGTGCTGATGACGGTGGCCGAGGGAGTGCGCGGGAAGCCCTTTGGGGAGCGGAGCCGAGAGTGGGTCATGCGGGTCGGGATCGCGGTGGTCGGGCTTTTGTTCGTCACGGTGATGTTCAACGATCTCAAGTCGTTGGTGCTCAGCCTGATACGCTAGGGAGCCGCCCCCTTTACAGTCGCGGAAAATACGGTTATGTTCTTATGCTACAACGGAATAACGCTCAGGGACTCAGAAAGGGAAAATGGCATTCTCAAAGACAGCGGCGATCGAAAAAAATCGCCAGCACGAGACCGACACAGGCTCGTCCCAGGTGCAGGTGGCAGTGCTCACGGAACGGATCAACTATTTGACTGATCACTTCCGCAAGCACGCCAAGGATCACCACGGGCGCCGCGGGCTCCTCAAGATGGTGAGCAAGCGTCGTCGCTTGCTTGACTATATGAAGCGCACGGATGTCGAGAGCTATCGGAAGATTATTTCCGATCTTGGCCTCCGTTACTAGAACACTGTATGACACGAATCGCGCGGCCGCCCTCTGCGGACCGCGCGTTTTGTGTTTCAACTACGAGAACAGAGAATGATGCATCGCATTGAACGGACCTTTGCCGGCCGCCCTCTCATTATCGAGACTGGGCGCATGGCGAAGCAGGCTGCGGGTTCCGCGCTTGTCCGCTTTGGCGACACGATGGTGCTCGCCGCCGTGACCGTGAGCCCCAAGAGGAGCACGCTGCCCTTCTTCCCGCTCACCGTCGAGTACAAAGAAAAGACGTATGCCGCCGGCAAGATCCCGGGTGGCTTCCTCAAGCGCGAAGGACGCCCGCACGACGACGAAATTCTGTCGTGCCGCATCATCGACCGCTCGATCCGGCCGCTCTTTCCGGAAGGGTTCCAGAATGAAGTGCAGGTCTTCCTGTACGTGATCTCGGCCGATCAAGAAAACGATGCCGACATGCTCGGCCTGATGGCGGCGAGCTTTGCGCTCAACGCGTCGAAGATTCCGTTCTTGGCGCCGATTGCCAGCGTGCGCGTGGGCCGCGTGCAGGGAAACTGGGTACTCAACCCCACGTTCCAGCAACTCGAATACTCCGACCTGGAACTCGTGGTCGCTGGCTCGCAGGACTCGATCGTCATGGTCGAGGGCGGCGCGCTCGAGATTTCAGAAGACGATGTGGTCGAAGCGATCGGCATCGCGCAGGGCGGCATTCGTGAGCTCATTGCGATGCAGGAAGAGCTGCTCGGCAAGGGCCGCGAAGAGAAGATGACGTGGAACAAGACGGAGACGCCGGACGCTGTCGTCAAGCGCGTCACCAAGGAAGCCGAAAAGAAGATCGTCGCGGCGATCAACCAGAAGGACAAGCAGACGCGCGTGCAGGCGGTCGAAGCGGTGAAGGATGCCGTCAAGGAAACGCTGAAGGCCGAACTGCCCGAAGATCAGCACAGCTTCATTGGCGCCGTGCTCGGCGACATCGAGTACCGCGTGCTGCGCGATCAGGTGTTGGACACGGGACTGCGCGTGGACGGCCGGAAGCCGACCGAAGTGCGCGCCATCTCCATCGACACCGGCCTGCTGCCGCGTGCCCACGGCTCGGCGCTCTTTACGCGTGGCCAGACGCAGGCGCTCGTGGCCGCGACGCTCGGCACCGCCAGCGACGCGCAGCGTGTGGACAGCATCGACGTGGCCAAGGAAACGACCAAGTCGTTCATGCTCCATTACAACTTCCCGCCGTTCTCGACCGGTGAAGTGCGTCCGATGCGCGGCACCAGCCGCCGCGAAATCGGCCACGGCAACCTCGCCGAGCGCGCCCTGATGGGTGTGTTGCCGGCGTTCGACGAATTCCCGTACACCATCCGCATTGTGTCTGACGTGCTTGAGTCCAACGGATCGAGCTCGATGGCCTCAGTGTGCGGCGGCTCGCTCTCGCTGTTTGATGCGGGCGTGCCGATGAAGGGTGCCGTCGCCGGTGTGGCGATGGGGCTCATCAAGGAAGGGAAGAAGTACGCGATCCTCACTGACATCCTGGGCACCGAAGATCATCTCGGCGACATGGACTTCAAGGTGGCGGGGACCAAGAACGGCATTACGTCCATTCAGATGGACATCAAGATTCAGGGCCTTGAGATCAGCCTCATGCAAGAGGCGTTGGCGCAGGCGAAGCTGGGCCGCCTGCACATCCTCGGCGAGATGGACAAGGTGATGGCGGAGCCCAAGAGCGAGATGTCGCCGTGGGCGCCGCGTATCATCACGGTGCAGATCAACCCCGAGAAGATCGGTGAGCTGATCGGTCCCAAGGGCAAGAACATTCGCGGCATTCAGGACGAGACGGGCGCCGAACTCACCGTGGACGACAGCGGGTTGGTCACGATTTCCGCTGTGGGCAGCGAGTCGATGGAGCGCGCGCGTCAAATGGTGCAGGCGATTACCGCTGAGCCGATTGTGGGCGAGACGTACGAAGGTCCGGTGAAGAGCACGACCGCGTTTGGCGCGTTCGTCGAAATCATGCCGGGCACCGAAGGCCTCGTGCACATCTCTGAACTCCAGTGGGGCCGCACCGAAAAGACCGAAGACGTGGTCAAGAAGGGCGACCGCGTGAAGGTCAAGCTCATTGAGCGCGACGAGCGTGGCCGTCTGCGTCTGTCGATGAAGGCGCTGGTGCCGAAGCCGGGCGCGGACGAAGCCGGGGCCGGAACGGCTGCGCCGGCTGTCGAGTCGTCGTCGTACGCCGAAGGCGATACGGCTCCGGACGCATCGTCCGCGGACGGCGAGAGCGCCCCGCGTGAAGACCGCGGGGGACGTGGCGGCAGTCGCGGTGGGCGTGGTGGTGGCGGCCGCGGTCGCGGAGACCGCTAGCGCCGTGGCCCAAGGCTCTCAGCCCCTCGCCGACGTCCGCCCGACGGAGCGGGGGGTAGAGCGCACCGTCTTCGATAACGGATTGACCGTAGTCTCGGAGCACATTCCGGGGGTACGGTCGATTGCTATGGGGGCGTGGGTGCGCGCCGCGTCGATTCACGAGTCGCGCGCCGATATGGGCGTGTCGCACCTGCTCGAGCATATGGTCTTCAAGGGCACCCAAGGCCGTTCCGCGCACGACATTGCGTCGTCGCTCGAGGCGCTCGGCGGGTCGCTCGATGCGTATACCGCGCGCGAACACACCTGTTTTCAGGCGCGGGTGCTCGACGAGCATTTGCCGCAGGCGGCGGATGTGATTGCCGACGTGGTGTTTCGCCCGCTGTTGCGCGAATCCGATCTCAAAATGGAGCGCAAGGTCGTCCTCGAGGAGATCTCGATGGTGGACGACACGCCCGACGACCTCGTGTTTGAGATGCACAACGAGGCCCTCTGGGGCACGCACCCGTATGGGTATTCGATTCTCGGCACGCGTGACACGGTGTCGGCGATGCCGCTCTCCGTCATCCGTGGGCTGCACGAGCGTGCGTACCATCCGCCGCAGATGGTGGTGGCGGCGAGCGGCAATGTGGAACACGCGGCATTGGTGGACATTCTCGGCTCGACTGGCTGGGCGGATGTGAAGACGGGGAGCAGCGAGCGGCTCACCGCTCCGCCGGTGTCGGCGATGCCGCCCGTGACGCGCCATGTAGAGCGCGAGGGGCAGCAGGTGCACTTGGTGTTCGGTAGCGAGACGGTATCGCACGCTGACCCGCGCCGGCACACGCTGATGCTGGTGAATACGCTGTTGGGGGGCGGGATGAGCTCGCGGCTTTTTCAGCGGCTTCGTGAAGAGCTAGGCCTCGCCTACAATGTGTATACATTTCAATCGTTCAACCTCGACACCGGCACGCACGGTGTGTATCTCGCGACGGCTCCCGAGAGTGCGGCACAAGCGGTGGATGCGGTGCGCGTCGAGTTGGCGCGGATCGCGACCGAGGGCGTTGGAGCGGCCGAGCTGCAGATGGGGAAACAGCAGTTGAAGGGGCAGATCACCTTGTCGATGGAAGGGGTGACGAGCCGGATGTACCGTGCGGCGGCGGTTGAGTTGTTCAACGAGCCTTTTGTGCCACTCGACGGAGTGCTCGCGAAGATCGACGCCATCACGGAGGACGACGCGCGAGCGGTGTGCGCGTCCTTTTTCGGGCCCGAGCGGCAGACGTTGGTGAGTCTCGGGCCGTGGCGAGACAACACCCTTACTTGAGCTAAACAGACATCATGAAGATCGGAATTCCGAAGGAAATCAAGACGAATGAGAATCGTATCTCGCTCGTCCCCGCTGGTGCCGAAGCCCTCGTGTCGGCCGGCCACGCGGTGATGGTCGAAGCGGGCGCCGGCTTGGGCAGCGGTTTTAGCGACGAGCAGTTTACGGCGGTGGGCGCCACGATCGGTGCGGACGCCGATGCGGTGTGGGCGCAGGCCGACATGATTGTTAAGGTGAAGGAACCGATCGCCGTGGAATGGCCCCGCATGAAGAAGGGGCAGACGGTGTTTACGTACTTCCACTTTGCCGCCGACGAAAAGCTGACCAAGGCGCATATGGACACCGGCGCCACCTGCATTGCGTACGAGACCGTGGAATCGTCCAATGGGGAGTTGCCGCTGCTGATTCCGATGTCGGAAGTCGCCGGCCGCATGGCGGTTCAGGAAGGCGCCAAGTATCTCGAGAAGTTGTATGGCGGTCGCGGTGTGTTGCTCGGCGGCGTTCCCGGCGTTCCGCCGGCCAAGGTGGTGGTGCTCGGCGGCGGTATTGTTGGCATCAATGCGGCCAAGATGGCGGCGGGCATGGGCGCCAAGGTCACGATCCTCGATCTGTCGCTGCCGCGCCTGCGCTACCTGAGCGATGTGATGCCGGCGAACGTGACGTGCATTTATTCGAACCGCCACAACATTCTCGAGCAGATTTCGACCGCTGATCTCGTGGTGGGCGGCGTGCTGATTCCGGGCGCCAAGGCGCCGAAGCTGCTTCGCAAGGAAGACCTGAAGCTGATGCGCCCCGGCTCGGTGATTGTAGACGTCGCGATCGATCAGGGCGGTTGCGTGGAAACGATTCACGCGACGACGCACGAGAATCCGGTGTACACGGTGGACGGCATCATTCACTACGGTGTGGCGAACATGCCGGGCGGCGTGCCGCGCACGTCGACGCTGGCGCTGACGAACGCAACCTTCCCGTACGCGCTCAAGCTGGCGAACAAGGGATGGAAGCAGGCGCTCCGCGACGATCCGGCGCTGCTGAAGGGGCTGAACGTGACGGATGGCAAGATCACCTACCGTGGCGTAGCCGAGGCGTTTGGGATGGAATACCACGAGCCCGGCAAGTTCGTCGGCTGATATTGCGGCGTCTGCCTCCAGATTGATGGGGCAGGGCCCAGCCACGGGCGATGGACCCCGGGGGATAAGCGGGGGATAAGGGCGTTGGTGCTGCGATCAGCGGCAAAAGGGGGCGACCGCCGATGCGGTCGCCCCCTTTTTTGGGACTTTGTGGCTTCTCTTGGTGGCCCCAAGCGCTACAAATGCGTACTGAAGTGCCACTGTTGTGACCGCTGCGGGTTCAGCGAGGTACGCGGTGCTGTCGGGAGTGAACATTTTGCTCCGGCGGTGCGTTGTTTCGCAGATCAGGAAGTTGTTTGTCCGCCGGCTCAGCTTCGTGCCGGCGTTCCCCAGACTTTGAGAGGACCCGCATGCACAGGCCACCACCCTGGACGCGGATTGCTGGGACCGTATCGCGAGCTCTGCTCGCGCTCGGTTTCTGCGCATCCGCCGCGGCTGCACAAGGCAGCGTGACCGTTACCGTGCGCGAAGGCACGCGCCCTATCGAACAGGCCCAGGTGGCCGTCGTGGGCACGAACCTCGGTGCCCTGACCGGCGCTGACGGCAAGGCGACGTTGAAGTCGGTTCCTACGGGAACGCAGACGCTGCGCGTGTTGCGCGTGGGCTATGGCGAGCAGAAGCAGACGATCACCGTGACGGCGGGGCAGACGCTCGCGGTGGACGTGGTGCTGAGCGCGGTCGCCGTGAACCTGACGCCGGTGGTGACGACGGCGACCGGCGAAACCCGCCGCGTGGAAATCGGCAATGCCGTGGCGTCGATTGACGTGGCGAAGTTGAAGGAGAACTCGCCAATCACGAACATGAACGACCTCCTGAACTCGCGTACGCCGGGCGTGTTGGTCACGCCGAGCACGCAGACCGGTTCGGGGTCGCGCATTCGTATTCGCGGCACGAGCTCGCTCAGTCTGACGAACGACCCGATCTACGTGATCGACGGCGTACGGATGACCGGCGGCAGCCAGACGTCGCTGTTCACCGGCGACGCACAGGCCGGCCGCACGGGCGACATCAATCCGGAAGACATCGAGAACATTGAAATCGTGAAGGGGCCGTCGGCGGCGACGCTGTATGGCACGGACGCGGCGAACGGCGTGGTGGTGATTACCACCAAGAAGGGACGCGCCGGTGCCGCGAAGTGGAGCACGTTTGTGGAAGACGGCGCGCTGGTCGACCGCAACCCGTATCCGTGGAACTACACGATTGCCGGCCACACGCCGGGGCTGACGGCGTACCGTGAGTGCGGCCTGCCGTTGATCTCAGCTGGTTCGTGCGTGAAGGACAGCCTGCGTCAGTATTCGCCCTTGAAGGATCCCGAAGCGACGCCGCTGGGCATGGGGCATCGACTGGAGCTGGGCGCGCAGGTGAGCGGCGGGAGCGAGGCGCTGCGGTACTATGTGGCGTTCACGCGTCAGACGGAGACCGGCGTGTTCAAGCTGCCGAACTTCGAAACCAGGATGCTCGATACGATGGCGCAGCCGATTCGGAAGTGGATGGAACATCCGAACCAGCTCGACCAGACCGGTGTGCGCGCGAACCTGAGCGCGGCCATTAACTCGAAGCTCGACATTACGGTGAGCACGGGCATCACGATGGGCGACACGTACCTGCTGCAGGCATCGAACGCCACGGCGGGACTCGGGTCGCAGGGCTTTGGCGGTCCGGGCTACTCCACGAACGGGACGGTGGCCACGATCGGCACGCCGTTGCATGGCTATCGTGCGTGGACGCCGGGCTTCACCTATCAGGAAAAGGTGGAGCAGTCGATCAATCGCTTTATTGCGTCGGCCAATATCAACTTCCGCCCGACCAGTTGGTTGCAGATGCGCGCCGACATTGGCAACGATCTCACCGACCGGTTGGAGCAGAATCTGCTCTTCCGTGGTGAAGGTCCGCCCATCACGGCGACCTACCGCACCGGTTTCGCGAATAACTATCGCTTCAACGATCGCAACTTTACCGCCAACTTCTCGGCGACCGCGACGAATAGCTTCCTCAATGCGCTCGTCCTGAAGTCCACGCTCGGTATTCAGTATGTGGATTTCCGCCGCGATGGCGACGGTGCGCAGGGCTCCGTGCTGGCCCCGGGCACGCAGACGCCGCCGGCCGGTACGATCATCTCGGTGACCAACTCGTACGTGCCGCAGCGCACGCTCGGGCAGTTCCTGGAAGAACAGCTGGCCATTCGCGACCGTTTGTACTTGACGCTCGCGGTGCGCACCGACCAGAACAGCGCGTTCGGTACGAACTTCCAGAGCATTTTCTACCCGAAGGCGAGCGCCTCGTGGGTCATCTCGGATGAGCCGTGGTTCCACATGCCGAAGGTGCTCCAGATTGACAACTTCCGTTTGCGCGCGGCGTTCGGATCGTCGGGCGTGCAGCCCGGACCGCTCGATGCCTTGCGTACGTTTGGCGCGACGACGGCCAATGTTCGCGGCACGGACCAGCCCGGCGTGGTGTTCTCGGCGCTCGGCAACAGCGATTTGAAACCAGAGCAGACGACCGAGACGGAAGTCGGCTTTGAAGCGCGTCTTTTGAAGGGCGCCGTCAACTTTGAACTGACGTATTACGCCAAGAAGACGAAGGACGCGCTGATCTCGGCGATCGTCGCTCCGTCGGCAGGCGCCGCCTCCAGCGTGCGCCGCAACCTTGGTTCGGTGACGAACGAAGGCTTGGAAGGGTCGATCAACGCGCAGTTGGTGGACCGTCGCGCGCTGGGCATTGACGTGACGTTGAGTGCGTCGATGAACTCGAACAAGCTGGTGAGCTTGGGCGGCACGCCGCCGCAGATTGGCACCACCACGCGTGCGGTGGAAGGCTCGCCGTTGTTTGGGCTCTGGGCCAAGCACATCACCGGCTGGAACGACAAGAACAAGGACGGCATTCTCACGTATAGCGCCGATCCGAACCTGAACGAAGTGTTCGTGGACACGGCCGTGACGCTCCGCGCGTACAGCGCCCCGCGTAAGACGGTGACGTTGAACACGGGCATCGAAGTACTCGACCGTCGCCTGCGCTTCACGGCGTTGCTCGACTATCGCGGTG
>CANIWQ010000007.1 GCA_947471365.1 Gemmatimonadota bacterium | reverse complement strand
TATTCGCAGGACGCATTCGTGGAAGGGGCCGAAGCTGGCCGTTTTCTCGAAATATGGAATCTCGTGTTCATGCAGTTCGACCGGCAGCCGGACGGGACGATGGTGCCGCTGCCGCGTCCATCGGTCGATACGGGAGCGGGGCTTGAGCGCATTGCGGCGGTGATGCAGGGCGTATCGAACAACTTCCACGGTGATTTGTTTACGCCGCTCATTGAGACGGTGGAGCAGGTGGTGGGGCGTCCGTACGTGTACGCCAACGAAGAGTCCGCGAGCTATCGCGTGATTGCGGACCATGCGCGCGCGGTGGCGTTCCTGCTGGCCGATGGGGTGTTCCCGTCCAACGACGGTTCCGGCTATGTGCTGCGGCGCATTTTGCGGCGCGCGGTGCGACACGCGTGGCTGTTGGGCCGTCGCGAGCCGACGCTTGAGCTGGTGGTTGAAAAAGTGATCGGCATGATGCGCGACGTGTTCCCAGAGCTTCACGTGCGGCACAAGCACATCATTCAGACCACGCGCGCGGAAGAAGAACGTTTCTTGGCCACGATCGGCGGTGGGATGCAGCGCTTTGACGAAATCGCGCCGCCGCTCACAGCGGGCGGCAGCAAGACGTTGCGTCGGACGATCGAGGGTGAGGATGTCTTCCGTCTGTACGACACGTTTGGATTTCCGATCGACCTCACGGAGTTGATTGCGCGCGAGCGCGGTTACGTGATTGACATTGCCGGCTTTGAGTCTGCGCTCAATGCGCAGCGCAAGCAGAGTCAGGACGAACGCAAGAGCAAGAAGATCGCGGTCGTGGCGGATGATCTCGCCGACATTGCGAAGTGGAAGCTTTCGAGCGTCGCGGATATGTCGCAGCGTTTCGTGGGGTACGAGGCGACCGAGTGCGAAACGCAGGTAGCCGCGATGCGGCATTTGGATGGCGGCCGCGTGGCGATGATCTTGACGGAGAGCCCGTTTTACGCCGAGTCGGGCGGGCAGGTGAGTGACCGGGGCGAGATCGTGGGTACTGGATGGCGCGTGGCGGTGGATGACGTGCGCAAGGTCGACGGCCGCATTGCGGCGATGGGCGAACTCACCGGTACGGTGGACTTCGATTACGCCGTCGCCAAGGTGGCGCCTGCTGCGCGCCGCGATACCGAACGCAATCACACCGCGACCCATCTCTTGCACGCGGCCTTGCGCCGGGTGCTCGGCGATCACGTGCATCAGGCCGGTTCGGTGGTGGAGCCCGATCGTTTGCGCTTTGACTTCACGCATCATGGGCCGCTGACGGCGGATCAGTTGGAGCGTGTGGAGAAGACGGTGAACGAGGGGATCTGGCAGAATACGGATGTTCGGATCACGGAGAAGGCGTATGCCGAGGCCGTGGCGGGTGGCGCGATGGCGCTCTTTGGCGAGAAGTACGGCGACGTCGTGCGCGTGGTGGATATTCACCTGCGTTCCACCGAACTGTGCGGCGGGTGCCACGTGCGCAATACCGCGCAGATTCTGATGTTCCGCATCATGTCGGAGAACGGGGTGTCGGCGGGTGTGCGGCGAATTGTCGCGGTGACCGGCCCCAAGGCGTTCGCGATGGTGCGCGCCAAGGAGCGCGTGCTGGAATCACTCGGTGAGCGCCTGAAGGTGAATCTGCACGCGTCTGGCCCCGACGTGCTCGAGAAGAAAATCGACCAGCTGCTCGCCGAACGAAAGGTGATGGAGAAGCAGATCGCCGACCTGCGGCGCGGTGGTGGCGCGGCGGCGAGTGGCGCGGACGATGCCGAGAGTGTGGGGAACTACAAGTTGCAGGCGCGCTCGGTGGTAGCCGCTGACGTGAAGGAACTGCAGGCGATGGGCGACGCGCTCCGCGAAGCGATGCCGGCCGGCGTCGGCGCACTCGGTGCGGCGTTTGAGGATGGGAAGGGAACACTCCTCGTGGTGGTTGGCGATGCGCTGCGCGAGAAGGGAGTTTCCGCCGGTGATCTCGTGAAGGAGATCGGTGCCAAGATCAATGCGCGCGGCGGCGGCAAGCCGCACATGGCGCAGGCCGGCGTGGCGGCGGATGCGATTCCGGCGGCACTCGCCGCGGCGGCCGATGTGATCCGGAGTGTGTTGGCGGGATTGGCGTGAGCGGAGTGGCGCACGCCGAGTGGATCGCTGAGCGGTCTCCGGCGGCGCCGGAGGCGCTCGTGCGGTGCATGTGCGACACGCTCCGTCAGCACCCCGAATGGGATGCGTTGCCGCGCGCGGAGGCACTGGTGGCGGCCGGCGAGGCGCTCTTGCGGCAGGTGCTCGACGGTGATGCGTCGTCGCGTGCGAGCGCGCTGTCACTGCTCGCGGCGGACGCATGCGTGACGTATGCCTTTGAGGCGGCGGCGGACGAACCACACACGATCGCGGCCCGTGCGCAGGCGGCGGCGTTGCGAATTGGCAATCTGGCGAGGAGTGCGAATGGCGGCTGACCTGACGGCGCACCTGCGGGAGCTTTCTCAAGCGGCTGCACTCGCGGCGGACGCGCTGGGTCCTTCGATGGACAAGGCCGCCAGTCTCGTGCGCGCGACGGTACAGGGCGGCGGGACGCTCTTCTTTTGTGGCAACGGCGGCAGTGCGGCCGACGCGCAGCACATGGCCACGGAGTACACCGTTCGCTATTTGCGGAGGCGCCGAGCGTTGGCGGCCATCGCGTTGACGACCGATACGTCGGCACTGACGGCAATTGGGAACGACTTTTCCTTTGACGAAGTGTTCTCTCGTCAGGTGGAGGCGCTCTGCCGTCCTGGTGACCTGTTGATTCTGCACACGACGTCGGGGAAGTCTCCGAACTTGCTGCGGGCGGCAGACGCGGCGCGGGCGAAGGGCGCGCTGACGCTCGCGCTGTCGGCGAAAGGGGGTGGCCCGCTCGCAGCGGTCGTTGACCATTGCGTGGTGGTTCCGGTGGACCGTACGGATCGGGCGCAGGAAATTCAGCTGTGCATCTCGCACGCAATCTGCGACCTGATCGACCACGAAACGGCCTTGGCTGAGGGGACGGTATGACGAATCCATTTTCGCTGGCTGGCAAAAGCGCGGTCATCACGGGCGGCTCGCGTGGCATCGGTGGCGCGGTGACGCGCTTGCTGGCAGCCGCCGGCGCCGATGTGTGCATTGGCTATCACTCCCGGTCGGCCGACGCAGATGCGATGGCCGCGCACTGTACCGCTGCTGGTGTGAAAGCCGTCTCGCATGCGAGCGATCTCGGAACGGCCGCGGGTGCGGATTCGCTGATCGCGGCTGGCATGGCGGCGTTTGGGCGCGTTGATATTTGCGTGCACTCCGCGGGGATCTGGCCGGTGGAAGACGTGCCGGTGAGCGCGTTGAGCGACGAGCGGTGGGCGCGCACCATGCGCGAGAACGTGGATGCCACGTTCTATGTGTCGCGCGCCGCAGTGCGGGCGATGACGGCGGGGAAGCGTGGCGGGCGTCTCGTGTTGGTGAGCTCGACGGCCGGTCAGCGCGGTGAGGCGATGCATGCCGACTACGGCACGTCGAAGGGTGCGATGATCTCCTTTGTCAAGTCGCTCGCCGTTGAGGTCGCGGGACTCGGCATCACCGTGAACAGCATTGCGCCGGGCTGGGTGGACACCGAGATGTGCGCCGAGCCGTTTGCGAACGGTGGCAAGGAACGGGTTGCCAAGGGGATTCCGGTGGGACGGGTGGCCAGCGCCGACGACATTGCATTCCCGATTGTGAGCTTGTGCTTCGATGGCGCCCGTCACGTCACGGGAGAAATCGTGAACGTGAATGGCGGAAGCGTGCTCTGCGGGTGAAAGTCGTCATCGTTGGTGGCGGTCTTGTGGGACTGGGCGCGGCGTACGCGCTCCAGGCGCGTGCGCCGCACGCGGAGATCGTGCTCTGCGACAAAGAACGCGACGTGGGCACGCACCAGAGCACGCACAACAGCGGCGTGATGCACTGCGGGCTGTACTACACGCCAGGCTCATGGAAGGCCAAGTTTGCCGTGCGCGGGATTCGGCGGATGAAGGCGTTCGCGGCTGAGCATGCGATTGCCTCGGACAACTGTGGGAAGCTCGTGGTGGCTACCACGGCCGCAGAAGTGGAGCGGTTGCGCGGATTGTATGCGCGCGGGCAGGCGAATGGATTGTCGGGGTTACAGTGGATGAGTGGCGCTGAAGCGAGGGAGCGTGAACCGGCAGTGCGTGCGGCAGCTGCGGTGTTGGTTCCCGAAGAAGGAATTATCGACTACGGTGGTGTGGTTGCCGTTCTCAAGCGGCTGCTCGAACAGTCCGGCGTCACGGTCAAGACCTCCGCGCAGTTGCTGCGGGCTCGTCGGACGGCGGGAAAGTGGCGACTCGCGTTTAGCTCGCACGACGAAGAAGCCGACGCGGTCATCTGTTGCGCGGGGCTCCAGGCGGATCGAGTCGCGCGGGCCTTTGGGCACGAACCTGGCGTGCAGATCGTGCCGTTTCGCGGCGAGTATTTTCTATTGCGGCGTCCGGAACTCGTGCGGCATTTGATTTACCCGGTGCCCAATCCGCGTTTTCCGTTTCTCGGCGTGCACTTCACGCGGCTGGCGCGCGGCGGAGTGGAATGCGGCCCGAACGCGATTCTCGCGCTCGATCGCGAGGGCTATCGGCGCGGCGCGTTCCGCGTGGCCGATGCGGCAGAGACGTTCGCGAGCCCTGCGATTTGGCGTTTTGTGTGGCGGAATTTCAAGACCACCGTGCACGAGATTCGGCGGTCGCACTCCAAGGCGGTGTTCTTGGAGTCGCTGCGCACGCTCGTCCCTGAGTTGCAGGCGTCCGATCTTGCGGACGGCCCCGTCGGGGTGCGCGCACAGGCCATGCGCGCCGATGGGTCGCTCGTAGAGGATTTTTCATTTGTCGAGGAGACCGGAGTGTTGCACGTGATTAATGCGCCGAGTCCGGCAGCGACGGCGTCGCTGGCCATTGGCGAGCACATCGCCGCGAAGGCGGACGCGCTGTTCGGCATTTCGGGTAGGGGCGTGCTGACCGGCGACGCGGCATGAGCGCGCGCTTCGATGTGCCGGATCAGGTGCGCGAGATCATCGCGCGGCTTGAGCGTGCCGGCCACGAGGCATGGTGTGTGGGCGGCGCCGTGCGCGATGCCCTGCTCGGTCATGCGCATTTGGACTGGGATCTGGCCACCTCCGCAACGCCGACGGCGGTCATGAAAATCTTTAAGCGCACCGTCCCCGTGGGGGTGGAATTCGGCACGGTGGGCGTGCTGGATGATCAGGGGACGCTGCACGAAGTCACGACGTTCCGTCGCGATGTGAAGACAGATGGCCGGCACGCCGTGGTCGAGTTCGGCGCGTCGCTCGAGGACGATCTGGCGCGCCGCGATTTTACGATCAACGCCATCGCCTATCATCCCAAGAGCGAGGAGATCCGCGATCCGTTTGAGGGACGACTCGACCTCAAACGCGGGTTAGTGCGTGCCGTGGGCGACGCCGAGGCGCGGATGCGCGAAGATCGGCTGCGCGCGTTGCGGGCCCTTCGGTTTGCGTCTCGCTTTGGGTTTCACGTCGAGCCCTCTACGTGGGAAGCCATCAAGCACTCGGCGCCGCACCTTGGGCGTTTGTCGCCGGAACGCGTCAAGCAAGAACTCGAAAAGACGATGGAGCAGGTGGAGCGGCCGTCGATTGCGCTGGAGTGGTGGCGCGAGACGGGGGCGCTGACCACGCTCGTCCCATTGCTGGCCGCCGTGCCGCCCGCTCGGTTCCTGGCGTTGGACCTGATTCCGCGAGGCGGCGCGACGCCCGAGGGGCGCGGGGCCACGATCAGTCGCCTCGCCATGCTGTTCTTCGGCGAGACAGAGCGTGACGTGCAGGCGGTGTTGAAAGCGTTGCGCTTCTCCAATGCTGACGGCGCGTGGATGTCACACTTGGCGGGTGCATGGGCCGCGTTAGGTGCCGAGATTCGGGAAACCGGGCGTGCGGCTGAGCCGCCGGCCGATGCGGTGGTTCGGCGCTGGGTTGCCCGCGTGGGACGCACGCGCGTGGAGAGTTTCTTTTCGCTGGTGGCGGCGCTGCGTCAGGCGGAGCAGGCGGCGCTGCGTCAGGCGGAGTATGCGGACGCCGCGCTGTTGGCCACTGCGGGGGCGACGGCCGTCGATCCGCTGGTGCGGCGCGCGGTGCAAATCGCCTTCCGCGATCCGGTAGAGTTGGCGGACCTTGCCGTGGATGGTGACGATTTGCGCACGGTGGGTGTGTTGCCCGGTCCGGCGCTTGGGCAAACACTCCAAGCGTTGATGGTGTGGGTGCTCGAGGATCCGGCGCGCAACGTGCGCACGGCGTTGCTGGCGAAAGCGAAAGAGTTGCACGGCTGATGTTGTTTCGTGGGCGAGGCGCCGAGCCGTCTGCTGCCGTTCGATTTGGCGGCGATGACGACGCCTTTGCGTTTCGACGCGAGGGTGCGTTGTACGTCGCCGAGGTACGGGCATCGCGCGAGCGTGCTGCCGATTTGTACGGCGTGCTCATTGAGCAGATGCCGCCCGTGGTGGACTTCTCCGTGGAGTGCCTGCGCAGTGGTCGACGGTTTGTCGGGGAGGGGCTGGAGCGTGCGGAGGTGCGGGATGCGGTGGCTCGGATGACGGTTCCGCTCGTGGCGAGCGCCGGAGTCGAGCTCTCGGTGTACCGCGATGATGAACAGCTGTCACTCTCCGCGATGCTCGATGTCTGGGTGTACGCGCGGACGGATCGATGGCTGTATCTGTTGCAAGGAAATGGAGTGACGGAGCGAGCCGACTTGCCAGCTCGAGGCTGGACGATCCGGCGCGAGGAGTTCCGTGGCGCGCCGGAGATGGTTGGTGCGGTTTCAGCGGCAGCGCAGCGTTTGACTTTGCATGAGGTGGATGCGTGATGATCTTCTGGGTTCCAGTCACGGTGATGTCGGCGCATAACGCTGGGCGCCTGCGGAGGGGTGCGTGAGCACGATTCCCATGCTGCTCGCTGTTGTTGCGGCGCTGGCGAACGTCGCCGGAGCGGCGGTGGTGGTGTCGCGCCCCAACTGGAGTCGCGCGGCGCTCGAGTTGATGATCGCATTGTCGGCGGGCTTTCTCATCGCGGTGGCGATGGCTGACATTGTGCCAGAAGCGATTGCCCGCGGTGGCGAGCGTTCCGCGATCGTGATGCTCGCTGGCTTTGTGTTGGTGCACCTGACGCAGCATGCGTTGGTGCGGCATTTCCATTTTGGCGAGGAAACGCACGTTGTTTCCGAACGGGTGAGCCGTGCGGCGCTGGTGGGTCTCCTTCTCCATACGTTTGTGGACGGCGTGGCCATCGCGAGCTCGTTTGCGGTAAGCGCGCAACTTGGCGCCTTTGTGTTCGGGGCAATCTTCCTGCACAAACTGCCGGAGGGGCTCGCTATCTCCTCGTTGTTTGTTGCCGCTGGCGGAACGCGGCGTGCGGCGCTCGGCGCTGGTGCGCTGCTTGGTGCGGCGACCGTTGCCGGTGTGATCGCCACGAGTGTGGTGGCGCCCTTGGCGGAGTACGGGCTCGCGTTGTCCGCCGGAGTCACCCTGTATGTGGGCGCTTCGAATCTGATCCCGGAATTTCAGGGGAAGCCGGGGTGGCGTCACAATATTGCGTTCTTCGTTGGCTGCGCGGTGTACCTGCTGGCGCGAGCCGTGGTTCGTGGCTAGTCGGCCGTTGAAGCTCGCGATTGTTCACGACTGGCTCGTGCAGCCCGGCGGGGCGGAGCTCGTGCTCCGCGAAGCCTTTCGGGTGTTCCCAGACGCGACGCTGTTCGCACTGATTGATCATATGCCCGCGGGGGAGCGTGCGGCCCTCGCGTTACCGGCGGCGCGCACCAGTTGGCTGCAGCGCGTGCCAGGCGTCGCACAGTCGTACCGGCGGTGGCTGCCACTGATGCCGATGGCGGCGCGGTCGCTCGATACGACCGGATTCGACGCGGTGCTGTCGATCTCGCACGCTGTTGCGCATGGCGTGCACGTGCAGCGTGGAACGCCGCATCTCTCTCTGTGTCTCTCGCCAATGCGCTACGCGTGGGATTTGCGTGAGCAGTATCTACAGGAAGCGGGTCTCGATCGCGGGCTCACCGGATGGGCGGCGCGTGTGGTGCTGGAACGTATGCGGCGCTGGGATCGTGCCACGTCCGCGCGAGTGACCGCGTTCGCGTCGATTAGCCGGTTTATTGCGGATCGGGTGCAGCGCGCGTATGCAAGGCCGAGCGAAATTATCTATCCTCCGGTTGATACGGAGTATTTCACGCCGCTGGACATCGCGCGCGAGGCGTTCTACGTGACGGCGTCGCGGTTTGTGCCATACAAGCGCGTGGATCTTATTGCTCGGGCGTTTTCGCAGGGGCATCGAAAACTTGTGATCATTGGCGACGGACCCGACTGGGAAAAGGTGCGAGCCGTGGCGGGTCCAAATGTCACGCTCCTCGGCAGGCAGTCGCGTGAGGTGGTGCGCGATCATTTGCGGCGCGCGCGAGCGTTTGTCTTTGCCGCCGAAGAAGACTTTGGGATCGCGCCGGTGGAAGCACAGGCGTGCGGCACGCCCGTGATCGCGTATGGGCGTGGTGGCGTGCTGGAAACCGTGGTTCCGCCCGGCGGTGCAGGGGCGAGCGGGGTGTTCTTTACCGATCAGAGTGAGGCGGGGTTACGTGGAGCATTGGATGTCTTTGACGCGCTGCAACCCGCAATCACCGGCGCCGATTGCCGTCGGAGCGCCGAACGGTTTTCGGTCGTGAAATTTCATGACCAGTTGCGCGCGTGGGTTGCGCGCGCCACGTCACCGCGAGGCGGCTGACGTGCCGCCCAAGCGTTCCGAGCCTACACAACCCAGCGTGTTCGAGCAAAACGCCGGGCGTGCGCCGCTTGCGGCGAGAATGCGACCGCGCACGCTGGACGAAGTTGCCGGACAGCCGCATCTGCTCGAAGCAGGGCGTGCCCTACGCGAGAGCATTGAGCGCGGCGACACGGGTTCCATTCTTTTCTGGGGGCCGCCGGGTACCGGAAAAACAACGCTCGCGCGTTTGATTGCGCGGTACGCCAAAGGCGAGTTTGTGCCGTTTTCCGCGGTCACAGAGGGTATTCCGCGCCTCCGCGAGATTATGGCGGATGCGGAGAAGCGGCTGGCGATGGGCACGCGCACCATCCTGTTCATTGATGAGATTCATCGGTTCAATCGCGGGCAGCAAGACGCGCTGTTGCCGCATGTCGAGGCGGGCACCGTGACGCTGATTGGCGCGACGACGGAAAATCCGAGCTTTGAACTTAATGGCGCACTACTCAGTCGACTGCGCGTGTACGTGCTGGAGTCGCTCACGTCCGATGATATAAAGCAGGTGATCCGCCGCGCACTGGCCGATGTCGACCGCGGCCTTGGGGATGCGCCGATCGAAATCGACGCGGACGCGCTCCAGATGCTCGCAGACGAGAGCGACGGGGATGCGCGCAGGTCGCTGACGGTGCTCGAGGCCGCGTCAAAACTTCTGGACGCTCCCGCCGCGCAGGGGGCTGCGGATGCGGCGCCGATGGCCCCACGCCGCCTCGGCGCGCGCGAGGTGCGTGAGGCGCTGCAATGGCGCGCGGCGCACTACGACAAAAGCGGGGAAGAGCACTTCAATCTGATCAGCGCGTATCACAAGGCGCTGCGCGGAAGCGATCCCAACGGCGCGTTGTATTGGCTCGCGCGCATGATCGACGGTGGCGAGGATGGGATGTACATCGCGCGCCGCACCGTGCGATTTGCCAGCGAGGACATAGGCCTCGCCGATCCGCGCGCGCTGCAGATGGCCATTGCCGCGCGCGACGCCTACCACTTTCTTGGCGCGCCAGAGGGGGAGTTAGCGCTCGCTGAGGCGGCGGTGTATTTGGCGTCGGCACCCAAGAGCAATCGCGTGTACACCGCGTGGCAGGCCGCGCAGGCTGCGGCGCGCCGCACGCCGGCCGCGCCGGTGCCGAAGCATATCCGCAATGCGCCCACCAGTTTGATGAAGGACCTTGGGTACGGTGCGGGGTATCAGTACGCGCACAACGTGCCCGAGGCATACATTCCACAAGACTACCTGCCGGACGAAGTGGCGAAGGAAAACTTCTACACCCCCTCGTCGTTTGGTTTTGAAAAGGATGTGGCCAAGCGGCTCGAGTGGTGGGCGGAGTTGAAGCGCCGCGCGGAGTCAGGGGACGAACCGGGAACTGCGGGGGAGGCTGAGTGAAGGCTCGTGGCTGGATGATGGCGATGGCCGTGACGGCGGCGACGATCGGCGGGTGTGCCTCGTTGGGACGCGCCGCGTTTGCTACGCCGGTGGTCGAGCTCAAGGACGTGCGTTTCAAAGGTGTCGGCGCGACCGGCGGGTCACTGGACCTGATTCTCAGTGTCTACAATCCGAACGCGTATCGGCTCGACGCGCGCCGCGTGTCGTATCACCTGTTTGTCGATACGAATCAGGTCGCGGTGGGCACGATCGACAAAATGGTGACGCTCACCGAACACGCCAAGACGGACGTGACGCTTCCCGTGAGTTTCACCTTCCAGCAGCTGCTTGGCGCCGCGTCCATGTTGACGCGCGCCGGCAGTGTGGATTACCGCGTGGTCGGCCAGGTGACGGTGGCGACTCCGGCGGGCGATGTCACGAGGCCCTACGAGAGCAAGGGACGGTTTGATTCCCTGAGGCGATAAGATGTCACGCGAAATGATTTCGCTGGATGCGACGGTGGAGCGGGCGATCTTGGTCGGCGCTCCGCTCAAGCGCACCAATGCGCGTCACCTGATGGACGAGCACCTTGAGGAGTTGGCGCGCCTGACGGATACGGCGGGCGCCACGGTCGTGGGATACCTCACGCAGCAACTCGACCGGCCGGATTCGTCGACGTATATCGGCAAGGGTAAACTTGACGAACTCAAGCTGATGATGTCCGAAAAGGAAGCCACGCTGGTCATCTTTGATGACGAACTCAGTCCGGCGCAGGCAAAGAATCTTGAACTGGAACTCAATAAGCGGGTTATCGATCGCGCAGAACTGATTCTCGACATTTTCGCCGTGCGCGCCCGCAGTGCGGAAGCGAAAATGCAAGTGGAACTCGCGCAGCTCGAATACTCATTGCCGCGCCTGACGCGGATGTGGACCCACCTCGAAAAATTCCGCGGTGGCATCGGTGTGCGTGGCCCTGGTGAAACGCAGCTCGAATCGGACCGCCGGATGGTGGGGCATCGCATCAAAGTGCTCCAGGAGCGCCTCGAAGAAGTCAAAAAGTCGCGTGAAGTACAGCGGCAAGGGCGCAAGTCAGAGTTTCGTGCCGCGCTGGTTGGCTACACCAATGCCGGAAAGAGCTCGATTCTCAAGGCGCTCTCGGGCGCAGCCGAAGTGTTTATCGAGGATCGTTTGTTCGCCACCCTCGACCCCCTCACGCGCGAAGTCGACATCGGCGAGCGACAGAAGACGCTTGTGACCGACACCGTCGGGTTCGTGCGTAAACTGCCACACCAGCTCGTTGCGAGTTTTCGCGCCACGCTTGAGGAGACGCGCGAGGCCGATCTGCTCCTGCACGTGATTGACGCGAGTCATCCGTCGTGGGAGGAGCAACGGATTGTCGTGGACGACGTACTGGCCGACATTGGCGTCGCGGAGACGCCGGTGCTGCACGTGTTCAATAAAATGGATCGCCTCGCCCCGGACATGGCGGACGCGTTACGCGCTCGCATTACGGCGTTGCTCCCGAACTCCGTGTTTGTGACCGCACGAGGCGCCTTGGATATCGCCGAGCTGACCGAGGCGCTGCGCGCGGCCGCGCGCGCGCGGACGCCAGTCGCTCACGTGCGTATTCCGGCTGGAAACGGAAAACTCATTGCCGACGTGCACCGCAACGCGGAAGTGATTGCCACCGCGCACGACGAGGAGACGGGCGACGTGCTGCTCACCGCTCGGCTCGACGCCGCGCTGCGGGGGCGTGTCGAGCGCGAGGGCATCACCGTGGTGGACGGATAGAGACGCCGCGTTCGACAGGGCATACTCCCGCACGCAACAAACACCCCGGCGCCGGTCAGCGATGGGGTGTTTTGCAATGGGCGCGCAGGGACTCGAACCCCGGACCTCTGCTGTGTGAAAGCAGCGCTCTAACCAGCTGAGCTACGCGCCCGTACAACGCCTGAGAACGATAATCGGCTGACGGGCGCTTTCCAAGTGGGCCCTGATGGATTCGAACCATCGCACTTCGGATTATGAGTCCGCTGCTCTAACCGCTGAGCTAAGGGCCCCACGCTATCACGCACTTCACTCGGGGATTCCCGCACGCCGGGAGCACCGTCTCGAACCGCAGCGGAGCGCACGCCGACCCCTCCGAACACCAACATCAAGCTATGCCGAATCCTCGCCACTGGAAGTCCTTGACGCTTCCTGAGAGGAAGGTGGCATCGCTGGTCGTCTCGTCAGAGGCGGTCGTTGGTTGGGGAAAGGTGCACTGCGTGCAGTGCGTGCAGTGCGTGCAGTGCGTGCAGTGCGTGCAGTTCGTGCAGTTCGTACCGTGCGTGCAGGCTCGCGACAGACACGGCACGCGCGAATGGTGCCACTGGCAGACGCACGGGACTCAGCCCACATGGCACTGCATCCCGAAGTACCACGGCGTGCCCTTGCGGGGCTGCCGCATCGCTGGGCCCCCTGCCGTGCTCCCATTCTTCGCCGACTCGTCGGGGAGCGTATCCTCGGCCAGCGTGACTTCGGCAAGACGGCGCATGGCTTCCGGGTCGTTGTGCATGTCCTCGGAGTGCGGCGCCTGGGACTGTATACCCCTTTCACGGTAGTCAGCTACTGTAAACGCGCAATACCGCGGTCTCCCCGCGTGGCGGTATCGTCGAGGGTGGTGGGACGGTCGCACGCCGCAGGGCGCGGCACGGCGGCCCCACCTGTTCCGGTGGTTCGCCGCGACCGCCGGCCTACCTGCGCTCAGCTGGCTCCGCGCGGCAGCACCGGCTGAAAGGACGACAGACCATGAAGTTCGTGCTGGCGGGCGGCAACGGCTCGCTCGCCGCCCATCGCGTGGTGTTCGAGGCATGAACCCGCGGACACCAGATGACACGCGGAGTGCCATGACCGGGAAGTACAAACAACCGGTCGGCACGCGGCAGGTCGACGAGGCGGCGCGGGCGCTACGCCGGGAGGCCGAGGACTGGTTGCGCACAGACGCGGCGCAGCCAGGGGAAGACTCGCTCGCCCACCCGTCGCCGGAGGACTCCTCGCCGATGCGGCAGGCGCGCATCCTGCACGACCTGCGCGTGCATGAAATTGAGTTGGTGATGCAGAACGAGGAGCTGCGCCGCACGCGATCGGAGTTGGAGGAGTCGCGTGCACGCTTTGTCGATCTGTATGACTCGGCACCTTCGGGATACTGCTCGGTAAGCGACACGTGGGAGGTCGTTCAGGCCAACCTCACGCTCGGCGCCCTGCTCGGCGTTCCTCGAGGCGCGGTCGTCGGGCAGCCCCTGTCGGTCTTCGTCGCTGCGGAAGACCAAGACAACTATCACAGGTTTCGCCAACGGCTTGTCAAATCCGGTGCCTCGGCGTCGGGTGAGCTGCGCATGGTGAAGAGCGACCGCGCCGCCTTTTGGGCACACCTGACCGCCCATGCCGTCAAGAACCGGGGCGGAATCGATGCATACGACATCGCGATCAGCGACATCACCGCGCTCAAGGAGACGGAGTTGTCGCTACGCTCGAGCGAAGCTGCCCTGCGCGAGGCCGAGCATGTGGCGCACGTCGGGCACTGGACCTGGGACATCCCGTACAACCGCATTCAATGGGCAGACGAAATCAAGCGGATCCATGGGCTCGCTCCGGCCGAATCGCGCGACGACGTCTCTGATCTGATCACGGTGCACGTGCATCCGGACGACAGGGGACTGGTGGAAGCCGCCGCTCGGGCTGTCGCCGTGAGCGGGGAGGGGGAAGCGCCGCTTGAGTATCGTGTCGTTCGGCCGGACGGGGACGTGCGGACCGTAATGGTCATACTGGGCAAGTCGTCGAAAGATGAGATGGGGCGGATCTCCAAGTTGGCTGGGGTGTTGCTGGACATCACCGAACTCCGGCGTGCCGAACGGCAGCGTGCGGAATCGCTGCGCACCCTCGCACAGGCCGAAAAGCTGGAGTCCATAGGGAGGCTCACCAGCGGCATCGCCCACGACTACAACAACATGCTCAGCGTGATCCTCGGCAACACCGAGCTCGCGATGGGCCAGGCACCGCCGACCATGGAGGCGAACGACAGCCTGCGGGAGATTCAATCGGCCGCGCTTCGGTCTGCGGAACTCACGCGGCAGTTGCTGACCTTCGCGCGCGAGGAACCCGTCAGCCCCACGGTGCTGGACGTGAATCTCTGCGTGACACGGTCGCTCCGCATGTTGCTGCGCCTGCTCGGACCCAACGTGCGGCTGGATTGGCAGCCGGTGGATGGGTTGTGGCCGATCCTGATGGATTCATCCCAACTCGGCCAGTTGCTGGTGAACCTGTGCATCAACGCGCGAGACGCCATGAAAGGCACCGGCGTGTTGTCGGTGCTGACCGAGAACTGTGTGCTGGACGCGGTCTTCTGCGCGGCCACGCCGAACGCGGTCCCAGGTGAATACGTGCGGATTGTCGTTCGCGACAACGGCTGCGGCATGACGAGCGAGGTGAAATCGCGCGTCTTTGATCCGTTCTTCACCACCAAGTCCGTCGGCGAGGGTACCGGCCTGGGACTGGCGACGCTTCACGGTGCCGTGACGCAAGCGGGTGGCTTCGTGACACTCGCGAGCGCAGCCGGAGAGGGTGCGACATTCGCTCTCTACTTTCCGCGACACGCGGCGCCGATGGTGCCGGACGCGGAGCCACCGGTGGCGCCGCCGCCGCTCGGGCGGGAGACAATCCTGGTGGTGGAGGACGAACCCGCGGTGCTCCGCATGCTCGACATCCAGCTGACACTGATCGGCTACACGGTGCTGTGCGCTGCGGGCCCCAGCGAGGCCATCCGCATTATGCAGGAACAAAAGGGCGCGATCGACCTGCTCCTCACCGATGTGGTCATGCCCCAGATGAACGGGATCGAGCTGTCGCGCAGGCTGCGGGCGGTCCATCCGGAGCTCAAGTGCGTGTTCATGTCCGGCCAGCCCGCCGGTATCGTCGATCGCTGCGGCCCCCTCGAGCATGAGACCCGCTTTATACGCAAGCCCTTCACCATTGCCGCGCTTGCCGTCGAGTTGCGGCACGCGCTTGAGAGCGCCCCAGCGTAAAAGGGAGACGCGTCGCGGACACGGGACGCGCGCCCCCCGACGAGAGGTGCCTCTCCGAGCCGAGCGCGTGGTGGACGCCGGTGCCTCAGCGTAACTTCGAATGGAGCGATGCCGACGACGGCTGACGCTTCGCGGCGCCCGCCGCGCATCTCGACCATCAAAGCCACGACGTGAACTTGGATACCGGACGCCTGCTGGTCATCGACGACGAGGATCTCTTCGGCCGGATGCTCGCGTCGCAGCTCGAGACGCGTGGTTACCAGGTCTCGTTTATGAAGAACGGTGCCGATGCCCTCCTCGCGTACGAGCAGCTGTCGCCGGACGTCGTGGTGGTCGACCTGCTGATGCCCGGGCTCGATGGCGTGCAGGTGCTCGCCGAACTCCGCCGGCAGGATCCGTCCGCCACGGTCATTCTGCTGAGCGGCGAGGTGGACGTTCGAACGACGGTCCGGGCGTTGCGGGCGGGCGCTGAGGACGTGCAGACCAAGCCCGTGGACCTCGACCTCCTGAGCGCGGCGATCGATCGTGGAATCCAGCGATCACGCATGGCGCGTGCGCACCGGATGGCGACGGCACGGGTTGTAGATCCGTACGGCCTGCTCGACGAATCACCGCTCATGCGGCGTGTGCTGCGGCTGGTGGAGCGATTTGCCCGGAGTGCCCTGCCGATTCTCGTCGTCGGCGAGCCCGGCACGGGCAAGGGCGCCATCGCGGAGTTGCTGCACCAGCTGTCCCCAGGCGCGGACAAGCGGTATGTCCGACTCCCCTGCGCCGCCTTCGGGCCGACGGTGCCTGCCAACGTGCCAGAGGACGAGCGCATCGCCCGTGACGGAATCAACGTCCGCGAACTGATCGCACGGGCGGCGGGGGGCACGTTGTGTCTCGAGGATGTGGCTGAGCTGTCGCTGCCCGCCCAAGAACTGTTCGTCGAACTCCTCAATGCCGCCGCCGAAGAACGGGTGGGGGCGCGCCTCGCCGCGCATGTCGTCATCACCACGCATCGAGACCTCGCGCAGGATGTACGGTCGGGCGCGTTGCGCGTCGACCTGTACGACATGCTCGCCATGCTGCCACTGCCCCTGCCGTCGCTCCGCAGTCGCGGCGCGGAAGTCATTTGCAACCTGGCGGCGCGCGCGCTACGAGAAGAGCACGCCGCCCTTGGGCGGGGTCCCAGTCGTCTCACACCGAAAGCGCTGGCATGGCTCGCCACACTCGAGTGGCCGGGTAACGTGCGGCAACTGCACCGCGTGATTGCAGAGTCGTTCATTGGTGCGCTCGATCGCGAGGCACTGGAACCGAGCGATCTCCAATCCGCACTCGAGCGGGCTGGACTTGGTGAGCCGACGCATCTTGCCGCGAACGACGACCGTTCGATGGAGCAGGTGGAACGGCGCCACATCGCGAGCGTCCTCTCGCAGACGGGCGGGCACCGAACCGAGGCCGCCAGGATCCTCGGCATCACACGGTCGACGCTCTACAAGAAGATGTCCGAATATGCTTTGGAAGAGGTGGGGGGCGGCGGTCCACCCGTCGCGAAGGCGGGTCCCTCCGGTACGCCGTAGCGTCCGCCTTCCGGTGCTGACGCACGCTGCACGCCCGTGTAATATTTCATACGCCGCCGCAGCGGCGTGAGCTCTCCTTGCGCGTGGGGGATGATGGTGAAGAAGAAGATCAAGACGACAGCGAAGCCGGTCCCTGCCGAAGCCACGCTCCTCGCTTCCGAGATCCCCGCGGAGCCGAGTGTGCCACGGGACGACGTGACCCCTCGCGACGCCGGCTTTCCCATCGTCGGCATCGGCGCCTCGGCCGGCGGACTCGCCGCATTCGAGGCCTTCTTGTCCGGCATGCCCACCGACGCCGATCCGGGCATGGCCTTTGTGCTGGTGCAGCACCTCGCCCCGGATCACCGCAGCCTTCTCGCCGAGTTGATCCGCCGCAAGACCCGCATGCAGGTGTTCGAGGTTGAGGACGGCATGGTGGTGCAGCCCAACTGCGCCTACATCATTCCGCCGGGCCGCGACATGGCCTTTCGCAACGGCGCGCTGCGACTGACGGAACCGAGCGCACCGCGCGGTCAACGCTTTCCCATCGATTTCTTCTTCCAGTCGCTGGCCCAAGACCAGCACGAGCGGGCGATCGGCATCGTGCTCTCCGGCACCGGCAGCGACGGAACGCTGGGGGTGCGCGCCATCAAAGCCGCGGGCGGCATGGTGATGGCCCAGAGCCCAGCCTCGACCGAGTTCGACGGCATGCCCCGCAGTGCCCTCGGTACGGGGTTGGTGGATGATGAACTGCCCCCGGCCGAAATGGCCGCTGGGCTCATCCGCTACGCCGCGCACGCCTTTGGCAGCCTGCCGCGCGTCGGAGCCGTCTCGGCCCGCCGGACCGAGAACGCGCTCCAAAAGATCTTCGTCCTGCTACGCGCCCAGACGAGTCACGACTTTTCCCTGTACAAGCCGAGCACCATCCAGCGTCGCATTGAGCGGCGCATGGCCGTGCATCAGTTCGCATCTATCGACGACTACGAGAAGTTCCTGCGGCAGTCGCCGGCCGAGGTGGAAGCCCTCTTTCGCGACCTGCTGATCGGGGTGACCTCATTCTTCCGTGACCCGGACGTCTTTCAGCTGTTGGAGCACGCGGTCGTTCCCGGGCTCTTCGACAACAAACCGACGGACGCTTTAGTGCGCGTCTGGGTGGCGGGCTGTTCCACCGGAGAGGAGGCATATTCTCTAGCCATCCTGCTGGTGGAGCGCATGGAAGCGCTGCGGAAGCGCTACACCGTGCAGGTCTTCGCCACGGACATCGATTCGGCGGCCATCGCCACCGCACGCGCGGGGCTGTATCCCGCCAGCATTGCGGCCGATGTAAATCCCGAACGCTTGGCCCGCTTCTTCATGGCCGAGCCCGACGGCAGCGGCTACCGTGTGCACAAGGGGATCCGCGACCTGATCATCTTCAGCAAGCAGGACGTCATCAAGGATCCGCCCTTCTCCAAGCTCGACCTCGTCAGCTGCCGCAACGTGCTGATCTACATGAGCGCGAAGCTGCAGAAGAAGCTGATTCCCACCTTCCACTTCGCCCTGCGACCGGGTGGCACGCTGCTCCTCGGCATGTCCGAGGGTATTGGTGAGTACGACACTCTTTTTACGGCGGTGGATCGCAAGGCCAGGGTGTATCGCCGCACCGACGATTCTCGCGGAACGCAGTCCCGCATGCGCGCGGGGTTTCTCCCAAACATGACGGCGGTGGATGCGGCAGGGCGGCGCGGCCGCGATAGGACGGAATTTCCCGTGAAGCGGCCCCTGCGCGAACTGACGGAACAAGCGCTGTTGCAGCAAGTCGTCGCGGCTGGCGCGCTGGTGAACGCCGAGGGCGACATCCTCTACCTGCACGGCCGGACCGGGCTCTTCCTCGAACTGGCCCCGGGCGAGGCGGGCGTCAACAATATCGTGAAGATGGCTCGCGAAGGACTGGGGTATGAGTTGGCGGCGGCGCTGCGACAGGCCGTGCGCACCCAGGAGACTGCGCACCACTCCGGCCTGCGACTGAAGACCAGCGGCCGCTTCACCACGGTGAACCTGACGGTGCGCCTCGTGACCCGCGGGCAGGGGGCGTCGCAGGAGGCGCCGCTGTATCTGGTGATTCTTGAAGAGGTGCTCTCGGCGACCACGGACGGCGTCGAACCCAACGCAGCATTGCACGGCCAGGCGTCGGTGGGCGGCGATGCCGCGCTCGCGCCCATCCTTTCGACGCCGGAGGCCGAGGCGCGCCTGGCCTCTCAGGCGCGGGAGCTACGGGCGCAGGAGGAATATCTCCAGAGCGCCAGAGAGGATCTGCAAAGCTCCACCGAGGAGCTCAAGTCGTCGAACGAGGAAATGCAGTCGGTGAACGAGGAGCTGCAATCGACCAACGAGGAGTTGGAAACTACCAAGGAGGAGATGCAGTCGGTCAACGAGGAACTGGCCAGCGTCAACGCGGAGCTGCAGGCCAAGTTGTCCGACCTGTCGCGGGCTAACGACGACATGAACAACCTGCTGGGCGGCACGGGCATTGGCACCGTCTTCCTGGACCATCAGCTGCGCATCCTGCGCTTCACCCCCGCCGTCCGCTCGATCATCAACCTGATTCCGAGCGACGTGGGGCGCCCCGTGGCGCACATCGTCACCAACTTCGTGGACTACGGCGGCCTTGTGCCGGCGGTGCTGGCGGTGCTCGACACGTTGGTGCCCACGGAGTTGGAACTGCAGACCACCGATGGCCGCTGGTACCTGATGCGCATGCTGCCCTACCGCACGCAGCACAACGTGGTCGAGGGGGCCGTGATCTCGTTCTTGGACGTCACGGAGACCGTGCGCATCAGGGAATCGCTGCGCAAGGCCAACGACCTGCTGCGCCTCGCCGTGGTGGTGCGTGACGCGCACGATGCGATCACCGTGCAGGACATCAACGGCCGCATCATTGCCTGGAACCCCGGCGCGGTGCGCCTGTATGGCTGGAGCGAAGCGGAAGCGCTGGTGATGCATGCGAATGAACGGATTCCGCCCGAATTACGTGCCGGCGCCTTGACGCGACTGACGCAACTGAGCCGCGCGGAAATCCTGGAACCCTACCTGACCCAGCGCCTGACCAAGTCAGGGGCCAAGGTGAACGTCACGATCATCTCCACGGCGCTGATGAACGAGGCTGGCCAGCTCTACGCGATTGCCACCACGGAGCGGGCGAAGCCCGGCGATTCGTCATGACCGGCAGCGACACACCTCCGCTTGGCACGCGGCCGGACGACGCAGCGGCTCGGGCGCTGCGGCTACTGGCGGAGGCGCGTCTGCGCCCGTACGCTGCGCCGCCACTGGAGGCACCGCTCGCAGCTCCGTCGCCGGAAGCGCTGCAGAAGATCCTGCATGAGCTGCGCGTGCATCAGATCGAGCTGGAAATGCAGAACGAGGAATTGCGCCGGGCAAAGGAGGATCTGGAAGATCGCAACCAGGAACTGCGCCAGACGCAACGGGATCTCGACGCCGCGCGCGCACGATGGTTCGACCTCTACGACGTGGCGCCGGTGGGCTATGGCACCGTCAGCGAGTCGGGGCTGATCGTGCAGAGCAACCTCACGCTCTCGACGCTGCTGCACGTGCCGCGGGCGGCGATGGTGAATCGGCCGTTCAGTCAGTTCATCGTCGATGAAGACCAAGATACCTGGTATCTGGTGCATCGGCGGATTATCGCAGACGGTACGCCGCGCTCGTGCGACCTGCGGATGGAGCGGGTCGACGAGCCATCGTGGTGGGCACACCTGACGATCACCGCGGCGCGGGACGCGCAGGGGGCAGCGGAACTCCGCATCGTGGTCGGCGACATCACCGCGCGCAAGCAGGTGGACACAACGCTGCGCCGCTTGACGGAGTCGCTGGAAGCCGAGATTGACGAGCGGGGCTCGCAACTGCGCAAGTTGGCGGCGGAACTGACGCGGTCCGAAGAGCGCGAACGCCGAGCCTTGGCCGAAGTGCTGCACGACAACCTGGCCCAAGTCTTGGCCGCCGTGAAGATTCGACTCGCTGTCGTCGAGCGCGAGTCTCTCGACCAGTCGGTGCGCAGTATCGAGGCCCTGATCGATACTGCCGACCAGTTGCTCCGCACCGTCATTTATGATTTGAGCCCGCCCATGCTACGCTCGCTGGGTCTCGGGCCATCCCTGCACGCGCTGGCCGAGGAGGTCGAGCGGGTGTACGGGGTTGCCGTGCGCGTCTATGATGACAGCGATCCGCACCTGCTCGAGGAGGCCATGCGCACCCTGATGTATCGGGCCGCGCGCGAGCTGCTGATCAACGTCGCCAAGCACGCGGGCGTGGCGCACGCCGAGCTCAGTTGTTCCGTGGATCGAGACCGGCTGGTCGTTGCCGTGAGTGACGATGGCAGCGGTTTCTCTCCGGCGCTCGTCGGGTCGCCCACCGCCAAGACCAGTGGGTTTGGCCTGCTCAGCATTCGCGAGCGCTTCATCGCGCTCGGCGGCGCGCTCGACATCGACAGTGTGCCGGGCGCGGGAAGCACCGTGGTGCTGTCGCTGCCACTGGCCGCGTCGCCCGCGGCGCCTGCGGCGCCTGCGGCGCCTGCGGCGGAACGCGTGCCATGATTCGTATCCTACTGGTGGATGATCACGCCGTCCTGCGCGAGGCGTTGCGTGCGCTCCTCGACATGGAACCCGACATGCGGGTCGTCGCCGAGGCCAAAGACGGCGCGAGCGCGCTGCGTCTCGCGGCACGGCACACGCCGGACGTGGTGATCATGGACATCAGCATGCCCGGACTGGACGGCGTCGAGACCACGCGACTCATGCGGACCCGCCTACCGGCCGTGCGAGTGCTCGCACTCTCGAGCACCTGCCACGCGCACATGATCCAGGAGATGCTCAACGCCGGCGCGGCGGCCTACGTGCTCAAATCCGCTGCGAGCGCCGAACTGCGCCGTGGCATCCGCGCGGTATACGCCGATCGCAGTTTCCTGTGCCCTGCCGCGAGCGAAGCGCTGGCCGATGGGGTGCGGCATCAGGGGCATGCACCGGGTGCCGCCGGCCTGAGCGCCTTGTCGCGGCGCGAACAACAGGTGGCCATCCGCCTGGCCGAAGGGAAGACGGCGAGCGCGGTCGCCGTCGAGTTGCACATCGCGCCATCGACGGTCGAAGTGCATCGGCGGAACATCATGCGCAAACTCGATGTTCACAAAGCCGCGGACCTCACGCGCTATGCCATTCGCAGCGGGCTGATCACGCCCTGACGGGCGGGGCGCCGCCGATGCGGCGCGCACGGGCAAGCGATCAGTCCGTCGGCTGGGCGCTGTCGTCGTCGCGCGCCGGTGCTCGACGCGCCGTCATCAAAATGCCCGTCAAAATGATGCCGCCCCCTGCAAACGTAAATACCGACGGCACCTCCGCGATCCCCGGAATGAGCGCGGCGAGCAACGTGGCGCCCACGGGTTCCGTCAGCGCCACGAGGCTCACGACGTACGCGGGCACATATCGAAGCGCCCAGTTGAATCCGGTGTGGCCGAGCAACATGGGGCCAAACGCCATCGCACCGAAAATCAGCAGTTCGCGTGGTGGTTGACCCAGCACGGGCGCGCCCGTCAAGGCAGCCAGTACACACACGAACACAAAGCACGCGCCGTACACGAGCCCCACGTAGGGCCAGAGATCCAGTTTTTGGCGCAGCCGTCGGCCAAACAAGAGGTACCCCGAGACCGTGAGGGCGCCAAGGAGCGCCAAGACATCGCCGAGCAGGGCGCGGGAGCCTAGCAGGGCGCTCGCGGATGCGGACGACGTGCGCAGGTCGCCCCAGGCAAGTACGACAGCGCCAACAAGCGCCACCGCCATGCCAATGACCTGCCGCCCCGTCGGTCGCTCACGGAGCCACATCGCCGATCCGATCGCGACCATGGCCGGGCTCATATTCACGAGCACCACACTCGCGGCCACGGAGGTCATGCCGATGGAAGAGATCCAGCTCCAAAAGTGAAGCGCCAGCACCGCGCCCGCGGCCACCGCCGCTCCCACATCGCCGCGCGTCAGTCGACGGTACTGGCGCCAGGTGCCCGTATAGACGAGAAACGCGGCGATCACCACCAGCGAGAACCCGAGGCGCCCGACGGCAATCGCCAAGGGCGCCGCATGCGACAACCGCACCAAGGGACCTGAAACAGAAATCCCCGCCGCGGCGAACGCCAAGACAATGACAGGGGAGACCGGCGGAGTGCGATGAGGCGACATGGGGTACAAAAGAAGCAACGGGAGGGGGGGCGTCAAGCGGAACGGCGGACTCGCGGCGCGACGGGAGCCCTCGCTCCGTCACTCGCACCCTCGGTGCGCTTCCAACCAACCGAACCTCAGCAGTAACTTGTAGACGTGCCCGCCCACTCCATTCCGCGTCCGCGACTCGTTGCACTGCTTGCCAAAGCCGCCGCGCAACGCGTCGCGGTGGTTGGCGATGCGATGCTCGACGTCTACCTGAAGGGCGACGTCACCCGCATCTCTCCTGAAGCGCCGGTGCCCGTGGTGCGCGTGCGAGAGCGTCGTTACGCGCTCGGCGGTGCCGCCAACGTCGCACAGAACGTGGCCGCGATCGCGGCCACCGTGGAACTCGTGGCCACTGTCGGAACGGACGCCAACGCGACCCAACTGCGCGACATGCTCGGCGCTATTGGCAGTGATCCCCGCGGACTCGTGCGCGTGGACCGCCCCACCACCACCAAGACACGCGTCGTCGCACGGGCGCAGCAAGTGGTGCGCGTCGATGAAGAAGTGGACGAAGATCACAGCGAGGCGGCGGTGCAGGAACTGCTGGTCGTCGTCGAACACGCGGTGGCCCGAGCGACGGCACTGGTGCTCGAGGACTACAACAAGGGCGTGCTCGTGCCCGTCGTCATCGCCCATGCACTCCGCTGCGCCGCCACGCGCGGGATTCCGGTGGTGGTGGATCCCAAGTTCCGCAACTTTTTTGCGTACACCGGCGCGACCGTGTTCAAACCGAATCTGCGCGAACTCGAAGACGCGATGGGCGCGGCGGTGGATCTCGAACACCCCGACACGCTCCCAGCGCTCGTCGACCGGCTCGGCGTCGGCGCGTTGTTGCTGACACTGAGTGAACGAGGCATGGCGCTCATCGCCAAGGGCACCGGCGGTGCGCCGAGCATTCATCGCATCCCAACCACGGCGCGCGAAGTGTACGATGTCGTTGGCGCGGGTGATACCGTGACCGCCTGGTTGGCCGTCATGCTCGCCTGCGGTGCGACGCCACTCGAAGCGAGCATCATTGCGAACTTCGCGGCCGGCGTCGAAGTCGCCAAACTCGGTGCCGCGACCGTGACGCAGAGCGAGTTGCTCGCCGCGTTCGACGATCACCACAGCGTCGCGTAGGATGCCCGCCCGCCGACTGCTCAATCTCGACGTCGAGGTCACACGCGGCGACACGATTGAGAGCGTCCATCGTGTCCATGGCGCCGTCATCGGCCCCGACGACCACCTGATTGCCGTCGCGCGCGATCACGAACTCGTGTCGATGTGGCGTTCGTGCTCGAAGATGTTCCAAGTGATGCCGTTGCTCGCGTCCGGTGGCTTTGATCGCCTGCAATGGGGCACCGAAGAACTGGCGCTCGCCTGTGCGTCGCACGGCGGGGAGCCGGAACATCTCGCCGTGGCCGAACGCATGCTGCAGTCGATTGGACTCGAAGAAGGCGATCTCGCCTGCGGACCGCACGAACCACTCTCCGCGCGCGGCGCCCGTCTGGCCCGCGAAAGTGGCCGTCCACTCACGCGACTCCATAACAACTGTTCCGGCAAGCACTCGGCGATGCTCGCGCGCGCGCACACCATGGGATGGGCGACGCGCGGCTACGAACGCGCCGACCATCAGGTGCAACGCGACTGCCTCTCCGAAGTATCGAGTTGGTCCGGCGTGGCGGTTGATGATATGCCGATCGCGGTGGATGGCTGTGGCGTGACCGTCATGGCCCTCCCGCTCGAACGCATGGCGCTCAGTTACGCGCGCTGGGGCCGTGCCGCCGTGACCGGTGACGAACTGCCGTCTCGGACGATGCAGGCGATGGTGGCCCATCCGCACCTCGTCGGTGGCACCGATCGCTTCGACACCGTCATGATTCGCGAGACCGAGGGGCGCGTGATCACCAAGGTCGGGGCGGAGGGCGTGCACTCCATTGCGATTCCCGACCTCGGTATTGGTGCCGCCATCAAGGTGGAGGACGGTGCGCAGCGCGCGCAGCACGTGGCGGTCATCCACGTGTTGCAGTTGCTCGGTATCCTCCCCGACGTCATTGAGGGGAAGCTCGCCGACTGGGTGACCAAGCCGATCCGCAACACCCGAGGCGAGGTCGTGGGGCACGTGCGGCCCACCAATAGCACAAACGCCGCCTGAATCAGGCGGCGTTTGTGAGGTCGTGGCGCGTCCCAGTGGAACCGAAGCGCGCCGACAGGCGTGTCGCGGGTTTAGCGCTTCGTCGCGGTGCGAGCCGTGGCGCGAGCCGTGGCGCGAGCCGTGGCGCCGGTTGGGGCGGCGGGAGTGCCTGAGGAGGCGCCGTCCGACAACCCGCCCGTGCCAGGCGGAACCTGCTTGAACTGGAACTGCGTCACGTAGCGCGCCGGGGCGCCAAAGCCCGAGTTCAGCTTCCAGCCGCGCGCGGCTTCGTTGAGGCAGGCATCGACAATATTGCCGGCCGCCGAGGTCCAGCTGCTCTCTTGCACATACATCACGTCCGTACCGACGACGCTCATGTTGAGCGTGACCGTGACGGTACCGGCGAGGTACGGATCAACCTTTCGGCCGGAGGGGAAGCAGTTGGTGCCGCGGGCCAAGGCCGACAGCGTGTCGCGCAGGCGCGCGGGCGCTGATTCAAAGCCTTTGCCGAGCTTGTCGGCGATATCCTTGGGCGACTTGACCGTCTGCAACACCGAGTCAGCAAACTTCTGCTGCTGCTGGCGGTACTTTTCCGGCGTCAGCTGCGCGGACGCCTCATCGCCAGTCGACTTGTCCTTCCCGCAGGCGGCGAGGGCGAGCAACGAAACGACGATCACGTGCTTGACGTTCATATTCCTCTCAGGCGTTCTGGCATCGGCGGTCTCGGCGGACTCAGGGGAGTCCGCTTTGAAGGGGATCGCGCCATTGCACCAGCTATGAATGCTAGCTTGCTGCGCACGTCGCTGCCGGATTCGCCCTCTATTCACCAGACGTCCAGCCTCCTCCTGCAGTAACCCGCCCACTCCCGGAATGTTTCGATGGTGCTCCCCATCCAGCAGAACGCAATACTCTCGTCGCTCGATCCGCACACCCGTTTGCTCGTCCGGCTGGCGGCCTGCATTGCCGCCCGCCCAGAGGAGGACACGCGGTCCGCACTGTCCGCTTGCCTCGATGGGGGCGTCCCCGTGGTGTGGGTTGAAGAGTTGATTTTGCAGTCCTACTTGTTTGCCGGGTTCCCGCGGACGCTCAATGCGGCGCGCGAGTGGCGACGCCTCAGTGGGGTGGCCGCGCCGGAGTCCGACGCCAGCTACGCGGAGACCTATCAGTGGCGGATGGCCGGAGAACAGACCTGTGGTACCGTCTATGGGCCGTTTTACGAGAAGTTGCGCGAAAACATCCGCGCGCTGCACCCCGCACTCGACGAGTGGATGATCGTGGAGGGCTACGGCAAGGTGCTCTCGCGCCCGGCGCTCGACTTGGGACGTCGCGAACTGTGCATCGTCTCGGCGTGTGCCGCGGCAGGCCAGGATCGACAGCTCCACTCCCATTTACACGGGGCGCGACACGCCGGAGTGGCCAAATCGGTGGTCGGCGAGGCCCTCGAAGCCCTCTCAGGGGTGGTGCCGGAATCCGAATTACAGCGTGCGCGTCTGCTCTGGGCGAAGGTTTCCCGCTAGGTTTAGTCCAATGTTCATTGATCGCGTCGTAGTACGAGTGACCGCCGGCACCGGCGGCTCCGGCTGTACCTCGTTCCGCCGAGAGTGGCGCGAGCCCATGGGCGGTCCCGATGGTGGCGAAGGTGGCCATGGCGGAGACGTCATTGTGCGCGGTGATCACAATCTCGCGACGCTGCTGGACTACAAGTATCGGGATCACTGGGAAGCCGAGCGCGGTGAGCATGGGATGGGCGCCAACAAGACGGGACGCTCCGGCGAATCCGTGGTGCTCCCCGTGCCGCCTGGCACGATTATCAAAGACACGGAGACCGGCGAGATCATCGGCGAAATCCTCCTGAACGGCGATGAAGTGGTGGTGGCCAGGGGCGGGCGCGGGGGCAAGGGCAACTCGTTCTTTGCCACTGCCACGCATCAGTCGCCGCGCGAATGGCAGCCCGGCGAGGAAGGGCAGCTCCGCATGCTGGAGCTCGAGCTCAAGCTGATCGCCGACATCGGATTGGTTGGGCAGCCCAACGCGGGCAAGTCGACGCTCTTGTCGGTGATCTCAGCGGCGCGCCCCAAAATCGCCGATTACCCGTTTACGACGCTGTCACCCAATCTGGGTGTCGTCCAGCTGAGCGATCGCCGCACCTTTGTGGTTGCTGACATCCCCGGCATTATCGAAGGGGCGCACGAGGGGAAGGGGCTCGGGTTGCAGTTCCTTCGGCACATCGAGCGCACGCGGGTGCTGGCGTTCCTGATTCCCATTGATGCCATGGATGTGCAGGCGGAGTACGACCAACTGCGGAACGAGATCCGCCAATATTCGGCGGAACTGGCCGATAAGCCGCACTGCGTGGTCTTCACGAAGCTGGATTTGTTCGGCGAGCAGTATGTGCCCGAGATCGTGACGCAGGGGGCCTTTTCGGTGACCTCGGTGTCAGGCGCGGGGCGTATGGGACTCGACGAACTGAAGGATGCCTGGTGGCGGAAGATCCTCGAGCTGAAGAAAGCCGAGCAAGCGAGTACGGTCCGCGACCCCTTCGCGCCCTGACCTCATGATCACCCTCCGGCGCGGCGCCCCGCAGTATCCCGCCTCGCTGGAAGAGCTGCACCACCCGCCGGATCCTATCTACGCACTTGGTGACGTGGCATTGCTGGACCGGTCTCCCGAGCGCCTGGTGGCGATCGTGGGGACTCGGGATGCCTCACCCTACGGGCAACGGGTGGCGGCTGAGCTGGCTCGGGCCTTTGCCTTGGCGGGGGTCGGAGTGGTGAGCGGGATGGCGAGAGGCATCGATGCCGTGGCCCACCGGGCCGCGCTGGAGGCAGGGGGCGCCACGATCGCTGTGCTGGGTACGGGGGCGGACGTGCCATACCCAGCGGGGAATCGGGCCCTCCATGAGGCCATCGCGGCCGGCGGGCTGGTGGTGTCGGAGTTTGAGCCAGGGACTCGGGCCGGCCCCGGGTGTTTTCCGCGAAGGAACCGGATCATTGCCGCGCTGGCCACGGCCACGATCGTGGTGGAGGCTCCGTTCAAGTCTGGGGCGGTGAACACCGCGTCCCAGGCTCTCGAGCTGGGGCGAACGGTCGCTGCTGTTCCGGGGCCGATTGATATCCCAAGGAGTGCCGGGTGCAACCTGCTCCTTCGCGACGGGGCGCAGTTCATCGCCTCGGTTGATGATGCCTTGGCGCTATTTGGAGAGCTCTCTCCGCCGGTGGCCGCCGGCCCTCGGCTCGGGTATCACGAGGGAAGGGTGTGGGATGCGCTGGAGGACGGGGAGAGCAGTCCGGAGGGTTTGGCGTACCGGCTCGGGCTGTCTGTTCGGCAGGCGATGGAAATAGTCGGCCGTCTCGAACTGCTGGGGCTCGTCTACGGAACCGACGCCGGAATGATCGCAAAACGGCAGTTATCCACAGCCCGCTTGACAGTCTCCTCGCGAGGAGAATCAAGGTAAACGGAATCTGAGGCCGTTTAGATGGGGAGGCGAAAGTTGCCGTAACGCTCAAAAGACACTCGAACTAATTGCGATAAACAACTTTAAGAAAATCTTGTTACCTGTTGTTAAATAAAGAGTTGATACTTTACTTTAGATCATTATCAACCGCTTGTTCTGGCCTTGTCTTGCCTTCGCGCTCATTCAGCTCCGCTACGGAACCTAGAACACTTTCCTCCAGTCATGACAGAAACTCGCCACCTCTACGTTCACGTCCCATTTTGCAGCAGACGCTGTTCGTATTGTGATTTTTCGATAGCTGTCAGAAGCCAGGTTCCGGTCGCAGAGTACGTCAGCGCCATTTCGGCTGAACTCGAGGCGCGTCTCAAATCGACCCCCATCGGCCCGCTCAGCACCCTCTATTTAGGCGGCGGCACCCCGACCAAGCTCGGTGCAGCTGGAATTGCACAGCTCTTTTCATCGCTCAGTTCCCAGTCTTTCGATATATCGCCAGACACTGAAATCACCGTCGAGGCGAACCCCGAAGAACTGCACGACGACGCCCTGATCGCCGCCCTACGCGATGCCGGCGTCAACCGAGTTTCGCTTGGCGTGCAATCCTTCGATCAGTCTGTGCTCACCTGGATGCACCGCGGCCACACGTCAGAAATGGTGCGCCAAGCGTTCAATAAGCTCCGAGATGCTGGGATCAACGATATATCGCTCGACCTGATTTTTTCCCTCCCCGGCGAACTCCAGCGGGACTGGACCAGTGACCTCGAGCAGGCGCTCGCACTCAATCCAACCCACATCTCGTTGTATGGTCTTACGGTCGAACCGCACACGCCACTCGGCCGATGGCAGGCCCGCGGCGAGGTCACGCTCGCCCCAGACGAGCGCTACGCTGAGGAGTTTTTGGAGGCATCCAGAACCCTCCAAAGCGCTGGTTTTGACCACTATGAGGTGTCGAATTTTGGCCTGCCTGGGCACGAAAGCCGGCACAACTCCGCCTACTGGCGGCGGGTGCCGTACCTCGGCATCGGGCCGTCCGCGCACTCCTTTGACGGCGCGTTGCGCCGATGGAATGACCGCGCGTATTCCCACTGGCTGCAGCATGCGAATGCCGGCTCGGACCCCCTTGAGGGTGTAGAGACGCTTGCCGCCGATCAGATCGTGGCGGAGGAGGTCTATCTGGGGCTCCGCACTTCGCGGGGGCTTCGGGAGCATCCCGACGATGCCGCGGTACTCGCCGTGTGGGAGCGTGCGGGGTGGGCGAGTCGCCGCGACGGGCACATCTATATGAGTACCGAGGGCTGGCTACGGCTCGATAGCCTCGCCGCAGACTTGACGGCGGCCCGAAGTCGTTAGTATCATTAGACTTATGCCGTCTCAAGAGCTAAACGATCGCGAACGCCAAGTGCTTGAGGCGGTTATCCGCTCCTACGTGGAGACGGCGGAGCCCAGTGGGTCGCGTACCATATCGCGCCGGTTCGGGCTGGGAGTGTCGCCAGCTACGATCCGCAACACGATGAGTGACCTAGAAGAGAAGGGCTATCTCTTCCATCCGCATACGTCTGCTGGTCGAGTTCCCACGGAAAAGGCCTATCGGCTGTACGTGGACGAGCTGATGCGGTTGCCCGCCTTTGACCGCGTGCACCGCGACCGCCTACAGCAAGAAATCCTCGCCGGCGGTTCTGCGATCGAATCGATTTTGCGACGCGCGGCGCAGAGCCTCGGGGTTCTCACGCAGGAGTTGGGGGTCGCCCTCGGACCGCGGCTCGAGGAGACGATCCTCGAGAAACTCGATATCGTTCGCCTCACGAGCGCGAAACTGATTCTCGTCCTGACGTTACGCGGCGGCACCGTGCGGACGATTTTCATTGAAGTCGCCGGCGCGATTGCCGACGAGGCCGTCGCCGAGGTGCAGCTGGTGCTCAACGAACGACTCGGCGGTCTGAGTTTGGCGGCGATTCGCGCATCCTTGGGCGAGCGGTTGCGTGACGCCACGATGGGCGCTCCCTCCACGGAGTTGATGAACATCTTCGTGCAGGAACGCGATTCATTGTTCGACGTACCCGCTGCCGGTGACCGTGAGACGTTGGTGCTGGGGCAGGCTACTTTCTTGGCGGATAAGCCGGAGTTTGCCAGCGGCGAGGGGATGCGTCGCATTATCGAACTGACAGACACGCGCGTGGAGCTGGCCTCGTTGCTCCGGAACCGGCAAACGAGCGCGGGTGTGCAGATCACCATTGGAAATGAGAACGGCGCGCCGTTGCCCGGTGGGCTGACGGTGGTGACCGCGGAGTACCGCGCCGGCGGATTGTCGGGCGTGATTGGAGTGATCGGGCCGACGCGTATGCCGTACGACAAGGTGATCGCGCTCGTGTCGCATACGTCGTCGTTGGTCACGGAGTTGCTTGCGTGAACGATTTTTATTCCATTCTGAGCGTCGAGCGTTCCGCCTCAGACGATGCCATTAAACAGTCGTATCGCCGGTTGGCGATGCAGTTTCATCCGGACCGAAATGGTGGTTCCAAGGAAGCGGAGGAACGCTTCAAGGAACTCACCGAGGCGTACGACGTGCTGCGCGATCCGCAGAAGCGCGCCGCGTACGATCGCTACGGCGAGGCAGGGCTCAAGGGCGCCGGGGGCGCGGGGGGTGGGCAGTACCACCACGTCGATCTTTCCGAAGCGCTCAATATTTTCATGCGCGACTTTGGGCTGGGCGACCTCTTCGGCGGCGCTGGCGCTGGCGGTGGTGGCGGAGGTGGCGGCCGTTCGCACGCTGGGCCGCGCGGCGGAGCCGACACCAAGGTTGAGGTCAAGCTGACACTCGAGGAAGTGGCACTTGGCGTCACGAAGTCGCTCAAGCTCAAGTTGCTGGATCCCTGCGACCGTTGCCACGGGAGCGGCGCGGAATCGGGGAGCAAGGCGGCGCAGTGCACGACGTGTGCGGGTGTCGGCGAAGTGCGTCGCGCCCAGCGCAGCTTCTTTGGAAATTTTGTCAGTGTGGTGCCTTGCCCAACGTGCGGCGGCGAGGGCGTGATGATCGCCTCGCCGTGCAAGAACTGTCGTGGTGAGGGGCGCCAACGGGGCGATCACGCCATTCCCGTGAAGATTCCGGCCGGCGTCGCAACGGGGCAGTACATGCAACTGCGCGGCGTGGGGAACTCTGGCGCGCGCGGAGGACCCCGCGGTGACGTGATCGTTGTCTTTGAGGTGCAAGACGACGAACGGTTTGAACGCGATGGCGAGGATCTCTACACGGAAGCCTTGGTCACCTACCCGCAGGTCGTACTCGGCGCGGAGATTGAAGTGCCGGGGGTCAGTGCGCCGCACTCGCTGCGCGTGCCCGCGGGGACGCAGAGTGGCCATGTGTTTGTGTTGCGTGGGCGGGGGCTCCCTCGCCTGAACGCGAGTGGCGTGGGCGATTTGCATGTGCGCGTGCAGGTGTGGACGCCGTCGGAGCTCTCCGAAGCGGAAGCGCAACTCACGGCAGCGCTCGCCAAGGTGACACCGGCACCGCCCGCCTCGCGCGAAAAAGGATTTTGGGCGCGCATGAAAGAAGCGATCGGCGCGTGACCACCATCAAAGCGAGTGCGTGGCGTGTGACGCACGAGAGAGGCACCTCGTGACAGGTTCTTGGATTCGTCTCGCGGTGCGGCCGTCGCACGTCGACCGGCGTGATGCCGTGAGTGCCGCTCTCTTTGCGGCGGGTGCCCAGGGGCTCCACGAGGACGGCGATTGGCTCGTGACCCACCTTGAGCCGTCGGCATCACTCGACCCGTTTCTCGACGCCGTACGCGTGGCCGATGCGCTGGCTGTCGTGGAAACGGGACTCGTGCCGCCGGTGGATTGGACGGCGATGATGCGCGAGCGCATTGTCTCGCACCAGTTGGGTTCACTCACGGTGACGCCCCCATGGCTCGCGGATCAGTTTGATCCGGCAACGACCATCGTCATTGAACCCGCGATGGCCTTTGGTACCGGAGAGCATCCCACCACGCGCGGCGTGGTGCGGTTGATGCAAGCCGAGATTCGGCCCGGCGACACCGTTGCTGATCTCGGCGCAGGCAGTGCGGTGCTGTCGATTGCGGCGGCGAAGCTGGGCGCGACGCGTGTGGCGGCCATCGAACTGGACGCCGACGCCATTGGCAACGCCGAAGAAAATGTGGTGCGCAACCATGTGGTGGGGCGGGTGTCGGTGCTCGAGGGCGATGCGGCGGTCTTTCTGCCGCTGTTCGCACCGGTGCGCGTCGTGCTCGCGAATATTATTTCGTCGGTGCTGCTGGAATTGCTCCCCGTCATTGCGGCGTCGCTCGCCGCTGACGGCGTAGCCATCTTGAGCGGTATCCTTGGTGAGGAGCGCGAGATGATGCTGTTGGCATTCGCGGAGAACGGCTGGGTGGTGCGCGCGGAGGACGCGGAAGAACAGTGGTGGTCGGTGACCATCGCACGGCGAGCGGGCGCGTGAGCGCGCCGACCTTTCTCTCGCCAGAGGCGATCGTGGTGGGAGAGACGATCACCCTGGGTGAGGACGCGGCGCATCATATGCGCGTGTTGCGGCTCGATGTGGGCGCGCCGGTGCAACTGCTCGACGGTCTCGGTGCTTTTGGCGCCGGGACGTTGGTGCGATTGGCGAAACGGAATGCCTCGGTGCACGTGGAGACCGCCGTGCATGCGGATCCGCTTCCGCCGGTACATGTGGTGGTGCCGATTGCAGACCGCGACCGCATGTTGTGGCTCGCCGAAAAAATGGCGGAACTCGGAGCCACGAGTTGGCGTCCGGTGATGTTCAAACGCTCGCGCTCCGTCACGCCGCGCGGCGAGGGGACCGTGTTCCATCACAAGGTGACGGCGCGCATGTCATCGGCATTGGAACAGTCGCGCGGGGCGTGGCTCCCGCAGCTGTATCCGGAAGCCACGCTGGAGAACGCAATTGCCGCTACGCCGAACGGCGTGCGGCTCGTGCTCGATGGAAGCGGCGCGGCGGTGGTGCCAAGCCTCATGGCGTTGCTCGCAGCGGCGCGCGGCTCGGTGCCTGCCGGCGGTCTCGTGCCCGTGACGGTGGTGGTGGGACCGGAGGGTGGACTCGAGCCCGCTGAATTGCAGTTGCTTCAAGACTCGGGATTCCGCGCGGTGACACTCGGTCGTACGGTGCTTCGTTTTGAGACCGCAGCCGTGGCCGGGCTTGCGGTGGTGCGTGCCGCGCTCGACGCGTCGGCGTCGCCATCACCCTCGGCCGCGGTGGAGACTCCTGATGCCTGAGCAGTGCCTGTTTTGTCGCATGGTGCGCGGTGAAATTCCTGCCACGCTCGTCGCCGAGAATGCCGGCGCCATCGCGATTCGCGACATCAATCCCCAGGCGCCAGTGCACGTGCTCGTCATTCCGCGCACGCACGTCGAGTCGCTCAATGCGCTCGCGGACGGCGCCGTGCTCGGCGCGATGGGCGTTCTCGCGCGTGACGTGGCGATGGCCGAGGGGATGGCGGATCGCGGCTGGCGTGCGGTGATGAATACGGGGAGCGACGGCGGGCAGACGGTGTTGCATCTGCACATGCACGTGATGGGCGGTCGGTCGATGCACTGGCCCCCAGGCTGACCTGACGCGCGCGTCGCGGTGGTCGTGCACCGCGATGGCCACACCGCCGCGACGTGGGAGGGATTACTACCCGGTGGCCGGTCGAGTCACGGTCGCCTTGCGGTCGAGCTTGCCCCATCCAACCACGCCGCCGCGCACCGCGGCAATAATGCTGCGCCACACCACCGAGTACATGAGCTGGCGGTAGACGAACCGTTGGAGCATGATGAGCCACGAGAGTCCGGCTTCTTCGTCGGGCTCCATGACGAATGCAATAAGCGCCGCGAGCCAGTCCACGATCACAAACACGCCGTAGTAGAGCATCAACTGGCGGAGATCCGTGAGCGCGTAGTGTTCGCCATGCACGCGCCACGTCAGCCACACGTTGAGCAGCGACCAGACAAACACGAGATCGGCGAGCGGTGAGAGCGCAGCGAGAAGCAATTGAAACAGCCACGTGTTCGGGAGCGCCACCCAGCCGAGCGCGCCATAGCGCGAGCGGAGCAGGGCATCGCGATGCTTCCACGCACATTGCAACGTGCCGAAGGACCACCGGAACCGCTGTTTGGCGAGCGCGCTGAGCGTGTCGGGCGCTTCGGTCCACGCAATGGCGTCTTCCGCGTAGCCAATCGTGTGTCCGAGTCGGCGGATGCGAATCGTGAGATCCTGATCCTCGGCGAGCGTGTCATTGGTGAAACCGCCCGCCTCAACCACCGCGCTTCGGCGCCACGCGCCAACGGCGCCGGGGATCACGGTGATGCAATCGAGGAGCGCGAACGCGCGCCGGTCGAGATTCTGCGACGTGATGTATTCGAGGGCCTGCCACCGGGTCACGAGGTTCACGCGATTGCCGACTTTCGCGTTACCGGCGACGGCGCCCATCTTCGGGTCCACGAGTGGCGCGACGAGTGCCGACACGGTATGCGGTTCGAACTCCGTGTCGGCGTCGAGGCACACGACGATGTCCGCGTGCGTGTGTGCGATGCCAACATTCAAAGCGCTCGATTTTCCGCCGTTCTCTTTGCGCATCACGCGCACGCGCGACTCCAGGGCAAACGCATCACGCGCGACGTCGAACGTGCGGTCTGGTGATCCGTCGTCCACGATGACAATCTCAAACGACCCGGTGTAGTCCTGCGCGAGCAGACTCTCAATGGTGCGGACGATGACCCGTTCTTCGTTGTACGCCGGTACGATGATCGCGATGGGCGGCGTGAAGCTGCCCCGGGCTGGCGCGCGGTGGAAGCGCCGCTGTAGTGCCGCAATACAAATGATGAACACGAGGCGCGCGAGCGCGAGCGCCATCGCCACGAGGAAGGTCCACGTCAGGAGCCAGTTGAAGAGCCAGAGCGCGCCGAATCCCATGATCCCGCCGATGCGCGCGAGGAACGTCGTGCTCTCCAGTTGGGGCATGGCGGTGTCGCGCGAGATGCCGGCAAGCTCGCTGACGAGTACGAGCGGGTGGTCATTGGCTTTCAGTGAGTCAATCAGCGCGCCAAGCATTGCCACGGTGCCCGACCGATCGCCGCCCGAGTCATGTAGCAACACGACGTTGCCGGACCCGAGAAGGTCGAGCGTGTTGGCGAGAATCGAATCGGGGTTGGTGAGCCGCCAGTCTTTGGAATCCAGCGTCACGCCGGTGGTGACGTAGCCAAGGTCGGTGGCGATGCCAATCGGCACGAGTTCGTTTGCCGTCGTGGGATCAGAGTCGCCGAAAAAGGGTGGGCGGAAGAGAGCGGTGCGCCGACCAGTGATGCTTTCGATCAACCGCCCAGTCGCGACGATCTCAAGGCGTGCCACAAGCGGCGTCGTTTCGGCGAGGTTGGGGTGCGTGTACGTGTGATTGCCGATTTCGTGCCCCTCGCGCACGATGCGTCGTAGCAGTGCGGGGTACTCATTGGCCTGTTTGCCGAGCACGAAGAAGGTGGCTTTCACTCCGCGCGAGCGAAGCGTGTCAAGAATGAATGGTGTGTAGCGCGGGTCGGGGCCGTCGTCGAAGCTGAGCGCAATCTTCATCGAGTCCGACGCGCCAAAGCGCTGCACGAGCCAGGGCGTGGGTGTTTCGGTAATCGTCTCGCTCGTGACGCGTCCCGTGATCGGATCAGACGTCACCAGTCGATGCCCGGGGGTTGGGCGCGCCACAATGCGGAGGAGGTCGCCGCGGCCGAGAAACGGCACATCGTAGCCCGGCCCCATGGCCTCGAGGCTACTCGGCGAGGCCGAAGGCACGTCGTTGGAGATGGCGTTCCATAGGGACGGGTCCTCGTTCCCCAAGCGCCACACCGCAGCGCCGGCGACGCCCAGATGCTGTCCGAACCGCGCTTGGTTGAACGCGGTGACACCGTCAAGGAACCAGACGAGGTGGTCCGTCCCGTCAGGGTCGGTCCAGTGGAGTCTGGGATTTAGCGAGACAGAGTCCAGCTGAATGATCGCGCCATGTTCTCGTGAGAGTTGGATGGCGTCCTGAAAGGTCAGCTCTCGGCCGTTGAGTTTTCCGCCGGCATCATCCCAGTGATAGCCATAGGCACCGAGCGCGAGGATCGTTTGCTTTGACGGAATCCACTGCGCGAACTGTCGGGTCTTGGCCTCAAACCATCGCTGGCTCGCGACGGGACCCGGATCGCCGAGTCCGTAATGCTCGTCGTAGAGCATCAGGAACACGTAGTCGCAGTTCGAGGCGTACTTGCGCGCCTGTTCTTCGTCGGCGCTCACCGCCATGGTCGCGGCGAGCAGGCGTCCCCCTGGGGCGAGGCCGGCGCGGAGCAATCGCATGAACGTGAATAACTCGTCGTTCATGCGGTATGGCACTTCTTCGAAGTCCACCACGACGCCGGCCAGCCCGTATTTCTGGGCAAAATTCACAAGCTGAATGGCGGCGCGCTCGCGGCTCGCCGGCGTAGCCAGCAGTTTCATGACCGCCGTTGAATCAAAGCGACCGAGGCCGTTATCGTAGTTACTGGCCATCGCGAAAATGCGCGGTCGTTCTTTTTCGGGCAGGCGTTCCACAATTTCCAGCGCCTGCGGCTTTGGCGACAGCTTGAGGGAGTCCGAGGTCGATTGGGTGAAGGCCCATTCGGCGATCACCCAATCCAGATCTCGTGCGTGGGCGCGGAGACTTTCGAGTGAGTTGTCGTTCCAGTTGACAAAGAACCCGGCGACAATCTTGGGTCGGTCCACATTCGCGTTCGCGGCGCGCGCGACGGGTTTTTCTGAGATGCGGTTCTTCTCCACGCGCAGCGATTCGGGGCGTGTGGCGGTCGGGGCGGGGTTCTGCGCGAGGGCCGCCATGAGCCGCTGGTGCGCGGCGTGCTGGCGGGCCGCGAGCTTCGGGTCAGCGAGCCGGGCGGCCGCACTGGGGGCGGCGCCAATCTTCTTTGAGGCGTCGGTGAGCTGAGGCAGCGTCTGCGGAATCACGAACAACACCGCCACGCCGAGGGCGACGAGCGTCGAGAGCACCCCGGCAATCAGGGTGGCGCGCCGAATCGCCCGCCACCGTTTGCCAGTGGGGTCGTGAAAGACGGAGGGTTCGTGGGAGGGCGGTAGCATGGGGAAGGCTCTGCCATAATAGTAGCGATATGGGGGCTCCCCTTGCCATAACCGCCTGCTCAGGAATAACTTACTAGGCTACCAAAAACAGTCCTCAAAGCCGGCGCGCGACCGCCATGAAGGGGGTAGATTCAGTTTGTCGGAAGTCATCATCCATGACGACGAGAACTTCGAGAGAGCTCTCAAGCGCTTCAAAAAGAAGTGCGAGAAAGCAGGTATCCTTTCGGACCTCCGCAAGCATCGGCATTACGAAAAGCCGAGCGAGAAGCGAAAGCGTAAGATGAACGCCGCGACGCGTAAGAACCGTCGTACGCGGGCGTAAGCTGTGACGGCCATGCGGGACCGGCTGCGCGAGGCAATGAACAGCGCGCGGAAAGCCCAGGACAAGGGATTGACCCTCGTCCTGGGTACGGTTCTCGCCGATATCGAAAACCATGCCATTGCGCTCAAGCGTGAGCTCACCGACGACGATGTCGTCGATGTCCTCCGCAAGGCGATCAAACGGCGTCGGGAATCGGTGGAGGCCTACGAAAAAGGCGGACGCACGGAGCTGGCGGCGCAGGAACGGGCCGAAGCCGCTGCGCTGGACGCTTGGTTGCCGGCGCAAGTCGGCGAGGATGAATTGCGAGACGCCGTCCGGGCCGTGATTGCGGCTGGGGCAGCGAATCTTGGGGCCGTGATGGGCAAAGTCGTCTCGCAGTTCAAGGGACGTGCTGACGGCAGCGTGATCAATCGCCTCGCCCGCGAGGAGCTCGGCGCAAAGACGTGAACTCGACGATGTCGCAGGTTGAACAAGCCCGGACGAGCGATTCAGATCGCCCGCTCGGGTTTTTTCGTACTCCCCCGACGGTGCCAGCGGCGGGACTGACGCACGCCCTCGGCGTGCTCGAGTTTCACCGCGTGCTCGACCTCGTGGCGGGTTTCGCGTCGAGCGAGGCGGGGGCGGCGCGGGTGCGTGCGTTGTTTCCGTCGACGGAGCGCGCCGAGATCGTCGCGGAGCACCTGCGCGTGGCGGCGATGCGCGCGTTGGTCACGGGGAAGAATGGGTGGGCGTCGGAAGTCATTCCGGACCTCGCGGAGCCCTTCGCACGGCTCCGCGTACCGGGTACCGGATGGACGGGGCTGGAGCTGCGCGCGGCGGTCACCCTGCTCGCGAGTTCTCGCCGCACGCGTGATGCGTTGCAGGATCCGTCGCGCGACGCAACCGTGCTCGCGCCACTGGAGCCGATTGCCCTGCAACTCGTGCGCGATCCGGCCACGGAAAAAGAAATCGACCGCGTGATTACCGATGAAGGCGTCGTTCGCGATGATGCCTCACCGTTGCTGCGTCGCCTCCGACGCGAGTTGCGCGGCGCCGAGGCCGATCTCGTCCGATTACTCGAACGCTTGATGGCGAAGCTTGAGACGCACCACCGTGTGGATGACGGGTCGGTGACGCTCCGCAACGGTCGGTACGTGATTCCCGTGCGGCGCGAGGGACGCGCGGCCGTCGGCGGCATTGTGCACGACACGTCGGGGACCGGCGGCACGGTATTCGTGGAGCCGCCGGCGGCGGTGGAAGCCGGGAATCGGATTCGCGAAATGGAAGCCGAGGAGTATCGCGAGACGGATCGGATTCTGCGCGAGGTGACGGAGCGGTTGCGTCCGCACCGTGACGCCTTGTTGGCCGCACTCGATGCACTCGTGACGCTCGATGCGCTCTACGCACGGGCGCGATACGCCGAAGCATTTGCGTGCGCGCCGGTGGTGCTGGCGGCGCCGCGCTCCGGCTTTGCGATTCTGCAGGGGCGCCATCCGTTATTGCTCGCGCGCGACAACGCCAGTGTGGTGCCGTTTGATCTGACGATGGATCCGGGCGAGCATACGTTGCTGGTGTCTGGACCGAATACCGGCGGCAAGACCGTACTCCTCAAAGCGCTCGCGCTGCTATCGATGATGGCGCAGGCCGGAATTCCGGCGCCAGCGGCGCCGGAATCGCGCCTCGCGGTGTTTGATCGATGCTTTGCGGACATTGGCGATGAGCAGTCGATTGAGGCCTCGCTCTCCACGTTCAGCGCGCATTTGCGGAACCTCACCGAGATTGTGCTCGACGCGACGCGCGACTCGCTGGTGCTCGCCGACGAACTGGGGTCTGGGACCGATCCGATAGAAGGCGCCGCGCTGGGCGGCGCGATTCTCGAGGAGCTGACGACGCGTGGGACCACCACCATCGCGACGACGCACCTTGGGGCGCTCAAAGAAATTGCGCATGAAGTGCCTGGGGTGGTGAACGCATCGTTGCAGTTCGATGCCGTGGCGCTGGCGCCAACCTACCGCCTGATCAAGGGTATTCCGGGTCGCTCGTATGGCTTGAGCATCGCACGCCGACTCTCGATGCCAGAATCCGTGTTGCAGAATGCCGAACAGCGGGTTCCCAAGGGGGAACGCGACGTCGCGGCGCTACTGGAAGATTTGGAGCGGCGCCAGGACGCCGTGGCGGAACGCGAGCGGACCGTCACCGATCACGATGGCGACGTGAAGGAGCGGGCGCAGCGGGTCGCAGAACGCGAGCGAACCGTGCGTGAAAAGGAACGCGAGGTGGAACGCAACGCGCGGGCGGAGCAGCGGCGGTATCTCCTCGAAGCGCGCGCGGAAATCGAACGTACCATTGCGGCGCTGAAATCGGCCGGCGCGGCGCAGATTGATGCCGCGGGGGCCGACGCACGGCGGGCGGCAGAGCAGTTGGCGTCGGAGTCGGCGGCGCGCGTGTCCGCGCTCGATGCAGAATCACGGCGCGAAGCGATGGACGCCGCGCGCGACGAGGCGCCGCTGTCGGGCGACATTGTCGTTGGCGCGATCGTCGCCGTGGCCACGCTGGGTGGGAAGGCCGGTACCGTGCTTGAACTACGCGGTGCGGATGCCGTCGTGAACGTCGGCGCGCTCAAGGTGACCGTGCCGCGCGACACACTCCGCCCCGTGTCGCGAAAGAAACTCGAGCCCCTGGAGCGCGTATCGGTGCGCACCGGGGATGAGCCCGAGGCGGTGGTAGAGCGCGACGTGGATGTGCGCGGCTTTCGCGTGAGCGAAGTGCAGGACGTGGTGTTGCAGGCCATTGATGCGGCCGTGCGCGCTGACTTGGCGTTGATCACGATCATTCACGGCAAGGGAACTGGGGCGCTCCGTGAAACGGTCGCGCAATTGTTGAAGGGTGATCGGCGGGTGAAATCGTTCCGTTTGGGTGCGTGGAACGAAGGCGGCGCTGGCGCTACGATCGTGGAGATTGGATGATCCCCGATGACGTGGTGGAGCAAGTCGCACAGGCCGCGGATATCGTGGCGATCATCAGCGAGCACGTCAAACTCAAGAAAACCGGGTCCGTGTACCGCGGGCCCTGTCCGTTTCATCAGGGGACCAACGCGAACTTCTCGGTGGTTCCCGGACGCGGCTACACCTGCTTCGTCTGCGGGGAAAAGGGGTCGGTGTTCACGTTCGTGCAGAAGCGGCTCGGGTTGAATTTTGTGGAGGCCGTGAAGTACGTCGGCGAGAAGTCGGGCATCGAGGTCATTGATGTGCAGAAGCACCGCGACGGCCCGGATCCGCGCGAGCCGTTGTGGGAGCTGAATGCCACGGTCGCCGCGTGGTTTACCGAGATGCTCTGGAACAGCGAGTTCGGCGCACCGGCGCGGGACTACTTGGCGCGCCGCACCATTTCGCGTGAAACGGCGGATCGATTTGGCATTGGCTTTGCCCCGCGCGAGCTCGGCTTGATGCGCACGTATCTCAATGGACTGGGCTTTGATGACGCGCGATTGCTCGACGCGGGCCTGTTGGTCAAGCGCGAAGAAATTGAAGAGCCGCGGCCGCGATTCCGCGACCGGCTCATCTTTCCGATTCTCGATCCCTCAGGGCACACCGTGGGATTCGGTGGGCGGTTGCTCGGACCCGGCGAGCCGAAGTATCTCAACTCCGCGGAGAATCGCGCGTTCAGTAAGGGGCATCTGCTCTACAATCTGGGCGCGGCGCGCACCGCGATTCGTAAAGATGAGCAGGTCGTGCTGGTAGAAGGCTATTTCGACGTCGTGCGCTTGGTGGACGCGGGCATTGAGTCGGTGGTCGCTCCCATGGGGACCGCGCTCACCGAACAACAAGCCGATCTGCTCGTGCGCAACTCCAAGACGGCCATCCTGCTCTACGACAGCGATGCGCCGGGGCAGAAGGCGACGTTCCGTGCAGCCGATGTGCTCCTGTCGCGCGGGATGAGCGTGCGCGTCGTCACGCTCCCCGATGGGGACGATCCCGATACGTTCGTCGCCAAGCACGGGCGCGAGGCGATGGAACGGCTGTTCGCGGGCGCGATGGATATCTTTGACCGCAAGGTGCAACTCCTCGAGCGCGGCGGCTGGTTCAGCGATCTGCGGCGTAAACGGCGTGCGCTCGATGCCGTCCTGCCGACGATTCGTGCCACCAGCGATCCCATCACGCGCGACCTGTATGTCCAGCGCGTCAGCACCGCCTCCGGTATCGACCGCGCCGTGTTGATGCGTGAGGTGGAGCAGGTGCCGAAGCGCGCCGTCAAGCCGGTGGCGCGCCGCGACGAAACGCCGCTTCCACCGGAGCCGGATGAAGGGGACGAGGCACATCACGTCGCGCCCGTGCGCTTGTTGCGTCCGCCGGCACGCGACGTCACGGCCGAGCGCGCGCTGATCAGTGTGATGCTGCTCGATCCGGAATCGGTGGAACGGATTGTGGAGGCGGTGGGGCGCCTGGACGAAGCGCGTGGCGAGGCGGCGCCGCTGGACATGGAGTCGCCCGGCGTCGACGGCGTGTTCCATGATCCCGTCTATGCCGCCATCTTTGCGGCGATGTCAGAGGCGGTCGCGGAGTCGGGAACCGATATCTCCATTGAGCGTTTGGCCGAGAGCCTTGACCCCGAGTCCATCCGCACGGTCGAGTTGCTGCGAGCGGAACCGGGGGCGATGGTGAACGGCCCGCAGACGATGGAGCAGGCACTGCGTAGCTTGCAGTCGCGGCAGTTCCGTGACCGCATCGACGACATTGACCGCATCCTGCCGCTGGCTGGTGAGGACGAGAAGGCGGCGTTGCTGCAAGAAAAGGCCACGTTGCGAAGAGAAGCAATTGCGCTGGACCCACGCGATGCGTGGGCGGTGGTGCGACGGAAGTCGTAAGGTGGTGACAGCTAGGGTATGGGCAACTTTCCTGGAGGGGTAGTGCAGACGGATCTCGAAGCCTTGTTGGTATTGCAGGCGGATGACGTGGTGATCGGCGAGCTCGAAACGCGGTTGTCCGCGCTCGAGCCGCGCATTCGTGAACTCGATCAGCGCCGCCAGCGCTCGCTCGACGCCGTGGCGCGCAGCACCGCCGCGATGTCAGCGGAGGAGAAGAAGCAGGCGTACGTGCGCGACAAAATCGCCGAGCACAAGCAGCTCATCGAGCGCAATCAGGCGCAGATGGATGCGGTGACCAACATGAAGCAGGCGACCGCGGCGGTGGCCCAGATGGAGCAGGCCCGTCGCATCGTCGCCACCGAGGAAAGCGATCTGCTGGTGATCAACCGCAAGCTGGATGAAGCGCGCGGCATCCTGCACACGCAGCAGACGGAACTCTCGGCCATTGAGGCCGAGCAAGAAGTGGCGCGCGCCGAAGTCGCTGGCGAGCGCGCCGCGATTGACGGCGCAATGGCCGTTGCCAAGCAGGCGCGCGACGCGTCGGCCGCGAAAGTGCCGGCAGCACTCGTTGCCAAGTACGACCGTATTCGCAGCCGCAAACGCTCGGAAGCGGTGTTTGCCATGCGCGGCATGTCGTGTGGCAACTGCGATACATCGATTCCCATGCAGCGGCGCCACGTGGTGACCGCCGTCGGCGTGATCGAGTTGTGCGAGGCGTGCGGCGTGTTGATGTACTACCAGGCGTGAGAGCACGGCCGACCACGCGCTGGACGAACGCGCCGTCACCCGATGAGGGCATGGCGCGGGCGCTGTCGGACACGCTGAAACTTCCGTTGCCGCTCTGCCGCTTGCTCGCGGCACGCGGGTGCGGGGACGTGGAGCAGGCAAAGCGGTTTCTGCGTCCGCAACTTGAGCAACTGCACGATCCCGCGCTGATGCAGGATCTGCCACGCGCGGTGGAGCGCCTCGCGCGCGCCGTGCGTACCGGCGAAACCATTCTCGTGCACGGCGACTACGACGTGGACGGGATGTGTTCCACCGCCGTGATGACCCGTTCGATTCGAGCGCTCGGCGGTACCGTGGTGCCGTTCATTCCCGATCGGCAAAAAGACGGCTACGACCTCGGCGCTGCGGGCGTGGCGGCCGCCCGTGCAGCAGGCGCCTCCGTGCTGCTCACCTGCGACTGCGGCACCACCGCCCACGCGCCGGCGGCCGAACTGTTGTCGGTTGGTATTGATCTGATCATCTCGGACCATCACCTCCCCGGCGGTCCGTTGCCCCCCGCGTACGCGGTGCTGAATCCGCGTCGTGCGGATTGTGCCTATCCGGACAAAGATCTGGCCGCCGTCGGCGTGGCGTTCAAGCTCGCCCTCGCCCTGACGCGCGAGATGGGCGGCAACGAGAATGTGGTCTATAATCAGCTCGACCTGGTGGCGATGGCGACGGTGGCGGACGTCGCCCCGCTTCGGGGTGAGAATCGCATTTTCGTGCGTCGCGGGCTGGCCCTGCTCCGCGAGTCCAAGAGTGCGGGTATCCGCGCGTTGGTGCGCAGTGCTGGACTCGAAGGCAAAGAAATTACGGCGGGGCGGGTGGGCTTCATTCTCGCGCCGCGGCTCAATGCCCTTGGGCGCCTCGACCGTGCCATTCGCGGCGTCGAGCTTCTGCTCGCGGACACCGACGACGCCGCCAACGCCATCGCTCGCCATTGCGAAGAAATGAACCGCGAACGGCAGGAGATGGATCGCCGCATGCTTGAGGACGTGATGCGGCGCGTCGATGCGCTCGATCTCGACGCCACGTGGGGTATCGTGCTATCCGATGCATCGTGGCATGCGGGGGTGATTGGGATTGTCGCGTCGCGCGTAGTGGAACAGACGGCGCGCCCCGTATTTCTGATCGCGGTGAAGGATGGCGTTGGCAAGGGAAGCGGCCGCTCCATAGCCGCCTTCGATCTGCACGCCGCACTGGGGGAATGCACGGACCTGCTCGTGAAGCATGGCGGGCACCGAGCGGCCGCTGGGCTCACCGTGGCACCCGAGCAGATTGCCGCGTTCGCCGAGCGCTTCAACGCGGTCGCGCGTGCGCGTCTGACGCCGGATGATCTCGTCCGCGACCTGCGCGTGGATCTCGAACTGCCACTCGGGGATGCCACCGACGATCTCGAGAAGTTGCTGCGGCACCTCGAGCCATTCGGTGTGGGCAATCCGGGTCCCGTTTTTGCCATTCGTGGCGTGCGCGTGGCGTCGTCACCCACCAAGATTGGCGCGGATGGACTGAAGTTTACCGTCGATGGCGCCGATGGGCCGCTCGAAGCGGTCGGGTGGGGGCTCGCGCCGAGAGTTGCCGAGGTGCGCCCCGGCGTCACCCTGGACCTCGCCTGCAAGCTCGAGCGGAATGAGTTCCGTGGGCGATCCTCACTGCAACTCGCCGTCGCCGATTTTCGATGAGAATCATTGCCGGCGAATGGCGCGGGCGCCGGATTGCCGCGCCCACGAGCGGGCCCGTGCGCCCGACCGCTGATCGCGTGCGCGAGGCCTGGATGAGCATCGTGCAGCACGACCTGCCGGACGCACGGGTCCTCGACTTGTTCGCGGGCACTGGCGCCCTCGGCCTTGAAGCGCTCTCCCGAGGGGCGCGATGGGTCGATTTTGTGGAGGCGGACGCCCGGACGTTGCGCGTGTTGCTCAGCAACGTCGAGACGCTTGAGGCCGGATCTCGTTGTGCCACGCACCGGGGAGACGCCCTGCGCTTTGCGGAGCGGGTACAACCCCAGGGCGCGGCTCGCGCCTATGACGTATGCTTTGCCGATCCGCCGTATCGCCTCGGACTCGCCGCGCAGGTGGCCGAGTGCTGGCTTGCGGCGCCGTTTGCCACCATTTTCGGGGTGGAGCACGAAGCCCGTGCGACATTGCCAGACGGCGGCGATACGCGTCGATATGGCGACAGCGCCATCACCATTTACCGAGCGACCTAGTGCCCACCACGAATGTTGCGATGTATGCCGGAAGCTTCGACCCGATCACGAACGGCCATGCCGACCTGATCAAGCGCAGCCTCGGCTTTGTGGATCGCGTGATCGTGGCGGTCGCGGTAAACCTGTCGAAGCAACCGGTCTTCACCGTCGACGAGCGCACCGCGCTGATCCGCGCCGCCGTGGAAAATGATCCGCGCGTGGAAGTGCGATCGTTCAGCGGATTGTTGGTGGATTTCGCCAGCACGAGCGGTGTGCGCCTCATCATCCGCGGCCTGCGCGCCGTGAGTGATTTTGAATACGAATATCAGATGGCGCTGATGAACCGTCACTTGGCGCCGGAAATGGAGACCGTGTTCATGGTGCCGTCGCTCGATACGACGTACATCAGTTCAAGTTTAGTGCGCGAGATCGCGCGCTTTCACGGGGATGTCACGAACCTCGTGCACCCGACGGTTGCCGCAGCGCTTCGGGCCAAGTTCCCGCGCACGTGAGCTTTCTCGCGCAGCTCCGCGCGCGCGCATCGCAGCTCGGAACGCGCGTCGCCTTTTCTGAAGCGGCGGATCCCCGCGTCCTCGAGGCCGCGGTGCGCCTCCAGCGCGAGGGCGTCGCCACGCCGGTGCTGGTGCTCGATCCGGCGGCCAAGCACGGGCACGCCGCGGCGCGCGCCACGGGTCTCGAATGCGTGGACCCATCCGCCGATCCGCGTCTAGAAACCCTGACGGATCTTCTGGTGCAGCTGCGCGCCAAGCAGTCGCTGTCGCGCGAGGACGCGCACCGCATGGCCCGCGACCCACTCACCTTTGCCACCTATCTGCTCCGTGCGGGCGACGTGGACGCTGCCGTCGCCGGCGCGGTGCGCGTGACGGCCGACGTGATTCGCAACGCCCTGTGGCTCATCGGACCGGCGCCCGGCGTGCGGACGGTGTCGAGCGCGTTTTACCTGTGCGTGCCGCCCTTTCGCGGACAGACGGCTGAAGTGCTGACGTACACCGACTGCGCCGTCGTCCCGCAGCCGACGGCCGAACAGCTAGCCGACATCGCCCTGGCCGCCGCGGAGGCGCGCCGCCGCATCGTGGGCGACGAGCCGCGCGTCGCCTTGTTGTCGTACAGCACGATGGGCTCGGGCGGGGACGCCGGCTCAATTGCCGTGATCCGCGAGGCGCTCCGGTTGGTGCGCGCACGCGAGCCGGGGCTAGCCTGCGACGGTGAACTGCAGGGCGACGCCGCGCTCATCCTCGATGTCGCCGCACGGAAGGCGCCGGGGAGTGCCGTGGCCGGCCGGGCGAATGTCTTGGTCTTTCCGTCGCTCGACGCGGGGAACATCGCGTACAAGCTCACCGAACGGCTCACCGGCGCCATGGCGATCGGTCCGGTGTTGCAAGGGCTCGCCAAACCCGTGTCTGATCTCTCGCGCGGAGCGGACGCCGATGCCATCTTTCACGTAGCGGTCGTAACGGCCGTGCAGGCATCACGCGCCGCGGAACCCCCCAGCGCTGCGTGACGCACCTCCTCCGAGGATCGATCCTTATGACCTTCACGGTTACGCAGCACGGCGACGTCAATATTGTCGAAGTTGAGGGGCAGTTGATTGTCAGCAATCGACAGGAACTCAAGTCGACCGTGCTGGATCAACTCGATAAGGGCGCGCGCAAAGTCTTGGTCGACTTCGGCCGGACGAGCTACATCGACAGCTCCGGCCTCGGCGTGCTGGTGTCGATGTCCAAGAAAGTGCGTGAGATGGGCGGCGATCTTCGCCTTGCCAATCTCAATGAAGATCTGCAGACGCTGTTCGAACTCACCAAACTCGACACGTTGTTCCAGATCTCCGAGTCGCGCGAGCGCGCCCTCGAGAGTTTCTGAGTGGAGGCGTCGCCAGCGCTCGCCGATCTCGATGTTCGCATTCCCAGCGATATTCAGTACATCACGCACATCGTGGACGAAGTCGTCCGCCGGTGCGCGGCGGCGGACTTTCCGCGTCGGCATCTCGCGCTGAACGTGCCGGTCGCGCTCACGGAGGCGCTGTCGAACGCGATTCTGCGCGGCAATCGTGACGCGCGCGATCGGTCGGTGCATGTGCGCGCGCACGTGGATGCGAGCGTCTTGGTGCTCGAGGTGCGCGACGAGGGCGACGGATTCGATCTCGACGCCTGCACCGATGACCCCACCACCGACGAAAACATCTGGCGCGAAGACGGGCGTGGCCTGTTTCTGATGCGCCGCCTCATGGATGACGTGGAACGCTACAGCGACGGCGGCAACGTCGTGCGCCTCACCTTGCGACGTCCATGACCGAGCAGGGCGTGGACGTCGCGCGGCTCCGGCGCGAAGCCGAACTGGCCGCGAGTCAGCTCACCGAGAGTTGGGAGGAGATCAATCTCCTCTACTCCATCGGCGAGATCCTCGGCCGGACCGTCACGCTCGCGGATGCCGCGGCGACCATCCTGCACGAGATCTGCGACACCGTGGGCGCCGGACTCGGCGCTATTTATGTGCACGATGCGCCGCGCGGCCTACTCAACCCGGTGGCCGTGCTGGGCGCCGATGCCGCCGCGCTGCCTCCTGTGGCCGTCGACGACGACACCAGTATCATCGTGCGTGTGTTTCGCGAGCGGCGCCCGCATCTCGCCCCGCCCGACGAGCGGGGCGGGGCCCGCGAGGCACTCGTGCGCCGTGGGGCGATGCTCGCCGTCCCCGTACTCTGGACCACGCCCCAAGGGAGTATCCCGTTGGGCGTGGTGTCGCTCTCGGCGCCGCGCGGTAGCGAGCCGTTCAGCGCCGGCGACCAGAAACTGCTGGCCGCCATCGCCACACAGATTGGGACCGCCGTCCAGATTGACCGCCTCGTCAAAGCCTCGGTCGCTCAGGAGCGCCTCGCCCACGAAATGCAGATGGCGCACGAGCTGCAAATGCGCCTGCTCCCCGCGCCCTCGTCGCTCGCGCCCGATGCCGAGTGTGCGGCGCGGGTCGAACCGGCGGAACATGTCGGCGGCGATTTCTATCAGCTGTTCAAGCTGGGGCAGGGGCGCACCGGCGTATTGATTGGCGACGTGTCGAGCCACGGCTATCCGGCCGCGCTCATTATGGCGCTGACGATGAGCGCCATGGCGATTCACGCGCAGTCGCATCACGATCCGGCGGCCGCACTCGATGCGCTGCGCGACAGTCTCTCGGACGAGCTCACCCAGACGGAAATGTTTCTCACGATCTGCTACGTCGTGGTCGATCCCACGGCCGGCGTCCTGCGATTCGCCAATGCGGGGCATCCACACGCGTTCGTGTTGCGTGCCGATGGCACCACCGAGCGGCTCGCCGCATCCGCCGCGCCGCTCGGACTTGGCTCCAAAGCACCGAGCACGTCTGAGACCGCATGGACCGGCGGGAGTGACGTGCTCCTGCTGTTTACCGACGGCATCAGCGATGCACGAGACGAGGCCGGCGCCGTGCTGGGCGAGCAGCGAGTGCTTGAGGTCGCGAGCGTTCGGCGGCGCGACGGACCGTCGCGCATCGTGGACGGCGTGTTCGCGTTACTCGAAGGCCACATGGGCGGCGGCGTGCCGGCCGACGATCAAGCGATCGTCGTACTCCGGAACTGAGCCGCACTCCATGAGCGATAACTTTCCAAAGCCGCGCAAACACCTCGGCCAACATTTTCTCACCGATCCGCGCATCCTTGCGCGTATCGCCGACGCGCTGCACGCGACCCCCCAGGACACGGTGGTGGAAATCGGCCCCGGCCGCGGTGCGCTCACCGAGCAGCTCCTGCAGCGCGCGGGCCGCGTCGTGGCCATTGAAATTGACCGCGTCCTCGCCGGCCGCCTGCGCGACGCCTACGCCGACGAACCGCGTCTCTCAATTATTGACAAGGACGTGCTCGAGGTGTCGCTCGCCGAGGCCGCAGGCACCGACGAGTTTCTCCTCGCCGGCAACGTCCCGTACAACATCACCACGCCCATTCTGTTTCACGCGCTGCGCCGCGTGCGGCCGCGACGCGCGATTTACCTTGTGCAACGCGAAGTCGCCGAGCGAGTGGTCGCGGCCGCTGGGAGCGAGGCCTATGGTGCGCTCTCGGCCAACGTGCAGGCCATTGCGCGTGCGGAAATTCTTTTCAAAGTTGCGGCGGGATCCTTCACGCCGCCGCCCAAGGTGGAAAGCGCCATTCTCAAAATCGAGCCACTCGACACGCCCGTCATCAACGCCGACGAAGAAGAACCGTTCCGCGTGATGGTGCAGGGGGCGTTTAGCATGCGCCGTAAACAGATGGCGCGCGTGGTGCGCGAACTGTGGGGCGGGGGAGCGGAGGACGCCGCGGCACTCCTCGGACAAGCGGAGATCAATCCGATGCTCCGTCCCGAAGTGTTGTCGCCGCACGACTTCGCTCGGCTGCTGCGCGCGCGACGCTAGCAATACGCACGATGTCGAGCAGGAACGCGCGCGCCAGGAGGCGCACCGCGTCGGCCCACACGGTGCGCTACGCGTCCCGGTTCACGAGTTCGTACGCCAAGAACTCGAGTTCCAGCGCCATGTTCACGCTGCGTATCGCCACACGGCTCGAAGCCTGCACCGGCACTGGGGCAAAGTTCAAAATGGCGCGAATCCCAGCCGACGTCACACGGTCCACCAGCGGTTGCGCGGCTTCGGCGGGGACGGCGAGCAAGACGATATCCACGGCGAGCGTTGTGAGATCGGCGTCCAAGTCGCGCTGGTCGCGCACGACGACGCCGTCGAGCGAAACCCCAATGCGGGCCGGGTCGATGTCGTACACCGCGACGACGTCAAAGCCACGCTCGCGGAAGCCATGGTACTGCGCGAGTGCGCGACCGATTTTTCCACCGCCGATGATCGCCACCTTCCACGTCCGCTCGAGCCCCAAGATTTGACGCAGCGAGCGGGAGAGCGCGGTGACCGTGTATCCGAGGCCACGTTTACCGAACGACCCAAAGAACGAAAGGTCTTTGCGGACCTGCGCCGACGTGGTTCCGCCGAGGGAGGCTAGTTCGCCGCTGGAGACCGTCTGCTGCCCCTGCGCCTCGAGTTCCTCGAGGAAGCGGAGATAGTCGGACAGACGTCGGACGGTAGATTCGGCGATGTGTTTCAATGCCATTCCGCTTGTGAATGATTTCACAAGTTACAATACACTGGCGCTTTGCGGCAATCCCTCCCAGAACCTCCTGACGTGACTGACCAACCCCTGCATCCTCTCGCCAACGACGGCACCGCCTTTGACCGGGTGCCCTTTGTCGTCGTGGACGTCGAGACCACGGGGGGGAGCGCGCTCGCCGGGCACCGCGTGACGGAGGTCGCCGCCGTCATCGTGGAGCGAGGTGTGGTGCGCGAGGCATTCCATTCCTTGGTCAATCCGCGCCGTGCGATTCCGCCCTTCATCACCGGCCTCACGGGAATCGACGACGCCATGGTGCGCAACGCCCCAGGCTTCGATGAGATCGCCGGTGGACTCGCCGAACAACTGGTGGGGCGCGTGTTCGTCGCGCACAATGCCAAGTTCGACTGGGGATTTCTCTCGTCCGAGTATGGACGGCTCGCGCCCACGGTCCTCGGGGCGTCCGACCCATTGTCGCAGTTGGCCACGGCGCAGCTGTGCACCGTGCGCCTCGCTCGGCGGTTGTTGCAGCATTTGCCCCGGCGCAATCTCGGCGCCATGTGTGTGCACTACGGCGTGACCATTGAGCACCGGCACCGTGCGGCGGGCGATGCACGCGCCACGGCGCAGGTGTTGTTGGCGCTCTTGCAAGACGCGGAGCGACAGGGCGTGTACACGTTCGAGGCGCTACAGCGTATGCTCGCGGGTGGAACCGGAGTCGCGCGCCGTCGTCGTCGGGCGCTGCCGGCGCCGGGGGATGGCGCCGACGGCGCATAGCTGGGTGACGCGATTCAAATAGATTGCGTGCAGTACTCGATACGGGTCGCCGCGTCCTGCGTTGTTGCAGAGCAGCGGCTTCACACCACCACGTTCCAACGCGCCCCATGACGCCTTCACAGCCGCCCGCTCCCGTCTCCCGTTCCGTTGGTCGTTTTCGCGTACACGCCATTCAGGCCGGCGACCTGATGCTGGACGGCGGCGCCATGTTCGGCGTGGTGCCCAAGCCATTGTGGGAGCGTCGCATCTCGGCGGACGCCCGCAACCGTATTCCCATGGGCATGCGGTGCTTGTTGATCGAGCACGAGGTAGGGCTGGTGCTCGTGGACACGGGCTCGGGAAATAAGGACACCGAGAAGTTCAAAGAGATGTACGGCATTGCGAATGTCGGCTCGGCGCCGGATGGCGTGGCGCGCACCTGGCTCGAGGACGGACTCCACGCGCTCGGTCACCGCGTTGAAGACGTGGCGCTCGTGATCAACACGCATCTGCACTTCGACCACGCCGGCGGCAACACGTGGATTGATGCCGCGGGGGTTGTGCGTCCGACATTCCCGAATGCCCGGTATGTGGTGCAGGCCGGCGAACATCATTACGCCACGCATACCAACGAACGCACCGCCGCGAGCTACTTCGGCGTGAACTGGGATTCCATTATTGCCGCAGGGCGCTTTGACATGATCGACGGCAATCGCGAGATCGTGTCGGGCATCTCGGTCCGTCGCACGCCGGGGCATGTGCCGCACCATCAGAGCGTGGTGATTGACGGAGGCGGGGAGGTGGCCTGTTTCCTCGCGGACGTCTGCCCAACCTCCTACCACCTGCCGCTGCCTTGGATCATGGGCTACGACGTGGAGCCGCTCGTGACGCTGGAGTCCAAGCGCGAGCTGTTCGCCCAGATGGACGCGGAGCGCTGGTTGGCGGTGTTCGAGCACGACGCGACGCACCCGTGGGGCCGAGTCGTGAATGAGGGGAAGGGCTATCAGCTGGCCGACGAGTAACCGTCAAAACGGTTGTGTGGCTGCTGGGCTGGGGAGGGGCAGCAAAGCCCCGCCCCCTTGCCCCAAGACCCTCGCTCGCTTACGCTTAGCGGATAATCGAAGATAAGCGATTGGGCTTCGCGGCCCGATCCACCCTTTGGCCTTCACCGCGGTATGCGGCGTCGAGCTGCAGGAGTCCGAAACGCCTCGCCACGTC
>CANIWQ010000006.1 GCA_947471365.1 Gemmatimonadota bacterium | reverse complement strand
TGTGCGGGGGCTTCGTCGAACTCGAAGATGCTCATGGCGCGTGGCGCTCCCTTTTTCTCGCTCAAGTTTCACCTAGGGCCGATCGCGGCCCGCTTGCTGGGCGGAAATATACGCGCGTGGTGCGTTCGCACCACGTGTATATGACGACCCATCGGTAAAAAGAGCACAGGAGCAAGCAAGCGCGGTTTTCCACACGGCAGAGCGACCGGAGCGCTTTGTGAGACTGGCGAAAATTCCGACTAAAAGAAGTCCTGCAACCAGACCTTGAACCGGCTGGCCATCCCATCGAACGTCGGGGTTGAGGCGGACATCGAGAGGCGACGTCCCTTCCCCGAGCTGTTTCCGAGCGCGACGCGGTGCGCGCCGTACTGCACCAGCCCTACCACCGTCGAGAAGCGGGGCGCCTGCACGCTGTCGGCCAAGCCGCCGAGGAACTCACCCGGTTCCCCCACACGGGCCCCCGTGCCGAAGATGTCGCTCGCCAACTCGCCCGTGCCAGGCTGTGCCGCGGCGCCACCGGTGACCACCACGCCGGCCGCGAGCTTCTTGATGTAGCCGGCGGCTTCGACGTCGCGCATCACGAGCTCAAAGATTTCCGCCGTACGCTGATGAATGATATGCGCCAGCAATTCGCGCGGAATCTGGCGATCCCCCTGCGCCACGGTGCTGGGCAGCTTGATCACTTCGGAGTGGTCGATCATCGGCTCATAGGCGCAGCCGTACGCTTCCTTCAGGCGCTCGGCGTCGGCCTGCGTCACGCCCAATCCGTGGACGACATCGGAGGTGACGTTGTTGCCGCCGTAGGGAATGGTGCCCAGGTGGCGGATTTTTCCTTCGTGAAAGACGGCGATGTCGGTCGTGCCCGCCCCCATCTCCACGAGACACACGCCGAGTTCTTTTTCGTCATCGGTGAGCACACTGAGCGCGCTCGCCAATGGCTCGAGCACGAGCTCGCCCACCTTGTATCCACTCTTCTCCACGGCTTTGCGCAGATTCATGGCCGGGCTCGAGCCAATCGTGACGAGGTACATCTCCGTCTCGAGGCGCGTGCCGATCATGCCGAAGGGATCGCGAATGCCAATGTTTTTATCGACCGTGTATTCCTGCGGAATCGCGTGAATGAGTTCACGATCCTGCGGAATGGCCTGCGCGCGTGCCACGGCGTTCGCGCGTTCGACGTCGGCGCGGCTGATTTCGGCGCCATTCACCGAGGCAATGCCGCGCGAGGTCATGGCCTGCATGTGCGCGCCAGAAATACCAGCGTAGAGCGTGGGAACGCTCACCCCTGCCATCCGTTCGGCATCCTGCATGGCCTTGGTAATCGAGCGGGTCGTTTCGTCGATGTCCGCCACGACCCCGCGGCGCAAGCCGGTGGTGCGGGCTTGACCAACACCGAGAATATTTAGCGTGGGATGCTTGGGCAGGTCGCCGACCACTTCCGCGATGACCGCTGTGGTCTTCGCGGAACCGATGTCGAGGCCAGCTACGAGGCGATCTACATTCATGGGAGTCGCACGATGACTTGGTCGCGGTAACGGAGGTCGAGTTCGGTCGCACGCACCTGACGGTGCACGAGGTCCTGCTCGACGGGCAGAAGATCGCTCAGACGTTCCACCGAGATATCGGCGGCGGCCAGGATGTCACGGAAAGCGGCCGGCGATGGCTGCGTCAAACGAAACAAGAAATCGCCGTGCGCCAACCGCCGCACCTCGCCAATGCGGGCGAACAGAGCCGGCTGCGCGCCGCGCATCTCACCGAGCACACGGAGCGCGATCGTATCGCGCGTCGCAAGCACCGGCAGATCCACGTCGACCGCTGCAGGATTCACAGGAAGGGATCTTCCCGTCGCATCCACGGCAACGAGCCCCGCCGCCGCCTGCACGAGCGCAACGGGCAAGTTCTCTGTCACCTTGACCACGAGCGTTCCCGGCAACCGCCGCACAATGCGCACCTCGCGCACCGACGGATGTCCTCGGACCCGCTGTTCCCACGGCGCCAGATCGTCCCAAATGGACGCGCTGGTGTCGGCCCTCAATCGCGAAACGATCTCATCGGGGCTGACGTAACGCGTTCCCTGGATCTCCACCCGCCGCACTTTGAAAAATGCGAGGTGCTGGAGCCCGGCACGTCCCCACCACGGGCTCGACACGAGCGCCAATCCGGCGAGGACCAACCCGATGCGGCGCAGGCGCCGACGCCAGCCTCTGGGCGCGCGCGCCCCCTCGGCGGAGGGCTGACTCATGTGCCGGTTCCCCGCGCGCGAAGGAGGGCGAGCAGCTCAGGACCCGTGTGGGTCACATCGCCGGCCCCCACCGTCAACACGAGATCGCCGGCGCGCACGGTATGGCTGAGCGCTTCCGCCATGGCGTTGCGCGCGCCGGTCCACAGCGGGGTCTTCCCCGCGAGCGTCATCGCGTCCGCGATGAGCGCGCTGGTCACGCGCACAATCGGCTGTTCGCGCGCCGGATAAATGTCCGAGAGAAAGACCACGTCGGCCGCACCGAGCGCCGCGGCGAACTCGGGAGCAAAGTCGCGCGTGCGCGAGAACAGATGCGGCTGGAACGCCACCACGAGTCGGCGATCGGCGTAGGCGGCGCGCGCGCCCTGAATGGTGGCGCGAATTTCGGTGGGGTGGTGCGCATAGTCGTCCACGATCAGCACGCCAGCCGCCTCGCCGACCCGGGTGAAGCGCCGTTCCGCGCCAACAAACCGCGCGAGCCCTTCCCCCATCAGCGGCACCGTCATGCCGTACGTCCCGAGGCCCACCGCCAACGCGGCCAAGGCATTGAGCACGTTGTGTGTGCCCGGCACGCCGAGCGTCACGGGGCCGAGCACTTTACGATCAAACACAACGGTGAACTGTGTGCGACCGTTCACCCATTCGACGTCGCGCGCCACGAGGCGCGCGTCGCGGCTTTCGATGCCATAGCGCACCACTTCTGCGGATGCAGGGGTGGCCAGCGCATTCGCGTGCCGGTCATCGGCACACAGGGCAATCCAGCGGGCACCGCGCACATACTGCCCAAACGCGTCGGTGATATCCGTGAGGTCGCGATAAATATCGAGGTGGTCGGCCTCAATGTTGGTGACCACCGCCACGTCAGGTTTGAGCGCGAGGAACGAGCGATCGTACTCGTCGGCCTCAACGACAAAGACGGTATCGTTGCCGGTACTCAGATTGCCGCCCCACGCCGTCACGCGGGCGCCCACCACGCCGGTGGCATCCACCCCCCCGGCCTTGAGCGCTTCGGTCGTCATCACGGTGGTCGTGCTCTTGCCATGCGTACCCGCAATGCCAATGAGCTGACCGCCAGCGGTAGCTTCGGCGAGTGCTTCCGCGCGCCGGATCACCGGAATCCCCAGCGTGCGGGCGCGCTCGAGCTCTGGGTGCGTTTTCGGAATCGCACTCGACACCACCAACGCCCGATGGCCATCCACGTGCGCCGCGTCATGGCCATGCGTTACCGCAAGGCCGAGTCGCGTGAGGTCGTCGGCGCCGTTTGGATTCTGGTCGCACCCCGTGACCGTCGCACCGCGCCGCGCACACAACTCAGCGAGCGCACTCATCCCCGCACCGGCGATGCCGACAAAATGAATGGGGCGAGGGTTCAGCGGATCGATCAGCGGCATGGGCGATGGGGTTCAGGCAACACTGGCAGTGCCGGTAGTGCCGGTAGTGCCGGTAGTGCCGGTAGTGCCGCTACGCATGATGGTGAGAATGTGCTGGGCAATTTCTGTCGCCGCATGTGGTCGCGCACGAGCGGTGGCCCCCGCCGCCAGTGCAGCGAGGCGCACGGGCGATTCGAGTAGACCGCACACGGTCGCGTCCAACTGCTCAGCCGAGAGGTCGCGTTGCGCGAGATGGAGCGCCGCGCCCGAACCTTCGAGCGCCACGGCGTTCGAGGTCTGGTGATCCTGTGCGGCCGTGGGCAACGGGCAGATGATCATCGGCACGCCCCACGCACACAGTTCGGAGGTGCCCATCATTCCACCCCGCACGAAGGCCACGTCGCTCGCGGCGTAGGCATCGGCAATCGGCGAGAGATAGGGCACCACCTTCACATCGGCGCGATCATACTGGCTGTATGCGTCGTATTGCGCCTTGCCGGTGGCCCAGATGACGCAGAGTTGCTTGGGAAGTCCACGTTCCACCCATGCGGCCACCGCTTGATTGAGCGCACGCGCCCCTTGGCTCCCGCCAAACACGAGGAGCACGCGCGCGTTCGAGGGAAACCCCCAGCGTGCCCGCGCGGCGGCGCGGTCGGGACGAATGTCCGGCGGGGGCTCTATAGGATTTCCCGTATCGCGATACCGGCAACCGCCCCGGGGGAGATACGCTTCGGCTTCTGGAAATCCGAGATAGGCCTCCGCGGCGATGCGGCAAAACATGCGCGCCGTCAGCCCCGGATGACTGTCGCCAATGTGTTGCACGACCGGCACACGGCGCGACCACGCCCAGGCGAGCGCGGCGGCGCTGGCGTAGCCGCCGGTGCCAATCACGACGCGCGGCGCGAGTGCACGCCCCAGTGTACCCATGGCACCCCACGCGCTCGCCGCGCCGCGTATCGTGCGCCAGTTCCGCCACAGCTGCGGCCGGTAGAGCGGATGCAGATCAAGGAGCGTGTGCGCGAACTCTGTTTGCGGAAGGACGTCGCGCTCAATGCCGCGTTGCGCGCCGACAAAGTGCGGCACCACCGACGCGTCGAGTCGGACCAGTGCCCGCGCAATCGCGAGCCCAGGATACAGATGTCCGCCGGTGCCGCCACCGGCGACGATCACGTTCACCGGCCTCCTCCAAACGGATCCGATGCGCGATCGCCAATCACCCGTTCCGGCTGACTCCCGACATTGACAAGGATTCCCGTCATCAGGAACGACAGAATTAGATTGGAGCGGCCGTACGAAATGAACGGCAGCGTCAGCCCCGTCGTCGGGAGCAGCCCCGTCACCACCCCAATGTGGAGATACGCCGTGACGAGCATCGTCACCGTGATGCCGATTGCCACGAGCTGCTGGAACGTGGACCGCGCTTGGCGGGCAATGCGAAAGCCGAGCCATCCCCAGAGGGCGTACACCGCGATGAGCACCGCGATGCCAACAAAGCCCCACTCCTCGCCAATGCTGCCGCCAATAAAATCGTCGTACGAAAGCGGGAGGAACCCGTGCTGTTGGCGCCCTTCACCAAAGCCAGCGCCCAACCATCCCCCCGACCCCACGGCAATCAGCGACTGATCGAGCTGGTAGTTCACCTTGGCGTGCGCCTGCCCCGCCATGTCGGCGAATCCGAGGATGCGCTCCATCACATACTGCAGACGCTGCGTTTCGCGCAGGAGCACCGGCGAGATCGCGAGCCCGAGAAACACAAAATGTCCGACGCGCGCGCCAGCGGCGAATACGATGATCCCCATCTGGAGCAAGTAGAACAGCACCGTCGAGAGATCGGGTTCGAGCGCGGCCGTAATGGCGAGCGCGCCCACGACCACGAGAATCGGGAGCAGCCCCTTCGTGAGCCGACGCAGTTGGTCGCCCTTCTTCACCACGAGCATCGCGGTCCACACAATCACCGCCAGCTTGGCGAACTCCGACGGCTGCACGGATCCATGAAACAGATAGCGACGCGCGCCAAGGATCGGCGGCGCGATAAATTTCGTAAATGGGAGCACCGTGAGGAGCATGAGGAAGAGCGCGAGCCCCATCACCCACCACGCGTACTTGGACCAGAGCTCGGCATCCACCTTGGCCGCAATCGCAAAGACGATGACGCCCACGCCAATACCGGAGAGTTGTTTGAGCAGAAAGTACGCGCTCCCCTTCCCGTTTTGCGTCGCCTCAAAGGCGCTCGCGCTATAGAGCGTCGCCAAGCCAAAGGCGAGCAACAACGCGGTGACGATAATCAACCCGCGCGCATCGAGACCGATACGCCAGCGGTCGCGCACGGCGCCGCCAGCCATCGGCAGCGCTGCCGTGGTCATACGCTCGTGGCGAGGCGCCGGAACTCGGCGCCGCGCTCTTCGTAGTTGGTGAACATATCGAAACTCGAACAGGCGGGAGACAGCAAGACCGCGTCGCCCGGCTGGGCCAACGCGCGCGCGCGACGCATCACATCCTCAAACGACGATTCGATGCGCTCCAGCGGCACGTGACCACCCAAATCGGCCGCAATCAGCGCCGCCGACTCCCCATACGCAATCACCGCGCGGGCGTGGCGCGCGAGCCCGTCAAGGAGCGCCGTGTACGGCTCCCCTTTGTGTCGACCACCCAACAACACCACCGTCGGACGGGTCATGCCATCCAGCGCCACGCGCGTTGACGCCACGTTGGTCGCTTTGGAATCGTTGATCCAGAGCACGTGGTCGCGTTCGGCCACAATCTCCAGGCGGTGGGGCATGCCGCGAAAAGCGCGCACGCCACGCACGAGACGCGCCAATGCTTCGGGGGTGGAGTACTCGGGGTCGGCAACGGCTACCGCCAACATGGCCGCCAGCACGTTTGCCACGTTATGGTCGCCGAGCAGCGGAATGTCCGCACGACTCAACAGATCGTGCCCTACGACAGTCCATCGATCGGCCTGCGAGGCCGGAGCTGCGGACGGGGCCAGGCCCCCCGCGCTCGCCATGCCCGCCATGCCCGCCATGCCCGCCATGCCCGCCATGCCACCAATACCTAACGCCTCCGCGCGCAGCGAAAACGAATATCGCGTTCCCGCTATGCCCCCCGTCCGCCGCATCACCTCGGCGTCATCGCCATTCACCACCCAGCGGCTCGCCGGCGTGGCGCGCGCAAACAACCGCATTTTGTCGGCGTAGTAGTCGTCGAGCGTGTCGTAGCGGTCGAGGTGGTCAGGAGCCAGGTTCGTCAGGACCCCCACCACCGGCGCGAGACTCGGCGTGTCGTGCAGTTGAAAGCTTGAGATCTCCAATGCCACCCACGCGGGCGGCACTTCACGGAGCGCCACTTCCGACAACGGCGTGCCAATATTTCCCGCCGCCACCGCATCCACGCCGAGGGAGCGCAGCAACTGGTCAATCAACGCCGTCACCGTGGTTTTGCCATTCGTGCCCGTCACGGCGATGCACCGAGTGGTCGGCAAAAAATTCAGCGCCACCTCAATTTCGCTCACAATCGGTACGCCGCTCGCGCGCGCGGCGGTGAGCGGCGGCGCCTTGGGCGACACACCGGGACTCACGACGACCAGCACGGCGCGCGCAATGCGCTGGAGATCGTGGGCGCCGGCGCTGACCGCAACCCCGATGGCCTTGAGCGAATCCGCCGCGGCCAGCACCGCCGCGTCACGACTGCCATCCGACGCGTACACGCGCGCCCCTGCTCGGGCCAGCAACCGCGACACCGCCTGGCCACTCCGGCCAAGGCCGATGACCGCCACTTCACCGCGACCGAGGAGTTCGCGAATCACCGGAGTTTCAGCGTACCGAGGGCCACGAATGCACAGAGGATGCCCAAAATCCAGAATCGCACGACTACCTGGGTTTCTGGCCATCCCTTGAGTTCAAAGTGATGGTGCAACGGCGCTCGAAGAAAGACGCGGTTTTTCTGCGCGAACTCCAGCCCGAAGCGCTTCCGGCGGTATTTGAACACCGTCCGCTGAATCAGCACGGAGAAGGTCTCCGCGACAAACACTCCACCGATGAAGAGGTAGAGGAACTCGCTCTTCAAGAGAATCGCCACCACACCAAGCGCGCCACCGAGAGCCAGCGACCCCGTGTCACCCATAAACAGCTGCGCGGGGTGCGCATTGAACCAGAGGAATCCGATCGCCGCGCCGAAGACCGCCGAACAGAAGATCGTCAGCTCCCCGGCATTGCGCAGGTAAAACAGTTGGAGATACGCCGAGGCATCCACGCGCCCCATCGCATACGCAAAGATGGCGAAGGTGCCGATAGCGATCGCCATCAGCCCCGTGGCGAGCCCGTCGAGACCGTCGGTAAGGTTCACGGCGTTGCTGGTCGCCGTCATCACGAAGGTGACGAACGGCACGTAGAGCCACGCCATGCCGACCGTCGCCGGCACAATCAGTACGTACTTGGCAAAGGGCACCGTGGTCGAGGCGCCGGGGAGTTGATTGAGCGGGAACTGCCAGATGTAAATGGAGAGCGCCAATCCGCAGATCACCTGCCCCGCCAGCTTATACCGCTCCACGAGCCCCTTATTCTCTTTGCCCTCGCGCTTCTGCCGAATTTTGAGGTAGTCGTCGAGAAATCCGATGCCACCCATCCAGAGCGTGACGGCCAAGGCGAGCCACACGTACCGATTATCGAGCCGCATCCACAACAGCGTGGGCAACAAGGTGGCCACCAGAATGATCAGGCCGCCCATGGTTGGCGTGGTGCCCTTGCCGGCGTGCGAATCGGGCGTGCCGGCGCGCACCACCTGATGGATCTGCATCAGTTGCAAACGCCGCAAAATCATCGGACCAACGATGAAGGCCACGAGCAGTGCCGTCAGCGCCGCGCCAGCCGCGCGGAAGCTCTGGTACCCGAAGACGCGCAGCGGGCCGAAATGATCGCGAAACGGAAACAGAAAGTAGTAGAGCATCCTAGGCAGGGTTGGTGGCCCACGTGGACAAATACGGCACGAGACGTTCGAGACGCACGCCCCTCGATGCCTTCAAGAGAATCACCGCATCGCGCGCGAGGCGCGGCGCGAGTTGCGGCCACAGATCATCCACATCCTGCGCAATCAGGACGCGCGGGTCGCGCGGTGCGAGTGCCGCGAGCGCCGGACCGAACTCGCCGATCCCCGCCACGACATCCGCGCCGGAGTCGAGCGCCGCCGCCGCAATCTCACGATGCGACCGCTCGGCTGCCGCGCCGAGTTCGCGCATCGTCCCGAGCACCGCCACCCGTTGCCGGACGTTGCCCACTTTGGTGAGTAACTGAATCGCGGCGCGCGCGGAACCCGGGTTGGCGTTGTACGCATCGTTAATGAGCAACGCCGACCCAAGGGGGGTGATCGCGGAGCGCATCCCCGGGAGCGCGCCCACGTCGATCGACGAAATCGTCGCCCCGGATTCCGTGTCGAACAGCCCACACTCGCGCGCCAATGCAATCGCCAGCATCGCATTCCGCAGATTATGCTCGCCCTTAAGCGGAACGTCCACGTGTGCCAAGCCGAGATCGAGCCACCCGCTCCCGTCTCGGTGCAAGCCCCACGCCGTCGCGTGGACGTCGCCAGCGCCGAGTCCCGCAGTCACCACACGCTGGGCGCGGCGTCTGGCTTCGGTAACCAACGCCTCATCCTGCATCGGTACAATCGCGCAGGCCACGCCATCAAAGAGCGACGCCTCCTCGCGCAGGACGCCCGCCAAATCACCGAAGCCTTCGAGATGTTCTTCCTGCACCGTGGTGACGAGGGCGATATTCGCTTCGACAATATCCCGTAGCAGCGCGATCTCGCCAGGCATATTCGTACCCACTTCAATCACCGCCACATCCGCATCATCCGGCACCGAGAGCAGCGTCAGCGGTACCCCAATCTGATTATTCAGGTTTCCCTCTGTGGCATGCACCTTCAGCCGGCCGCCGAGGGCCGCGCGGACGAGTTCTTTGGTGCTCGTCTTGCCATTGGAACCACCCACGGCGATCACCGTGCGCCCCCAGGCGCGGCGCCGGTAACGCCCGAGGAGCCCGAGCGCGTGCACGGTGTCGTCCACCACATACACCGGCACACCCAACCCCTTGGCGCGACTTCCGTCGTTCACGACCACGGCCACCGCACCCTGCGCCACCGCTTGCGGCAGAAAATCGTGACCATCAAATGTCTCGCCGCGCAACGCCACGAACACGTCGCCCGCGCCAACTGCGCGCGTGTCCGTCGAGATGGCCCGCACGGCGTGCTGTGACGACGGACCGCCGCCGAGCGCATCCGCCACGCGTTCGAGCGTCCAAAAGGCCACGGTCATGGACGCACGCTCGCGTTGATGCGCATCAACTCTGCCACAATCTCGCGTTCGTCAAAATGCAGCGTCTCGGTGCCACGCACCTGATACGTCTCGTGCCCCTTCCCCGCGAGCAGCACCACATCGCGCGCCGGATCGGCGATCGCCAACGCATGCTCAATGGCGGAACGGCGATCTTCGATGCGTTCATAACGCCCGGCCGCGAGCGGCGCGACTATGTCATCGAGAATACGCTCGGGATCTTCCGTGCGCGGATTATCGCTCGTCACAATCACCACGTCGGCATGCGCGTGCGCCACCTGCGCCATCAGCGGTCGCTTGCCCCGATCCCGGTCGCCACCGGCCCCGAACACCACAATCAGGCGGCCTGGGGTGAACGGGCGCAGTGCCGTCAGCGCGCGTTGCAGCGCGTCTGGCGTGTGCGCATAGTCGCGCAACACGGTCGGCCGCTTCCCAAGCACTTCGAGTCGGCCCGGCACCTGCGGCATCATCGTCAGTCGTGCCGCGATGGTGTCGGTGTCCAGCCCGAGCGCAAAGGCCGCGGCGGCCGCGCCGAGCGCGTTATCCACATTGAAGTCGCCGATCAGCGGCAGCAACACGGCTGCCTCGCCGGTGGGCGTCTTCAACTGCCACGCACTCCCGCGCGGTTGATACGCAACGTCCACCGCGCGGATCATCGCCGTGTCGCCGTGCCCGAACGTCAGACGCTTCGCGGCGCTCCGCAACGATTGCCACGCCGCGTCATCGGCATTCGCCACGACGGTGCCGAGCGGTGCCAGCTGTTCGACCAACCGCGCCTTGGCAGCAAAATAGGCCTCCATCGTGCCGTGATAGTCGAGGTGATCGCGCGTCAGGTTGGTAAACACCGCCGCATCGAACGTGAGCCCTTCCACACGCCGCTGATCGAGAGAGTGACTCGACACCTCTAGGGCCACCGTCTTCACGCCGGCGTCCGCGAGCGCGCGCAGAATGCGCTGCAGCTCCACGGGTCCGGGCGTCGTGAGTCCGCCGCCACCTGGCATCGGCGTGCCTTCGCTCCCAATCAACACACCGAGCGTGCCGATGCTGGCGCTGCGCGCGCTGGGCGTGTCGAGCAAATGCCGGAGCATACCAACGGTCGTCGTTTTGCCATTGGTTCCGGTCACGCCGACGAGCCGCATCCCCTTCGCCGGCTCACCCCAAAACGCGGCGGCCGTCACGGCAGCCGCACGACGCCCATCGCGCACCACGATCGCCGGTAGCGCGGTGCGCGACGCGTCCTCAACGATCGCCATCGTCGCACCCGCGGCCGCCACCACGTCGAGGTAATCGTGCCCATCACGCGCCGACCCACGGACCGCAGCGAACAGTGCCCCCGGCGCCACGTGGCGACTGTCGTCGCACACGAGGCTCACCTGCGACGGCAGCACGCCACGCACCGACACGAGCAACCCGGCGCGCGACAGCGCGCTCGTCAGTAGTTCGGTGGCGACCATGCTCACGGAGCCCTCAGGAGTCGCACGGTGGTCCCCGACGGCGACACCGTGCCCGCGTCTGGCGCGGTCGAGGCGGCATCGCCATTTCCGGTGGCGCCCATCGTCACGCGGAACCCCGCGCGGTGGAGCGCATACACCGCGCGCCGGACGGGCAATCCGCGCACATTGGGAATGGCCCGTGCTCCCACCACCACCGACGCCGTACGATGCGGCTGATCCAACCGGTACACAAAGGGCACGCTTCCGCCGGGCACGCGCTGCCCGGTCGTGTCGCTCGCCAACTCCATGTCGACTGCCGTCGCGTCGCCACTCGGCGCGGATGCCGTGGACGCAGAACTGCCACCCAACGCAGTGCTTGCCATCGAACCGTTTGCTGACGCGGGCGCCACCGGCGGCGTAATGCGCGACGCCGTCAATGTGCCACGATCCAGACTCGCGTCGCGCGCGGCAATCATCGCCTGGAGCACGATCTTCGATACCGGCGCGGCCGCTTTGCCACCGTAGATCGTCTTGGTGGGATTGTCGAGCTTCACAAGAATCACGATCTGCGGTTTATCGGCGGGAAAGAGCCCCACAAAACTCGCGGTGTACGCGCCCTTCACATACTTACCGTGCAACGTGCGTTTGGCGGTGCCCGTTTTCCCGGCCATCTCATAAGTCGACAGCTTCGCAAACTCACCCGTGCCGCCTTCTACCACACCGCGCAACATCGCACGCACTTGCGCGGCGGCCTCCACGCTCATGACGCGGCGCACCACGCGCCGTTCGTGGTGGTAGCGCACCGTGCCCTCTGCGCTGCGCACTTCCTTCACGAGCGCCGGCTCAAGCAGTTCCCCGCCATTGGCGATCGCGCTGTAGGCGGCGGCAAGTTGCACCGGCGTCACGTTGAGCGCGTAGCCCATGGCGAGCGATGCCGGCGTTTGCTTGTCCCACTGTTTGGGCGCGCGAAGCACGCCCTGACTCTCTCCCGGATACGGTAGACCGGTCTGGGTACCAAAGCCGAGGTCGCGCAACAGCTCGTACTGCTCGCCCGGCGCAAGGCGCTGGGCAAACTGCACGATACCGATATTGCTCGAAAAACGAATCACGTCAAACAGCGTGAAGCTCGCGGCGGGGTGATCATCTTCAATCTTGCGGCCTTGATACTCCCACTTGCCGCCGTAGACGTTCATCACCTCGTCCACCCGCGCGCGCTTGAGGTCGAGCAACCGCGCGGCGACAAACGGCTTGAGCGTCGAACCCGGCTCGTACGGCTCCGTGAGCCCCGTCGCGATCGTCGAAAGCGGATCGGCGCGCTTGCTGGCCATCGCGCGCACTTCGCCCGTGAGCGGATCCATCACCACAATGTCGCCACCGCTGGCGCCTTGGCTCGTCACCGCGTCAGCGAGGGCGCGGTCCGCAATATCTTGCAACTGCTGATTGATCGTGAGGCGCACCGTGTGGCCGGGGCGAGCCGCCGTCCCCTCCACCGTCGGCGAATCGAATTTTCGCCCACGCGCATCGCGCAACTCCGTCACATGCCCTTTGACGCCGCGCAGCATAGCGTCGAGCGACTTCTCAAGCCCATCCACCGGCTCGCCATTTTCGTCGGCGTGGCCAATCAGGCGGCGTAGCCCGTCCGCCGAGGGCGGCACGCGCTCAATCGCTGGCTCCGCGTGAATGCCGCGCATCGTGAGAATGGAATCGACGTCCGACGCCAGAAAGCGCCCGGGCACCTCGACCGACGTCCGCGTGGTGTCGGTGGCGCGGTGCACGAACTCTGACGAAACGCCCACGCGCGCGAGCGTGCGCGCGAGCACGGCGAGCCGCTGCGGGCCACCCTTCATCGATTTCTTGGTGTCGCCCCAGACTTCCTTCGGCGAGACTTTGAACCGCACCAGCTGCCGGCTCTCCACCAGCACATCGCCGGACGCGTCGAGAATCCGTCCCCGCGGAGCCGGAAGCGGAGAGTCGACAAACTGCTGCTTCGCCGCGCGCGCGCGCCACTTGCCGCCGTCGAGCAGTTGCACCTTGGCCGCGCGCCCCACGAGGAGCACCGCAAAGAGCAAGAACCCGCCGTGAACAAGCCCGACGCGTGAGGTGCGAATCACCTACGGCGCCTTTCGGGCCGGGCGCGGCACCACAAACACCTGACTGTCGCTGGGAATGCGCATATTCAACCGCTCCTGGGCGATCTTGGCCAGCCGCGCGCCGCTCGCCGCGTCCCGGATGTCGCCGTCGAGCTTGGCGCGCTCCGCTTCAAGCGTAGCGCGCCGCGCCGCGAGTTGGCTCTGTTTTCTGCCTTGGAGCGTACCGTAGCTCCGTCTATAGATGACGCCTGTCGTCATCAGAACGAAACCCGTGAGTACCAGCGCGAGACTCGAACGCCCGCGCACGGTCAGTCCTCCGCGCGGGCCTTTTGCCAGGCGCGCAGATGGGCGCTGCGAGCGCGCGAGTTGCGCGCGGTCTCTTCGGCAGTGGCGTTCACGGCTTTCCTCGTGAGCACCTCCCCGAGAGCCTTCCCGCGGCACGTGCACATGAATTGTTTGGGCGGACACACGCACGACAGGCTCCACTCGCGAAAGGCGTGCTTCACGAGCCGGTCCTCTCCCGAGTGGTAGCTGATTACTGCAAAGACGCCGCCGGGGGCCAATCCGTCACGGAAGGCCGCGAGCGCCCGCGCCAACTCACCCAACTCGTCGTTCACCGCAATGCGAAGCGCCTGAAACAGTCGCGCGAATTCTGAGGGTCCCGACCGCGGCCCCAACACCGCACGAATCGCCCCCACAAAGTCGTCGCTCGTCTCAAACAGCCGGTTTCCGCGTCGCCGCACCAACTCGTGCGCCAGCCGTCGCGCCTTGGGCTCGTCGCCATAGTCGCGGAAGATCCGTACGAGCTCGTCTTCGTCCGATTCGTTCAGCACGTCGCGCGCCGTCATCATCGAAGCGCCGGCGCCGGGCCCGTAACTCATCCGCATGTCGAGCGGCGCGCCTTCACGAAACGAGAACCCGCGAGCACCGTCATCAAACTGGTGCGACGACACCCCCAGGTCGAGCAGCACACCATCAAACGCCCCGTGCTGCGCCGCTGACTCAGCAAACTCCGCAAACGTCGCTGGCACGAGCGTGAACCGACCGCTCTCTCGGAACGCGGCTAACCGCTCGCCCGCCGCGGCCTGCGCGTTGGGGTCGCGATCTACGCCGATCACCGACTTCCCCGCTTCGAGCAGCGCGAGCGTATGACCGCCGCCGCCGAGCGTCCCGTCCACCACCCGCGTGCAGGGCGCGAGCAACGCCAGCACCTCGGCGACCATCACCGGGGCGTGGTAGGGCGAATCAAATCGTGTGGAGTCCGTCACGAAAGAAAGATAGTGAGTTAAACGACGACGCCCGCCGGCGCACGGCCGGCGGGCGTCGAAAATGCCGAAGGCCGTTACTTACAGAACGCCTTGACGTGCGAGTCCGAGGCCGGCGAATACTGCGTGACGGCGCCCAGCAACTGCTTGGTCGCGTCCGGCGCAAACGCACCGCCCGCGGGCAGATTGATCTGCGCTTCGAGGAGGAACGCGGCCGCCTTCTTGGCCTGTTCGCACGACTTCTTGGTCTGGTTGTCCTGAATCAACGGCGCCGCGAGCTGATACGCGGCGAGGCCGAGCAGGAACTTCGCCTGCGGCTTCACGTTGGCAGGGGCAATCGAGTCAGCAAAGGCCAAGACGTTGTAGGCGTTCATCCACTCTTCCGGCGTTTTGGCCGTCTTGCGGAGGGCATCGCCCAGCTTGACCGCCATACCGCCGGTCATCGCTTTGTCTTCGTTCGCGGCCTTGGAGGCACGCACTTCGACGAGCGCCGAGTCCATCTGTCCAGCCGCGAGGAATGCGTCGGCGAACTGCACGTGCGCACTCGCCACGGCCTTGGGGTCGGCCTGGTACGCGCGACGCAGCGACTGCATCGACGGTCCGCCCTGCCCGAGCTTCTTTTCGATCTGACTACGCGCCATCCAGTTCGAGGCCACCGCTGGGAACTTGGCCGTCGCCTTCGAGGCCCACTCCAGCGCCTTGGCGTAGTTGCTGTCCACCGCGTAGGCGCCAACCATCTTATCGAGGAAGCCGCCATCCACCACCGACGTGTCCATCTTGGCCAGATCTTCACCAATGGACTGCATCTTCTTGACGTTGTTCGTCGCACCCAAGATCGCGAAGTAGAGCTTGATCAGGTTGATGTCGCCGGCGTTTTCGACGACGGCCTTTTCCACCATCGGCAGCGCCACGTCGAGCTTGCCGCTCGCGGCGAGTTCGTTGCCGATCTGCGTGATGAGCGTGGCGTTGGTCGGGTCGGCCTCACGGAGCGCCATCAACACTTCAATCTTCTTGGTGCGGAAGCCCTTCTCGTCCTTTTCGTCGGTCTTGCTGAGTTCGTCGTAGATGCCAACCGCTTCGCGCAGCGCGATGCGGCTCTTCGGATCATTGGCGCGGATTTCTTCGACCGTTTTGAGGAGGTCGGCTGCGGGAGTCTTCTTTTCCTTGGCAATCTGCAGCTGGCAGTAGCGCAGCCAGGTGGACTTCGGGAAGGCCTTCAGTCCCGACTCCGCTTCCTTGAGGGCGTCGGCCGTCTTGCCTTCGCGCGAGAGCGCACGGCAACGCTTTTCGTTGTCGTATGTCTTGTTGTGCACGTCCTGATAGGCACGGCTGACTTTATCGGCCACTTGGTCGAGCTTCCCGGCATCAAAACCGCCGAGGGGCTGCACGAGCGACTGATCGCGCGTCAGCACGATCCACGCTTCCATCGTGAAACCGGTCGCCGTCTTGGTCACGACGCCTTCGATGTACTCATCGCCGCGCAGCTGCTTGGAGAGCAGGTTGGCGTCCGACGAGCTGAGCGCGTCGGTCGTCGAGTAGCCAGAGGCCTCGAGCGTGGCGTTGATGTCGTTCTTGGGGACGACGTACAAGGAACGGTATGACACATCACCAGAGATTTTGTCGCGGACTGCTTCAGCCGCGTCTGGTCCAAGCTTCTTGTCGCTGCTCTTGAACGTCACCACCACAAGCTTCGGGGCGTTCGGGTTCATAGAGCGCGGAGCCTGGCCATGCGCGTCCAGCGACGCACCAAAAGTGCCGTACAGCACCACTGCCATCGTCGCCAGCGCGCGCGGTGTCCGATCCATCACGGGTGTTCCTCCAGTGCAGTGAACGACCAACTCTTCTGTTCCGGCGGCAACTCCGCCGGGGCTTTCCAAATGGGCGAAGAGGGATTCGAACCCCCGACACCCTGCGTGTAAGGCAGGTGCTCTAACCAGCTGAGCTATTCGCCCGAGCTGCTACGATAAGATGGCCACGGGAATCAAGACCGCATACCCGATAACCAAAAGAATCGGAGCGAGGGTCACACCGCCGCGTGCGAGGTCGGCATACCCGGCCGCGAGCACGACGACCGCGATCCCCCACTTGAGCCCGGGCGTGTTTCTTCCTGAAATTTTCGTATCTGCCATAGGGAGCGGAGTTTACGCCTCTTTATAGGTGTAGTCAAGCAAGCGGAGCACAGTTTACCGTCACTTAATCTTATCCTCATCCGTCGGGGGACGTTCCCCTCCCCCAAGAAGCGGCGGTTCTGATGCGGTTACTCCCCCCGTCAGGCCGAGCAAAGCCTCCAGCGCACTCTCCCGCTCCCGACGGTCCTGAAGCGCATCCGCCGCCTGCATCGCCAGGAAACGACGCCGATCCCGCTTCCGCCGCATCCACCAGAGCGGACCCAACACCATCAACATTAATAGCGTGCCGAACGTCACATCGGCCATGAGGGCCAAAGCGCCGAACCTACTACGGGTATTGGACTTCCAGCGTTGCTCGAATCCGGCCTCGGTCACACCGTAGGCTCTCCGAACGGCTTGATCAAACGACTCCGTTGTGCGCCAATACTCGAAAAACAGGGCCAACCCACGCTGTGCGTCGAGCGCCGCGAGCTCCGCCACCGCACGCTGCGAGAGGGCGTACCCCTGCGCAGCGCGCGACCCTCCCCCCTCAAACATCGGGTCGAGTTCGTCGAGCCCAGGAAACCGGCGAATGAGCAAGGCGATGTTGGTGGCCAACATCTCGTCGCGCCCCCATTCGCCGGCGGCAAACGAGGCATACCCTTCGTCGAACCACCGGGATGGGCGGGCGCCCATGGCCTCGTGGAGTGCCAAGTGGGCCAGTTCGTGGCGGAGCGTGACGCGGGGATCACCGGCCGTGGAGGGCGCGCGATGCCCCTGCATCACAATCTGTTGCTGTACCGGAAAGGCGATGGCGGCGCCCCACTCGGGCGCGCCCGTGCCGGCCCACTCGCGAAACCGACGGGTGTCAGGCGCGATCGCAATGACCACGCGCGCGCGCGGACGCACCAAACCCGGAAAGCTATCGTGGGCGAGCGCCTCGGTCAGGATCGACTGCGCGAGCCGCCGATCGCCGGGGAGCGCGATCACCGAAAATCGACCGCCCGTGATCTGCAGGGCGTCCGAGGGCGGGATGACGCGCTGAGCAAGCACCGGCGTGCTGCTGGCGCCGCACCATGCACCAAGCGCAACAGTCGCCACCCAATGCACGCACCTGGTGCGCGCGCCGCGCATGCCCTGCAGGCGCGCGCCGGTCACGGCCGCGTCGGCGCCCCGCCGGCCTCCACCGCCTGCAGCAGCTCTTCGCACCGTTTGCCCCACGGGTTGAACCGGTTGGCCGCATGTCCCTTCCGCCACGTCTCCTTGGCGTCGTCCTGTTGGCCATTGAACCAGTACGACCGCCCGAGCTCGTAGTACGCCTCAATGAGATTCGGACCGAGGACGAGCGTCTTCAAGAAGAAATTCTCGGCGTCTTCATACATCTCGCGCTCGAGGTACACGAGTCCGAGGTAGAAATGCGCGTACAGCGTCGCCTTTTTGTCGTTATCGAGCCGAATGGCTTTCGATAAATGTTCAATCGCCTCACCAAAGATGTGCTTTTTGAAACAGATGAAGCCCACATTTATACGCGCCAGCGCATTCATCGGCTCCTTCATGAGCACGACCTGAAAGCTCATCATCGCGTCGTCGAGTTTCTCGTTGAGCATCTGCGCCCAACCAAGGAGCGCGGTGCTCTGCACATCCCCGGGCGACAGCTCGAGCGCCTTCAGGAGCGCGGCCTCGGCGCCATCATAATCGCCGAGGGACAATAAGCTCCATCCTTTTTCGGCAAAGGTGGACGCGCCCAAGTGATCGGCGTGCACCACGGGGCGCTCGCCGGCGAACTGCGGCGCCATCGACGCCTTGGCGGCGCCTTCCCCGGCTTTCCACTTGTCGACGAGTTGTTTGACGTCTTCTTTGAGCGCGGCCAGTTCCGTGGCCTGCTGTTCCGCCGTGCGAAACAGCGCGATGATCTCGGCCCTCACCGCCGCGCGCTCCGCGTCGGCCAACCCCGCGTCGAGCCGACGTTCGAGTTCCGAATACTGAGCGCGCAGCGCGCGCAGGGTGTCGTCAGACATGGTCCGTCGCTCCAGCAACTGCCTGTTCGAGTACCAATCGTTCGCGCGATGTGAGCAGATGCGCCACATCGAGCACCACCAGCGATTCCTCGCCATCCTTGCCGCGACGGACGAGCGCCTTGAGATACGGTTTTGCCAACCCGCGGAACAACGCCGGCGGGGGCACGAGTTGCTCCACCGGCACCACAATGACTTCGTCCACCGCATCCACGATCGCGCCAATCCAGTCAGCGCCCGCACTGACCACGAGAATGCGCGCCCCCGCACGCGACGGCGCCGCAGCGAGCTCAAACCGGTTGCGCAGGTCGATGACCGGCACCAGCCGTCCCCCGTAGTCAATCACACCCTCGAGCCAAGTCGGCACATTGGGAATGGGACGCGGCGCGGTAAACCGCAGCACGCGTTCTACCGCGACGATGTCGGCCGCAAACCGATCATCGCCCACCCGAAAGGTGACGAGTTGCAATCGAGCGCCGCTCGCGGCGGAGGTGGAGCCGGTCATTCGCTGTTCTCCTCTCGCGGCGGCGCCCTTTCGGCCGTTCTGCCGAGCAGCGCGCCCACCCGCACCAAGTTCACCAAGCCACCGTCCGCGCGTGCGCCAATGCATACGCCCGCCAGCACGCCGTCCACATCCGCACCCGCTGGAACGGGCCGCACGGTGCGCACGTCGAGCACGGCCAGATCCTCCACATCATCGACCATCAGCACGGTGCGCGCGTCACCCGCGCGCAACACGAGCGCGGTGCCTCCCACGCGACCCACCGGCAGGCCAAACGCCCACGCGCCGTCGAACGCACTGAGCGTCTGCTGACGGTGGCGCAGTTGCCCCGCCACGCCGAGTGGTGCACTGGGCACCCATTCGAGCAACGGTGCATCGATCACTTCTTCGACGTCGGCCACGGCGAAGGCGAATCGTTCGCCGCCCACGCGGGCCACGACGTGCAGCTCCTCGAGCGTCGCGCGGGTCATGGGCGAGGCTCCACCGGCCGGTGACGCGCGAGCAGCGCCACGGCAGCACCGGCCACCGCACCCAGTGGTGCCACACGATCCGCACCAGCCGTTTCGAGCGCCGCGAGTGGCATCCCATAGATGATAGAGCTGTCACGATCCTGCACCACGGCGCCGCCACCGGCGGCGCGCACGGCGGCGAGTCCCGCGCTCCCGTCGCGGCCCATGCCCGTCAGCACGACACCGACACAGTGTGCGCCAAACACCGCCGCGGCCGACGCAAACAGCGGATCTGCGGCCGGTTTAACGCCCCACACGGGCGCACCGTCGTGCAACGCGGCCCGTGGGCCCTCGTGCGTCGCCACCACGGTGCAATGCGTCCCACCAGGGGCGATGTACACATGACCCGGCCGCAACAGTTCGCCGTCTACCACCTCGCTCACCTCGAGTACCGACAGCGTGTCGAGCCGATCCGCGAGCCCCGCAGTGAATCCGCGCGGCATATGCTGCACCACGATCACCACGGCGTCGAGGGAGGCGGGCAACATTGGAATCACCTCCGCGAGTGCGCGGGGGCCTCCGGTCGACGCCGCAATCACAAGCGCGGCGTGAGCGCCGCCGCGGGCTTCCGCACCGCGTTTGGGCACGAACACCGGTCGCGCCAACATCGACACGCCGCGGAGGTTCACCACGGCGGCCGCGGCGAGCGCCTGATGGAGACGTTCCTCGATCTCCGTCACCTGCCGTGCGCCGGCCGCCTGCGGCTTGTGCACAAAATCCACCGCCCCAAGCTCGAGCGCCCGCAGTGTGGCACTCACCTGCCCCTCGGTGTCCGCGCCACTCAGCATCACCACCGCACGCGGCGACTCGCTCATGATGTAGCCCAGCACCGCGAGTCCGTCGAGGCCTGGCATCTCAATGTCGAGCGTGACAATGTCGGGATCGAGCGCGTGCACTTTGGTCAGGGCATCCTCGCCGTCCACCGCGGTCCCAATGACGGTGAACTGTGCAAACCGCCCGATCACCTCGCTGATGACCGTGCGCATGAGCGCGCTGTCGTCCACCACGAGCACGGTGCGATGCGGGCGCTCAGAGGACATGCGCCCCTCCCCGCACCGTTCGCACGGTCATCGCACCACTCGCGACATCGAAGCGCACGCTCCGTCCGGACTCGCCGCCCACATCTTCGGCGGCGATTGGCACCTCGGCCGCCGCGAGTGCCGCGCGCACGGCGTCGACGTTGCGCGGGCCCATGCCATTGGCGCGACCCCCAAGCAAATCACCAAAGAGGCGCGCGCCACCAGCAATTTTGGCCACAAACGGCCCCTGTGCTCCGATCGCCCGCATGTCCGCCAGCAGCAGCGGCACGGCCGTGGACGCATACTTGGCACGATTGTCGGACGAACGGCCCACGAGCATATCCGGCAGCAGGACATGCGCCAACCCGCCGACCTTCGCATGCACATCGTGCACGGCGATCGCGACACACGAGCCCAGTCCAACGGTCACGATGCTATCGTCGCCGGAGGCCACGGCGTGATGCGCGATGCGCACGAGGTGTTCCATCATCGACGCCGGAACACCCGGTGCCGCTGATCCACCACATCGAACAGCGTGCGCGACGGACCAAGCAGTGTTTCGACTTTTCCCAACACGAGCACACCACCCGGCGCGAGGGCATCGTGCACCCGCTGCCACAGCGCGGTTTGGGCGTCGCGGTCAAAATAGATCACGACGTTGCGGCACGTGACCAGGTGCAACGGCGCCGCGGGCGGCGCGTCTTGCAGCATGTCGTGCTTCACCACGGTGAGCCACTCGCGCACCTCGGGACGCGCACTGCCGGTCGCGTCGAAGTATCGTTCGCGCCACACGGTCGGCATTTCCGCAAAGGCCGACTCGGCGTACCGGCCACGGCGCGCCGCCTCGAGTGACGCGCCGTCAATGTCCGTGGCCACAAGGCGCACCCGCGAGCGTCGGTGGCGTTCACCGCGTTCGGTCAGCAGATCGTGCCAGAGCACGGCCAGCGTGTAGGCCTCCTCGCCTGACGAGCACCCCGCCACCCAGCAGTGCAACGCCGGCGCCGACGAATCCCAGAGCGCCGGCAGGAGTTGCTCCCGCACATAGTGCCACACGTCCGCGTTGCGGAACAGTTTCGTGACGTGGATCGTCAGCGCGTCGATGAGCTGGTCGTACTCGGCGGGATCCTCGTCGAGGACGTGGCTGTACTCCGTATAATCGTTCGTGCCGCGCGCCCGCATCCGCACCGCAATACGCCGGCGGAGACAGGTGCCCTTGTAGCCGGCGGTCCCGAACCCGCGATCACGCGCGATTTTGTCGGTGAGCGCGAGAAAGGCCTCAGCGTCGGCACGCGGTTCGCTCACGACGGCGCCTTCGCCGCCGTGAGATTCTGGCGGACGATCGCGTTGTCGGGGTCGAGCACCAGCGCACGCTCCCAGCAGCGAATGGCATCCGCGCGTTCGTTGCGACGCAGCCGAATATTCCCCAGCTTGAACCACGCGTCGGGGCCGATCTGTTCATTGAACTTCACGGCCCGCTGGAAGGCGTCGTACGCTTCGTCAAAGCGTCCGCTGCGGTAGAGCGCATCACCAATATTTTTGTGCAGCTGGGCGATCCCCGGCTCCTCGACCGCGCCGCGCTCCGCCGCCGCCAGCGCCTCTGGGTACATCCGCTGCCGATCGAGCGCCACGGACAGGTTGTTGAAGAGCACGGCCGCGTGCGGATACCGCTCCGTTCCCTCGCGCAATAACGCGACGGCATCGTCGGCACGCTGACTGAGCCACGCCTCCAGCCCGGCGTAGTGGTACCACGCCGCGCTGGGCTTGCCCTCGCCGAGCAGTGCTCGGGCACGCGCCAAGGACGCGCGCGCGCTGGGCAGGTCTCCTTCCCGCAGTGCCAGCACGCCAAACGACGTGTGGACACGCGCATCGCCATCGGCGCCACGCGCCACCGCTTCGTGTAAAGCCGCACGCGCCTTGCCGTACTCGCCGCGTCGTTCGTGCGCGTACGCGAGGTTGTGATACACCCACGGCGACGCGCCGCGCGAATGCGTGGCCGCCGCGAAGTCGGCAATGGCATCGTCCCACCGACCGAGGCGCAAGTGCACCAGGCCAACACTGAACCGCGCCTGCAGATCACCAGGCCGCAACTCCACCACGCGGCGGAACTCTCGCTCCGCCTCGTCGAGCATACCGGTCTTGAAAAACGCGATGCCGAGATTGCGGTGCTCCTCCACGCGCGTATCGGGCGCCGTGACCTCGGAGCTCTTGGTCTTCCCGACGCGATGCAGAAATCCCGCCGTGGCAAGGCCGTACAGCGCCTTCCCCACATCGAATTCAATAAGCCCCGACTCTTCGACGATCGCCGCCACATCGAGACGTCCGTCGATCAGCGGCAGAATCACCTCCTGCTCCTTGGAGAGATTGCCGCGATTTTCTTCGAGCTTCCGACGGTCGAGGTCAAACACGATATCAAACGACGGAATCTTCTTTTCAATGAGCCCCCACTCGTCCACGCGTCGGGCACCCTCGAGCAGCAGCGACTCGGGATTGATCGACACCAGAAAGTCCTGCTCTTCCGGCGTGAGATCGGCCTCAAAGTTGAACGTCCCCTGCGCCCACGTAAACAGGAAGTAGACGGCCTCTTCGATTTGAATGCGGATCTGCCCGTGCAGCCCCTCGCGCGAAATGATGCCGAGCGAGACCAGCACATCACCGAGGCGCTTATCGCGCTGCTTCGACTGCGCGTCAATCGCCTGCTGAAGCTGTGCCCCCGTAATCACGCCGCTCTTGAGCAAGATATCGCCGAGCCGGTCGCGCCGATTCACGATCGCCGCGTAGCAGATCTTTCCCTTGTCGAAATAGATCGAGCCGAAATTGTTGCGATGCGTCACCGACAAGCAACCGGTTTTCTTGCCCATCGAGAGCAGCTGCAGCACGTCGGGGAGACTGGCCTCCTTGAGACTTCCGCGAATCGCCATTAGCGGAGCTCCTCGACGATGCGGGCCGACACGTCGGGCCATTCCCACACGAGCTTTTCAGCATCGAACATCAGCGACCGACTCGAGCGCGTCGCACTGCCCACGGCGTGCACGCCGGCAAACGGCGTGGCGAGCCCCAACTCGGCACGGGCGAGCGCCGCGTCGACCGGAACGCCCGTGGCGTCAGAGGCAAGACCGAGCCGATTCACCACGCCAATAATCTCACGCACGCTTTGCACCGGCTGTTCCGCCAGCACGGCGAGCAACGCGTCGTCTGCGTTCCGGCCGGCCTCGGTCAAATACTTCGCAAAGAGTCGTTCGCGCAACGAACGGTCGGGTGCCTGAATCGGCACCACCAGCCCGCCTTCGAATCGTGAACGCAAGCGCGCTTCCAGGTCGGGAATTTCCGCCGGGGGACGGTCACTCGTCATCACGATCTGTTTGCCAGCGGCAACAATCGAATTGAACAATAAAAAGAGTTCTTCCTGCGTGCGTTCCTTCCCCGCGACGAACTGCACGTCATCAATGATCAACGCGTCCGCGTTGCGGTACCGAATCCGCCAGCGCTCCACCGATCCACCTTGAATCGCCGCGATGAGTTCATCGACAAACTTCTGCGCATGAACGTACGCGACAACTTTGGGTGCCGCGCCCGTGCCCGTGAGCGTGTTACCGATCGCATTGAGCAGATGCGTTTTGCCCACCCCGCTCGGGCCGTAAAACACGAGCGGGTTGTACTTCGTCCCCGGCTCGGCAATGACCGCATCGGCGGCGTGCACGGCGAGTTGGTTCGAGGTCCCCACCTCAAAGGCGGAGCGCACGAACGACGGACTCGGCCCCTCGGGTGGTGTGGCGCCCGCGAGCGCGCGCTCAACGAGATCCTCCGCCTCGGCCATGCGTTCCGGATCGCGAAAGACCGCATCGCCGCCAAGGGCGGGATCGACGCTGGTCGCCGTCAGTTCGAGATTGCGGAGGTGGTCAACGGCCGCCTCGAACGTTTTGAGCAACCCGTCAACATCCGGCTCCTTGGCAAGCGAGAGCGCCCGCTCAATCACGCGCGTGCGGTACCCTTCACCGCGCCAGTGCTGCACGGCCGCCGACAATCGCGACTGCCATGACTCCACCGCGTGCGCGACGTCCTTCGAGACGTCGGACAGGAAGCTCTCAAACTCCCCAAGGGACCGTCCGGCCGGCTCAGGCGCCGACGCGGCTCGTCCGGATTCCGCGCCGATGGCCTGATGCGCGACGAGTCGGTTGAGCGCGCCTTGCAGTTCGCGCACGCTCGCAAAACTAAAGGCCGCCATCTCTTCGAGCACGCCATCTTGAAACGAGAGCTTGCGCTCCTCGCAGTTGGCGCGGAGAATCGCCATGCGCGTCTCAAACTCGGGCGCGGTCACATCGGCAATCAGACCGCCGCTGAGGCGACTGACGAGCCGCGCATCCACGTCGGGAATTTCCGCGGGCGGGCGGTCACTCGTGAGCACAATCTGACGTCCCGCGCGCTGCATGCGCTCGAACAGCTTCAGGAGCTCGGCTTGCATCTCCCGATGGCCGGTCAGGAACTGCACATCGTCAATCAGCAGCAGCCCCACCCGCTCGTAGCGGCTCGTGAACGCCTCGAGATGTCCCGCGGACGTCGCGGCAAGGAGTTGCTCCACAAAGTCCAAGAGCGACAGGTATTCGACATCGAGCCCCGGGTGCAGCGCCTCACTCAAATGACCGATCGCGGACAGCAAGTGCGTCTTGCCCAACCCCGTGCCGCCGTAAATAAAGAGCGGGTTATACACGGCGCCCGGCGACTCTGCCACCGCACGCGCGGCCGCGACCGCGAGGCGGTTGCCCGCCCCCACCACGAGGTTATCGAAGCGCAGTCGGGTATCAACACGCACCCTAGAAGCGCCCCCCACCCGCTGCGCTCAACTTGCGGAGCACCTGTTCCGACACGGCCCGCAACGTCTCAAATACGCCCGGGCCATGCAACGCGTCCGCACCGAAACTCGGCACGCCACGAAAATTCAGTTGCTCATCAAGCTCTGGCACACGCAACAGCAATTCCGGCGGCAAATCTTGTTTGTTGTACTGCAGCACCAACGGCATCGTGCGCGCGTCGATGCCGTACTCCGCGAGGTTTGCGTGCATGTCCTGCATCGACTCAATATTCTCGTCCATCTGCCGCGCCTGGCTGTCGGCCACAAACACGACGCCGTCCGCGCCCTGGAGCACGAGCTTCCGTGTGGTCTGGTAATAGACTTGACCCGGCACGGTATACAACTGAAATCGCGTTGAGAAACCAGAAATCGTGCCGAGGTCGAGCGGTAAAAAGTCAAAGAACAGGGTGCGATCCGTCTGCGTGGCCAGCGACACCATCTGCCCTTTGCGATCCGCCGGCACCTGCCCGTAGATGTAGTGCAGATTTGTCGTCTTCCCCGACCGTCCGGGGCCGTAGTAGACGATTTTGCACGTGATTTCGCGCGTCGCGTAGTTGACCAGGCTCATCAGCGTCTCAGACTCGGCCGAACATCACGGCAAGGTTGCGATTGAGCTCGCTTTCAAAATCCTCGGCGAGCGCGGCGGGTTCCGCTTCGGCACTGGGCGCCAACGCGGCCACCTCACGGCAAAACTGCTGGAAAAACAACTGCACCACCCCCAGCGAACTCTCTTCGTCAAACACGGCAAACAAAATGAGCGGCGTCGCCTGCGTCACGACGGTCGCGCGAAAAAACTGACGCGTGGATCCCACGTAATGCACGCCGCGGAACGGCTGGCCCTCCAGCTGGCGGCCTAACTCAGCCGACGACGCATGCGCCGCCGCCGCAAGCGCGCACGCCGTCATCACGTCCACCGAGCGCGCAAACCCAAACTGCCCGAGCACCTGCCCCGTCGGGTGCAACAGCACGCCCAGTTCGAGCCGCGCGTCCAACACGAACTTCCGCAACGGCATCTCCACCCACGAGGCGGCCACCGAGAGCTTCATGTGAACAGCTCCAGCGCCCGCAACATCTCCACGCGCACCAAGCCCACATTGACCATCGGCTCGGCAATCACCACGAGCACGAGTTCGTTGCGCCCCACCGCGCACACCCGCCCCGCGTCGGCCGTGAGTTCAAAGAAGGCCGCCTCACCGAAGCCCGCCGCGAGCGCCGACCGCCGCGCTTTGCGATACAGCGAAGCCGTCAGCGCCGCGAACGCGGTGCCGTTGAGCCCAATCTGAAGATTGGCCTCCACGATCATCCCGTCGCGCTCGCCCACCACACAGCACCCCGACACCCCGCGGTGCCGGATGAGCGCGCTGAGCACGGAGGAGAACGGACTGCTCACGTCCCCGTCTCCAGCCAGCGCCGCACGCGTTCCAGCGAACGCTCGAGCAGGCGGCGCACATAGCCCAAGGGTACGCTGCGCGGCGAGGCCACGAGCAGCACGCCATCCAGACTCGGGGCCATCGCGACACTCGCGGCTTCGGACTCAAATACGATTTGCTGCCACGAGCCAAGCCCGAGGTGTTGCACGGCGCGCGCCGCTTCGTCACTGATGCCAGACAACTGCGCGCCAAGGTCTGCCCCAAGATCGCGGCCGTCGGCCGTTACATACTGCCCCGCCACGACAAACCCATCGCGATCAATCAGCAGTACCGTCTGCGGCTGATCGCCAATCACCACATCAAACAGCGCGCGTGCGTCGGCAACCGGCGCGCGCGCCGCGACCGTCGGCACAGGGTCCCACGTCTGATCGCGCGCCGCCGCGGCGTCAGCTCCCGCCACCGGTGACACGGCATCGGCCGCCGCGATCGTCGACCGTACCGTCGCGAGCGCTGCCCCGAGCGATGGATCGTTCGGGTCCGCCGCGAGCGCCGCGGCGAGCCAGAGCGCGGCGTTGGCGGAGTCCCCCTGCTGGAAACAGAGAAATCCAAGCCCCTTCTGGGCAGCGGCATCACCCGGTGAGAGGTGCAATACAAACTCCCACTCCGCGCGCGCGCGCGCGAAGTCGCCCTGATCAATCGCAATACGCGCGAGCAGGTCGTGCGCTTCAGGACGTTGTTGATGCCGTTCCGCCCCGCGCGTCGCCACCTTCAGGGCCACGTCCAACTGTCCCCGACGACGCAACGCCTCCCCCAACTGCAGGAAGACCGTGCTCGACGGGTCGGCCGCCAGCGCGTCGCTCAGCGCGCGAATGTCGTCAGACGTCATGCCACTTCTCCAGCATCGCCTGCAGACGCGCGACGGCCACCATCCCTTCGCGAATCTCGTCGGCGTGTTCGTGCGACGGGTGCTCAGCTAGGACGCGCGACCACGCGTCCAGTACACTACGGTAATCTGCCTGACGGAGCAGCGAAAAACCCAGAGCCAGGTCATCGGCTGGCGGACGCGGATCGGCGACGGCGACGACGGGCGTCACACCCGCGGTGACGACAGGCGTCATGAGGGGAGTCTGCACGCGCTCCACCGGAGGCACGGACGCGCCGCTCCCCATCCGCAGTTCCACCACGCCGGTCGTCACGAGCCCATACACCACCTTTGCCACTTCGAAGTCGCTGCGGCTCAGCTCGGCGGCAATCGACCGCAGATCGTGCTCGCCGTCGATCCGCGTGAGGACTTCCCACTCGCTCGGCAACAGATCGAGTTGCGGCCCGCCATCATCCGCCACCGGCGCAAACATTGGCACCGCAGAAAGACTCGGCACCCGGTCTGAAATGCGCGACCATTCATCAATCCGGCGGGCCCCTTCCATCATCAACGACTCTGTCCCGATCTCCACCGTGGAGCCGGCCCCCACGGGACCTTCCTCAAAACGGAAGAATCCTTCGCCCCACGACAGCAGTTCAAACACCACGGCCTCGATCTGCAGTCGCATCTGCCGCTCAAGTTCCTTGCTCGACAGCGCGCCCGACTCCACCAGAATTTCCCCGAGCCGACGGTCGTCGCCCGCGTCCGCCTGCGCGAGCCGAGCCTTCTCGATGTCCGCCTTCGACACCTTGCCCGAGCGCAGCAACAGTTCCCCGATCCGGTGCGGATTGCTCCGGATGGTGGCGCCCACGACGCGGCCGCGCGCGAACAACACGGTCCCCGCATTGTCACGCAGTTCGGAGGTCACGGCCAGCGTGCCGGTCTTGCGGCTCAGGTCGAGCAGCTGAAAGACGTCGTGAACGCCGAGTTCCTTGAGCGGTCCTTCGATCGCCATGGCTCAGCCCTCCCGCGCGCGATCGCCGAAGACCGTGAGCAGGTCGTCGGCCGTCCGGGCGTCGCGACGAGCCCGGCGTGCGAACTCCCCGGCCGGTTCCAAGTCACTCACGCGCGTCCACTGCGCCACCGCCTCGCGGTACCGCTTTTGCTCAGCGAGTAACACGCCGTCGTAGTACAGTGCCCCCACGTGATCACCGTCGAACGTCAGAATGCGATGGAACGCGTTCGCCGCGTCTACGGGTCGTCCAATCTCCATCAATGTTTCGCCGAGCGAGAGCAATCCGTCGAAGTTGTACGGATCGCGCACCAGCAGCTCCACGAGGAGCGCCAGCGCGTCGCGCGGCCGACCGGCCAGACGCCGGAGCGCGGACAGCTCGAGGATCGCTTCGGTATACGTGGGAACGGCGTCAAGCGCCGCGAGCAGATGAGACTCCGCTTCATCCCACTCCTGCCGTTGCGAGAGCAGGCGCGCAAGATCAAATCGCACCGCCGCAAAGTCGCCGTCGAGTTCGAGCGCATGTCGATACGCCGCCATCGCCCCGTCGATGTCACCGAGCGATCGCGTGATGTTGCCGATCCAGCGCAACACCTCCGCCCGCGCGGGGGACTGCCGGCGCGCCTGCTCGAGCACCTCGAGCGCCGCCGCGGGATCCCCTGCCTCAAAGCGGCAGCTCGCCGCAAGGAGCATCGTGTCCACATCGTCCGGCGCGGTCGCCAACACTCGGTCGGCTACGTCGCGTGCTTCGGCGCCCCGCCCGAGCATGAGCAACGCTTGCGCCTCGCCTCGGAGCGCGCGCCCATGGTGCGGTTCGGCCTGCCGCGCCGCACGGTATCGCTCCAACGCGTCACCGAACGCGCCCTGCCGGCAGAGAATATCGCCGAGCAACGCGTTGCCGTCGGCCGGAGCACTCCCGCGCGCGAGCGCGCGACTCGTTTCCGCACGGGCGCGATCCAGCATCCCCTTGGTGAGGTAGTCCGCCGCCATCGCATAGGGATCTGCCTCCGCTGGCGCCTCGACGGCCGCCGGTTCCTGCGCCGGCTTGAGCTCACGGAACAACGAATCCAGCAACTGCGGGTCGAACGCGAACGTATCCACGTCGCCACTCAGCCGCTGCTCACCACCGAGATCCGGCACCACCTGCAAGTCGGCATCTTCATACTCGAGGTCGATCGCCAGCTGGAACTTCTGCGGCACGTAATACGGATCGAGCTCGAGCGCGCGTTTGGTCTCGCGCAACGCGCCCTCAAAGTCCCCGAGGTTCGACAACACGAAACTCAGATTGTAGTGCGCTTCCGCCAGCTTCGGATTCGCCTGAATCGACCGTGCGAACGCATTGCGCGCATCCTCATACTTGCGCAGCTCCGACAACACCAACCCAATGCCGTTCCACGCCGTCGGCTGCTCCGGCTCCGCACTCAGCACCTGACGATACGCCTCGAGCGCGAGCTGATAGCGCCGGCTCTTCGTGAGCAGAAGCGCGAGGTTGAGTCGTGCCTTGGTAAAGGACGGACTGATGTCGAGCGCAGCGCGGAAGGCGTCCACCGACGCGTCGTGGTCGCCGTTGTGATATCGAGCCACGGCCAAATTGTTGAGCGCCAACGCGTAGCGGGCATCCGCCACGAGCGACTGCTGATAACTGGCGGCGGCGTCGGCATATCGCCCCGCCTGATGGAGCGCGACACCGCGCTCATTCCACAGTTTCGGACTGTCGGTCTGCTCCGCGACCAGCGCGTCATACAGCACCAGGGCCGCCACGGGATCCTTGCGCAACAAGCACAGCTCCGCCAGCGCCTGCCGCACCAGCGCCTGATCCTCACCTCGCTCCAGCGCGAGCGTGTATTCGCGCTCCGCCTCCACAAGGTACCCTTTCCGGCGATACGCGAGCCCCAGCGAGTAATGCGCCAGCCGCTCCCCTTCCGCCACCTGCATCAGCCGCTGCGTCTTTCGCTCAGAATGCCCGGGGAGCAACTCGTCGTACTTCTGCGGATTGTACTGATCGAGCGACAAGTTGGCCTGCGCGCGCGACAGCGTGGGGTTCAACTGGATCGCCCGCTTGCTGGCCGCGCGCGCTTCCTCCGGTCGCCCGAGTTCACCGTAGACGAACCCGAGGAGAAACAGCGCGTCCGGATTGTCTGGATTCAACTCGATCGCGCGCTGCAACTCCACGAGCGCGTCCTCCGCCCGCCCCTGGTTGTACAGCACTTCGCCGAGATAGAAGTGCGTCAAGGAACTGGCGGGATCGAGCCGGAGCGCCTCTTCCAGCCACGCCATCGCGTTGCCGAGACTCCCATTCGCCTTTTCGGCCAACGCGAGTTGCACGATCGCCGCGAGGTCCCCGGGATGATGATGCAACAACGCCGTGAATTCCACGATCGCTTCGTCGGCGCGTCCGAGGAGCGCGCACGCCCGACCGAGTTCCCATCGCGCATCGCGGTCATCGACGCGCTGGCGTAGACGCTCCCGCAGTTCGCCCACACGGCGATCGTAGAACCCCGTGTTGAAGTACGCCACCTCAAGGTTGCGCTGCGCCACCTGCATCTTGGCGTCGAGCTCGAGCGCCTTGGTGAACGCCGCGACGGCCTCTTCGTGCAGCCCCTTATTGAAGTACAAGACACCTAAATTATTGTGCGCGCCGGCATCAGACGGATCGATGCGGCGCGCGAAGCTCAGCAGCGTCGCGCGATCGCGTACAGATCCATGCGTCTCCGCCATCAACGCGCCGTCAATCGACGCGGATCGCGCGCAAAATGGCGTTCAGGCTTGGCACGTCCGGCATCAGCAAAAAGAAGCCCCGAAGCCGTTCCCCGTTGTCCGCCAGCTGAAACTCGCTCTCCACGCAGAACACCGCGTCGTGATCGCTCGCGACCTCCACGAAGCTCGTGTTCAGCACGGCGTCGCTCATGTCCACCGCCAACGACGGCGGCGACGGCAGTAAAATCATACCCAGGAACTCACTCAGGGCATTGAGATACGCCGCACTGAGAATATTGCCCGCCTCTTTGATGGCTGATTGTTCCATCACCCCGAGCTCGGTCACCGGTTTGTTCATCATCAGCCCCGCCACGCGCAACGCCGTCTGCCGCGAAAAGACGAGCATCGTGAGTCCCGTGAGATCGCCCAGCATGCGCATCAGCACGGCGGCGACCGGCTCTTCACCCGCATCGATGTGGTTGGGCACATCGGCGAGCGGGGAGATGGTGAGCCGCGGCACGCTGATCATGATGCGCTGCGTCGTCATGTGCGACAGGGCGGTCGCGGCGTGTCCCGCGCCGATGTTTGCGACTTCGCGTAGCGCGTCCAGCTGAAGTGCCGAGAGTTGCCGGATGTCGTCCACCGTCACGTCCCCTGAAAGAGGCTGCCTACGTCTACGATCAGCGCGGGTGCGCCGTCGGCGAGAATCGTCGCGCCACTGAACAACGCCAGCCCTTCCCGCGGCGCGTCGAACGGTTTCACCACGATCTCCTGTTGTCCCAGCAACTCATCCACGACGAGACCGGACCGTCGATCACCGCGTTCGATCACCACGATCTCGCGCGCCTTGCCGGGTGCACCGCCCTGACGCACCACCTGCCGCAAATCCAGCAACGGCAGCAACTCGTCGCGGAGCACTAAGACGTCGCGCCCCTTCACGTGCTGCACCGCTCCGCCGCCGTACTCCAGCGTCTCGCGCACATGCGTGAGCGGCAGCGCATAGCACTCCGTTCCCGCTCGCGCGAGCAACGCCCGCACAATCGCCAGCGTAATAGGCAACCGCACCGTCATCGTCGTGCCAAGGCCCGGCGGACTGCGCAGCTCCACCGACCCACCGAGTGCGCGCACTTTGGTCTGGACCGCATCCACGCCGACACCACGGCCGGAGAGGTCCGACACCTGCTCCGCGGTGGACAACCCCGGGTGCGCAATGCACCGCAACAACTGCTCGTCGTCGAGCTCGCGCACCGTCGCGTCCACCAGCCCAGCGGCCTGCGCGCGGGCGAGAACCTTGGCGCGATCAATCCCGCGACCATCGTCACTGACGCGAATCAGCACCGACGCCCGATCACGCGCCGCGCTCAGCACCAAGCGGCCCGCCGCCGGCTTGCCCGCCGCGACCCGCACCTCCGGCGCTTCAATGCCATGATCGAGCGCATTGCGCAGGAGGTGCACCACCGGCTCGCCAATCTCGTCGAGCAGCGAGCGATCCAGCTCGATGTCCTTTCCTTCGATAACGAAGTTGACGTCTTTGCCGAGCTGGCGTGCCGCATCGCGCACCAGGCGCGGAAAGCGGTCGAACACCTGCCACACCGGCACCATGCGCGCCGTGATGATTTCCGTCTGCAGTTCCGCGATCAGCCGCGACGCGTGCTGCAACGTGTCGTCCAGCGCGGCGTCGCCGATCCCCGCCGATAACTGGAGCAGGCGCCCGCGGGTGATCATCAGTTCGCCCATCAGATTCATCAACGCATCAAGCCGCGCCAGATCCATGCGCACAAAACGCGTCGTGCGCGAGGCCGCGCGCACCGCGGCCGCCTCGCCCTCACGCACCACGGCGATCGTCGCTCTCGTGCTGCGTCGCACCTGCCCGCTCGCATCCACCTCCACCTGCGCGACGTCGCCCGCACTCCGCACCGCCGCCTCGATCGCGGAGGCGGACGCCGTGGTCACGAGGCGGAGCGCAAACGCTTGCGGAGTGGTCGCCTCGCGCAGCACCTCCTCCGTCGGCGATGTGGCCATCACCGCACCGATCGCTCGCAACTTCTCGACCGCCAAAAAGGCTCGCACGCCGGGCAGTATCGCGTCCGCGCTCTGTCGCACGCGCACGATCACGCCGGGGCCATCGAGCGGATCCGTGGCGGCCACGTCCACGAGTGCGCCGTGAGCTGCCATCGGCTCCTGCGGCCTCGCACGAAACTCGCCGGTCGCCGTCCCACCGGCTACGTCGTGGAGTCGCTGCAACGCCGCGGTCATCTCAGGCGTGGCCAAGGACGTATCGGACGCCGAATCCAGCCCACCCTCAAACGCGTCCGCGGCGGCGAACAGCGCATCCATCAACGCCGGCGCATGCGCCAGCTCCCCACGCCGCACACGGTCGAGCAGCGACTCCAGTTCGTGCGCAAATTCGGCGACCGCATGGTAGCCCATCGTCGCGCACATCCCTTTGACGGTGTGCACCGCACGAAAGACCGCGCTCAGGGAATCCTGATCGTCGGCGCCGCCCTGCTCCAACAAGAGCAGGCTGCGATTCATGGTGGCGAGCTGCTCTCGGCTCTCGGTCCGAAAGAGCTCCGCGTACCGTGCAGGGTCGAGGCTCATCGAATCCCGCCAATGCGCGCCGGCCCGGGGGGGCGGCGCACGATCACCCCAACACCCGCTGCACGGCCTCGAGTACGCGACTGGGCTGGAAGGGCTTGACCACAAAATCCTTGGCCCCCGCCTGAATCGCCTCCACCACGAGTGCCTGCTGCCCCATCGCGCTACACATCACCACTTTCGCGTTCGGATCGAACTGCGTGATCGCGCGCACCGCATCAATCCCCCCCATATCCGGCATCACGATATCCATCGTCACGAGATCCGGCCGCAGCAGTTTGTACTTCTCCACCGCCTGCGATCCTGTCTCCGCCTCACCGACGACCTCAAACCCCGCCTGCTGCAGAATGTCGCCGACCATCGTCCGCATGAAGATCGCGTCGTCGCAAATCAGCACTGTCGGAGCCATTGTCGCCTCACCCGTTTCTGGAGTTTTGCGCTAGCCCGCGAGCGCTTCGCGGGCAATCGCGTCCATGTCACACACCAGCGCGCTCTCGTCGCCCACCACGCCAGCCGGCACAAGCGCCCGCACGACACCGTCGGCATTGCGCTGGTCATCCACCGGCTCCAGCGCCGCATCGGCCACGGCGCGTACATCGCGCACGGAATCCACCCGTAGCCCAAAAAGCTTGCCCCCCCCCGCCACCACGATCACTGACCCCACACCGTCGGCCGATCGCGGTGCTCCAAATCGGACTGCGAGGTCCATCACCGTCAGCAACGTGCCCCGCACGTTGATGAGCCCCATCACCCACGCCGGGGCGCCGGGCAAACGCGTCGCCACGCGCGCCGCCACAATCTCCCGCACCACCGACAAATCACAGGCGCACAACCGCCCCGCTGCCCGAAACAGCAGCAGGCGTTTGACGTCCAGATCAGCCGTCGACTCTATAGAAGCCAAGGTACTCCAAGGGATCGGGGTGGGCAATTATCTCCGGCATCTCGGAAATAGCCCCCAACGACGTCCGTAAATCCGCCGGAAGCGGCGACCGAAAGTCCATCGCCTCCCCCGTGACCGGATGCTTAAACACCAACCAGGCGGCATGCAGAAAGTGCCGCTTGGCCGGGAGCTCCACGAGCCGACGCGCCCCGCCGCCGCCGTAGGTGTCGTCCCCCACGACCGGATGCCCCACCGACGTCAGATGCACGCGAATCTGGTGCGTGCGCCCGCTGTGCAGATGGGCACGCAAAAAATCACACGATTGGAACCGCGCCAGCCGCACAAAATCTGTGCGCGCATCTCGGCCGGCCAGTGCGATCGCCATCTTCGTGCGGTCATTCGGATCGCGCCCAATCGGGCGGTCCACCGTCAGCGTGTCGCCGTCGAGGTGACCCCAGCACATCACCGCGTAGCGGCGCGACACACGCCGCTCCGAAATCGCCTTGGAGAGAATGCGATGCGAACGGTCAGTCTTGGCCACCACGAGCAGCCCGCTCGTATCCTTGTCGAGACGGTGTACGAGACCGGCTCGCTCTTCACCGCCCCCTTCCGCTAAACCCTGCCCACGCCCCATCAGCGCATTCACCAGGGTGCCGGTCCAGTTTCCCGGTGCCGGATGCACCACCATCCCCGCTTGCTTGTCCACCACCAGCAGTTCGTCGTCTTCAAAAATGATGTGGAGTGGAATGTCTTCGCCCACCACCGGGCGTTCCGTGGTCGTGGTCACCGTCGCCGTGATCGCGTCGCCGGCTTCGGTGCGGTAGCTCGCTTTTTGCGCTCCCGCATTGACGAACACCCGCCCCGTCGCGATCAACGTCGCGGCCATGGTGCGAGAAATATCGAGCCGGCGCGCCACCAGAACATCGAGGCGTGTGCCGGCATCTTCGTCAACTGATAACTGGTGTGTCGTGTCCATGAACGGGCTCCTGCGCCGGCACCGCAGCGTCCTCACGCCACAATACCGCCGCCAACAGAATGGCGCCGCACGTCACGGCGATGTCGGCGACATTGAAGGTCGGCCAACGCGACCCACCAATGCCGATATCGATAAAATCCACCACGCCTCGCACCGACCGCATGCGATCCACGAGGTTCCCCACGGCGCCGCCACACACGAGCCCCAACGCCACCACGCGCCGGAGATCGTCGGCGCGTGTCGCGCGAAACATCCGCCACAACACAACCAGCGCACCCACCGCCAGCGCACTGAAAATCCAGCGCGACTGTGCCCCCACATGCAGCCCAAAAGCGGCACCGGGGTTGTAGACCAGCGTCAACCGCACCACGCTGCCCCACACGTCGTGCGGCAGGTACGGCGGCAAAAGGCGCGCGGCCGCCATGTCTTTCGTGAGAAGGTCCGTCACCAACACGGCCCCCCCGATGCCCCAGAACAGCGGGGCGTGCCGACTACTTCTTGGCATCTTCCTCACGTTGTTTGCATTCAAAACAGAACCGCGCGTGCGGCAACGCATCGAGCCGGTCAAACGCAATCTCGCCGCGGCACTGATGACACATGCCGAACTCGTCGGGCTTGCGATACAGCCGGCGCAACGCCTGATCCACGTGCCAGAGGAATCGCCCTTCCTTCGACGCAAAGAGAAAGGCCTTTTCCCGTTCCATGGCATCGGTACCCTGATCCGCCATGTGGAACGAGTATGAAGAGAGATCGCCATCGGCGCCCTGCGGCGTCGAACCGAACGTTTCGTCGAAGTGCCCCAGCTCCTTCAGGACGCGCTTGCGCTCGTCCAGCAACCGCTTCTCGAAGTAGTTGAGCTGTTTTTTCAGCATCGGTTTGAACTTCTTCTCACCGCCAGTCACTCCAGGCATCGTCAACCTTCCCTGGTAAGAGCTATGAATGCCGTCGCGCCGTCGAGCTCGACGGGTACGGCGCCAACGTTTTCCGAGATACCGTCGCTCAAGACGAGATCGCGGGCCAACACTTCTCCGGTGATCCAAGACCGGTACTCCTCGACCGCCGCATGCACCTCGGCGGGCCCTGCCACCAACAGCCGGATGCGGTCACTTACCGCCAATCCTGTTTCCTTCCGCAATCGCTGTACCCGGCTGACGATTTCCCGGGCCATCCCCTCGGTGCGCAACGCGGGCGTGATGATCGTGTCCAACGCCACCGCCCAACGTCCGTCGGTCGCCACCCCACGCAGGGTGACCTTTACGTCCTCCGGCCCCACGGCGTACGTCCGGTCTTCCACGGTCACATGCACCGAGGCCCCAAAGTAAACCTCGAGCACCGACGCCGCCGGCCACGACTCAATCGCCGCCGCCACCAGCTTCATGTCCTTCCCGGCCCGCTTGCCCAACACCTTGAAGTCCGCTTTTGCCTCAGCCGTACCGATCTGCGCAAAATCCGTCGCCACGCGCACCGACTTGATATTGAGTTCGCCGGCCAGCAAACCGGTCAGCGAATCGTCGAACCGTAGATCACGCAGCAGCGGAAACACCACCAGCTCGCCCAGCGGCTGACGCACGCCAATCCCAACCGTTTCACGCTGCGCCCGCCCGAGTGTGGCCAACGCGCGCACGTCGCTCATCGCCGCGTCGAGCGCCGCATCCACCGGGAACGGGGACGGGCGCACGTAATCTGCCAAATGCACGGAGGTCCCGGTGAGTTCCCGGTGTATCCAGTCGGTCACAAACGGAGCGAACGGCGCGAGCAACCGGCAACTCACGGTCAGCACTTCGTGCAGCGTGGCGAAGGCCGCACGGTTGTCCGGCGATGTGACATCGTAGAACCGGTCGCGCCCCAAGCGGACATACCACTTCGACACGTCCTCGTCCACGAACGTCATCACCGCTCGCGCGGCAAGGGTCGCATCGTAGTTCAGCAACTGGCGATTTGCTTCGGCTTCCACGCCCGCCAATCGCGAGAGCACCCACCGATCAAGCGCCGGCCGGTCGTCGGGGCGCGGGTCGTCCGCCGACGGCGCCCAACCAAAATTGGCCAGCTCCGCCCAAAACTTGTACACGTTTTTGAAGGTGAGTAAGAAGCGCCCAGCCCCTTCGCGAATGACCGACTCATCAAAGTTGCGCGGCGTCCACACCTGACTGCTCGCCACGAGAAAGAGCCGCACGGCGTCGGCACCGTGGCGCTCCATCACGCTCCACGGATCCACGGCATTGCCGCGGCTCTTCGACATCTTGAGCCCCTTCGCATCGCGCACCAGATCATTCACCACCACCGCCTTGTACGGCGCGGCGGCATCACCAGGCTTCACCGGATCTGCATTGTTCGGCAATGCGTCACCCAACCCAGTCGCAATCGCGAGCAACGAGTAGAACCACCCACGCGTCTGATCGAGCCCTTCCGCGATGTAGTCCGCCGGATATTGGGCCGCGACGAGCTCGCGATTCTCAAACGGATAGTGCCACTGGGCAAACGGCATCGAACCGGAATCAAACCACGCATCAATCACTTCACGCACCCGCCGCATCGTCCCCGTGCCGGACTTGGCCGGCCAGGTGTAGGCATCGATGTACGGCTTATGCGGATCAAAATCGGCCGGTAACGGGCGCCCACTCTTCTCGGCGAGTTCGGCATAGCTGCCAATCACGTCAATCTCGGTCGGGTCGGCATCGTTCACCCACACCGGCAACGGCGTGCCCCAATAGCGATCGCGCGAAATCGCCCAGTCGATATTGTTCTCAAGCCAACTCCCAAAGCGCCCCTCGCCCACCTCGGGCGGATTCCAGCGCACCGCCTTGTTGCGCGCAATCATGCGATCGCGGAACGCCGTCGTCTTGATGAACCACGATCCGCGCGCGTAGTAGAGCAGCGGCGTACGGCAGCGCCAGCAATGCGGATACGAGTGCGTGAGCGTCGCCGCTTTCCACAACACGTCGCGCGCCTTGAGCTCTTCGATGATGAACGGATCGGCGTCCTTCACAAACTTGCCACCCACCACCGGCATCTCCGCCGGGAATTCACCACGCGCGTTCACCGGCTGCAGAAACGCCAGCCCACGCCGTTGCCCAGCCGCGTAATCATCCGCGCCAAACGCTGGCGACATGTGCACCACGCCACTGCCGTCATCCGCCGTCACAAAGTCTTCGGCGATAATGACTTCGTGCTCGCCATCCTCAAACGGGAGCCAATCGAGCGGACGGCGATACCGCGTCCCCTCGAGCTCACGTCCCGTAAAGCGGCCCACCACTTCCCAGCGTGACTCCCATTCCTGCCCGAGCACCGCACCGGCGCGCGACTCCGAGAGCAGGAGCGTCCAATCATCACGCCCGTTCTTCTTCACTTCCACGTACGTCAAATCCGGATGCACCGCGAGTGCGGCATTCGAGGGCAACGTCCACGGCGTGGTCGTCCACACCACGATGCGCCGACGCGCCGGCTTTCCACCAAGCGCCGTCGTAGCTGGTAACCCATTAACGGTCACCGGATTCCCGTCAACTCGCTGTGGCGGTTCCACCAAATCCAGCGCCAAATACACCGACGGATCTTCCACATCCTCATACCCCTGCGCCACCTCGTGCGACGACAACGTCGTGCCGCACCGCGGGCAGTACGGCAATATCTTGTGCCCCTGCACCAGCAGTCCCTTGTCGTGCAACGTGCGCAGCGCCCACCACTCGCTCTCCACGTAGTTGTTGCTGTAGGTCACATACGGCTGTTCGTAGTCGAGCCAATGGCCCACCCGCTCCACCAGCCGTTCCCACTCTTCGCGGTATTTCCAGACACTTTCGCGGCAGCGCTTATTGAACTCCTCTACACCAATCCGTTCAATATCCTGCTTGCCGCTAATGCCAAGCGCTTTTTCAACTTCAATTTCCACCGGCAGCCCGTGCGTATCCCATCCCGCCTTGCGCGGCACATGATACCCGAGCATCGCACGGTGACGACTGAACAGATCCTTCACCGTGCGTGCGAACACGTGGTGAATGCCCGGACGGCCGTTGGCCGTGGGCGGCCCATCGTAGAACACAAACTCCGGCGCGCCTGGGCGCCCCGCCAGCGAGCGCGCCACGAGCTGCTCCTCACGCCAGCGCGCCAGGAGTTCCGTTTCTACCGCATCCGCCGCTCGATCGGGCGGGAGTACCTGATACCGACGCTCGCTCACAGTAACTCCAGCACGCCGCACACCAGCGACGTCAATTTCGGTTCAGCACCACGCGCCACCGCCAGAATGTGCTCGAGGGTCGCGGGCACCAGCGCGTCAGGCAAACACATATCCGTAATGATCGACAGGCCAAGCACGCGCATCCCGCCGTGCGTCGCGACAATCACTTCGGGCACCGTACTCATCCCCACCACGTCCGCGCCAAGCCCGCGCAGCATGCGATACTCAGCCCGCGTCTCTAGGCTCGGCCCCTGCACCGCGACGTACACGCCCTCACGCAACGTGATCCCTTGAGCCGTCGCCACGCGGCGCGCCAGCGTGCGCAACGACGCGTCGTACGGATCACTCATATCAGGAAAGCGCGGACCAAACCGTGCGTCATTCGGACCAATCAACGGATTGTCGCCCAACAAGTTGATGTGATCGGCAATCAGCATCACATCACCAGCCTGCCACTCCGGGTGCATGCCGCCACAGGCGTTGCTCACCACAAGCGTCGGCGCGCCGAGCGCCTGCAACACGCGCACCGGAAACGTCACCTGCTGCAGCGAGTACCCCTCGTACCGATGGAATCGCCCTTGCATGGCGACCACGCGCTTGCCGCCGAGCGTCCCAAACAACAAACGACCCGCGTGCGACTCCACCGTGGACAACGGGAATCCGGGAATGTCTCCGTACTCCACACGTGCCTCCACCGTGATCGCCGCGCCGAGGGCGCCGAGTCCGGTGCCCAGCACAATCGCCACCTCCGGCACGAACGCGGTGTGCGCGCGAATGGCGTGCACGGCCGCATCCACGGCCGAAGCCGAGTGCGCAGCACGGTGCCCCGCAGGGTCGGCGGTCATATCGAGCGCGATGGTGGTCACGACGCTGTTTACTCGTCCTCGACCGGCGCATCCATCGCCGAACCATCCGGTGAATGCGCGGGCCCGTCGACCGGAGCGTCGAGCCATGTGTCGCGCGGCTTCTCGGCCGCTGCAATCTGCATGACCATCGCTTCCGCCGATTGCAAATCGGTGAGGTGTCGTTCCGCCAGCGCGCGCGCATGCGCGAGATGGGTGCGACGCAACTTCGTCAGCGCATCGATCTCCACCGACAACCGACGTACTTCCGCCTTCGCCTCGTCGATCAGGCGCTGCCCTTCGGCCTGCGCCTCGCGCAGCGTCAATATCGCTTCGCGCTCAGCCTGCTCCTTCGTATCCGCCCGCAGCTGCTGCGCGCTGACGAGTGCGTCGTTGAGCGCTTTATCGCGCTCGCGAAACGCCCGCAGTTGCTCATGAAACCCCTTCGCCTTCGCCTCGAGTTCCTGATTCACGCGCGTCAGGCGTTCCAGTTCGTCCGCCACCTGGTCGCGCAGTTGGTCCACACGCGCCTTGTCGTAGCCGCGGAGCGCCGACCCAAGTTCGTAGCGTCGCACATCGACGGCCGTCAGGTGAAAGCCTTCGTCGTTCATAAGTCTCTCGCTCCAAACAGGATGGTTCCCAGACGCACCATCGTGGCTCCTTCTTCTACGGCGATCTCGTAATCCCCCGACATGCCCATCGACAGCTCCACGGCGTCATGCCCCGCGCGCCGGAGTACGTCCCGCGCCGCGCGTGCACCGCTGAACACCGTGCGCAGGGTGCCCTCGTCCACATCAAACGGCGCCATGGTCATCACACCACGGATCCGCAGACCTGGCAAACCCATCAGCCGAACGGCCTCTGCTTCGAGCTCCGACGGCTCATATCCACCCTTGGTCGCTTCGCCCGCCACATTCACCTGCAGCAACACGTCCATCGGTGTGCCACGCGCCACCCCAAACTCGTGCACGGCATTGGCCAATCGCGCGCTATCGAGCGCATGCAAGAGCCAAAACGCGCCGAGGTGTTTTACTTTATTGCGTTGCAAATGGCCGATGAGGTGCCATCGCGCCGCGCGCGCGCGCGCCTGCACCAACGGCTGCTTATCGAGCGCTTCCTGCACTTTGTTCTCGCCCACATCGGCGAGCCCGGCGTCGTAAGCTGCATCCACCGCATCCGCGCCATGCGTCTTGGTAACCGCAATCATGCGCACGACCTGTCCATGTCCGCCGCGGAGGACGGCCGCGTCGATTCGGCTACGAATTTCCGCCACTCGGCGTTCCATCCCCTGAAATGGCATAACATATGAAATTATCGAGGGTTACCACCTCTCGGCAAGTCCAATCTGCGTCTGCCAAGGCGGGACGGATCGCCCACCCGCCGACCCCAAAAAAAGGACGGGGAGCATCGGTCAAAACCGTGCTCCCCGCCCACCTCGACAATCGTTGCGCAGACCGTCCTACGCGGGATGCGGCTCCGCACCACCGAGCAACGGAGGCACCACGCGGCGGGGCTCCGCGGCCGGCGGAATCGATGGCGCAAGCTCCGTGGTCGCGGGCGGATCGATGCGCGGCGGCAGGCTCTCCCCCCGCAGCAAGACGTCGAAGTCCTCTCGCGCCAGCGTCTCCCGCTCGAGCAACGCCGCCGCAATCGCATCCAGCAACGGCCGGTTGGCCGTGAGCACATCCTTGGCGCGTGAGTACGCCTGCTGAATCACGCGCGACACTTCGTCATCCACCAACTGCGCCGTGCGCTCCGACACCTGACGCCGGCTGTTCAACTCACGGCCCAAAAACACTTCCGTTTCGTTGTCGCCCACGAGGATTGGGCCAATCGAATCGCTCAACCCCCACTGGCTCACATAGCGGCGTGCGATGGCCGTCGCCTGCTGAATATCGCCAGCGGCGCCGGTGGTCACACGATCGTGGCCGAACACCAACTCTTCGGCCACACGCCCACCGTAGGCCATGACCAATCGCGCCTCCAACTGCTGACGCGTCACACTCACGCGATCATCCTCGGGCAGCGTGAACGCCAGACCGAGCGCGCGACCGCGCGGCACAATCGTCACCTTATGCAGCGGATCGTTGCCGAGCACCTTCATGGCGCACACCGCGTGTCCACCCTCGTGATACGCCGTCAAGCGGCGCTCTTCTTCCTTCATCACGAGCGACTTCCGCTCGGCGCCGAGCATCACGCGATCCTTGGCGTCTTCGAGATCGGCGCGGTAGATCTTGTCGTGATTGCGGCGCGCCGCGAGCAGCGCGCCTTCATTCACGAGATTCGCGAGGTCGGCACCCGCCATTCCCGGCGTGCCCTTCGCGAGGACGGTGATGTCGACATCATCCGCCACCGGCTTGTTGCGCATGTGCACTTTGAGAATGCCGATGCGACCACGCAGATCCGGCGCATCGACCACAATCTGCCGGTCGAAACGGCCGGGACGCAGCAACGCGGGATCCAGCACGTCCGGCCGATTCGTGGCGGCAATGAGAATCACGCCGTCGTTCGATTCAAAACCGTCCATTTCGACGAGCAACTGATTGAGCGTCTGCTCGCGTTCGTCGTGCCCACCGCCGAGTCCGGCGCCGCGGTGACGGCCCACGGCGTCAATTTCGTCAATGAAGATGATGCACGGCGCATGCGCCTTGCCCTGTTCAAACAAATCGCGCACGCGGCTCGCGCCCACGCCCACGAACATTTCCACGAAGTCCGAACCGGACATCGAGAAGAACGGACGATTGGCTTCACCCGCCACGGCCTTCGCGAGCAACGTCTTGCCGGTGCCCGGCGGACCCACCAGCAGCGCACCCTTCGGCAGGCGACCGCCGAGTTTGGTGAACTTCTGCGGATCCTTGAGGAACTCGATGATTTCCTCCAGCTCAACCTTCGCCTCATCACACCCCGCGACGTCCGCGAACGTCACCTTCGGCGTGTCGCCCGCGAGCAGCTTGGCTTTGGATTTGCCAAACGAAAACGCCTTGTTCCCGCCCGACTGCATCTGCCGGAAAATGAAAATCCAGAAGGCAATGAGCAGCACCACCGGGAGCCAACTAATGATCAGACCACCAATGGACGGCCGCGCATCCTGCGCCGAAATCTGCACGTTTTTCTCGCGCAGCTTCTCGATTTCTTTTTCGCTGTTGGCAATCGCCATTTGCGTGGTGAACTTCGACACCGGACGGCGTTCGATGGTCACCGGCGTGCGGAAGTCGCCAAGCACCTGCTTGCCGGCGATGATCGTGACCTTGGAAATGTTGTCCTTGGCGAGCTGGACCTGATACTGCGTGTCATCGATTTCCGTGGCGGCATCGCGCTGGCCGCTCGAGAACTCAATGAACGCAACCGGCACCAGAATCACGAGGATCCAGAAGGCCAGCGATTTGGAGCGACGGCTCCAGTTGTTCTTGTCTTCGGGCGCTGTTTTGGGAGGCATATTGGGAGGCTTTTCCTGCGTTATCGCAGGCTTGCGACGTACGGCAAATGGCGGAAATCTTCAGCATGGTCGAGGCCGTACCCAACCAAGAACTCGCTCGGCGCATCGAACCCGGCAAACTTCACCGGATGCTTCAGCTCCGTGGCGATGCGCTTGTCCAGCAGCGCACAGATTTCCAGCGACTTCGGCCCACGCGTCTGCAACACATCCATCAGCTTCTGCAGCGTGCGTCCGGAATCGACGATGTCCTCAACCAATAGAATGTGCTTACCCGCCAATTTTGTTTCCGGATCGTACACCAGGTTCACGTGTCCGCTCGACACCGTGGCCTCGCCGTAGCTGGACGCGACCAGAAAGTCGACATGCAACGGGCGATGAATATGGCGCACCAAGTCCGCCAGAAAGACAAAACTGCCCTTGAGTAACCCAAGGACGAGCAGGTCCCCATCCGGGTAGGCTGCCGTGATCTCGGCACCTAGCGCATGCACGCGGCGCTGAATGGAGGCTTCGTCAAAGGCAATGCGAAGGACCTCGCGACCAAGAAGCCGTGGGTCGTTGTTCTCTGTCATTCTCTTAATATAGTCGCATCAGCCGTCTGGGTGGCGGTCACCACAAAGCTCGTCGCCGTCCGCCGAACCCGTGCACCGCCAGACAGTGGGATCTCGCCACCGGCCCGCGCTCCACTGGTAAACGCAGCCAGACGGTCGGTTCCACGCCAGTCGAGTGCGACGCCGGCGCGCCCCGCAATCGCGGGCCAGAGCACGGCCAGTGCTCGCGGGTCCAGCGTCGCCAAGCTCGCAACCGGCACCGCCACCCGCCCAGGCTCGGTCTCAACCACGCCAAGGCCATCGACAACCGATTCAACCGCAGCCCGCCACTCCGCCGCCTCTTGGCTGTGCGTCAACAGCTCCGCCCCAAGGTCCGGGCGCGCCGTGAGCAGCGCTGGCAGCAGATCGAGCCGCACACGGTTCCGGAGGTGGGCACGGCTTTGATTCGACGGATCCTCCACAAATGGGACCCGTCTCGCGGTGGCGTAGGCCGCGACCACCGCGCGCGGTACGGCGAGCAGTGGGCGACAGGTCGGCGACGGCGCGTACATCGCCGCGAGACCACGAGCGCCCGCGCCCCGTAGCACGCGCATGACGACCGTCTCGAGTTGGTCGTCCATCGTATGCGCGGTCACGACGGTCGCGCGCAGGTCGTGTGCCCATCCGCGCAGGAAGCGCCAGCGTGCCGCCCGCCACTCGGCTTCTGTTGAGACGGGGGCGTTGAGCTGCCCGCTGATGACGGGCAAGCCGAGCGCAGACGCCTCGCGCTCCACCAGCGCCGCCGCCTGCGTGGCGGCGGGCCCCGTGCCGTGGTCGAAGGTGGCCACCATACATACGTCGTCGCGAACGCGCGCAGAGGCCGTCATGAGCACCATCGAGTCGCGCCCACCCGACACGGCAAGCAGATAGCGCCTCGGCGGTAGCGACGCCGTCGCCCACTCGACGGCGTCGTGCGCCGCTTCATCCCCAGCTTCACCCCCCGCTTCCGCGCGCGTTGGCATTCCGCTAACATAAGGGCGTTGTCACCTGAGAGCCCACCTGCGGGCCTCGGACGTGCCCTTTGAGCGCGAGGATGTCTTCGTGGAGCATAGCTTCGGCGGACCCCTAGGAACCCTGATCGCCGGCCTAGGTATGGGCGCCTTCTACTCGGCCCTGATCTGGATCAACATGCTGCTCGGGCTCTTCCTGACGCCGCTCTTTCTAATTCCGCTGACCTGGGTCCAGGACGCGCTCAAGGCCAAGAAGGCCCAAGCGGCGTAACGCTGGTTATAGCCGCCAAAGCTCGGACGTAGCCTTGGCGGAAAGTTAGGGCAGGCCGGCGCAGTGAGCGCCGGCCTTTGTTTTTGGTACGGGGGCGGTCGGACCGCCCCGCCCCCCCCAGTCCGACCGCCCCGTCCAGTCCGACCGCCCCGTCCAGTCCGGCCGCCCCGGTCCGGCCGCCCCGGTCCGACTCCCCCGGTCCGACCGCCCCGTCCGGCTCCCCAGGTCCGGCCGCCACAGATCCGGGATCACTCGGCACAGTCACCGTAAAAACCTGTTCAACCTCTCGCCCCAGGTGGCCGATGCGCCATCACCCGATATCACAGTTGATGCCGATTTTCGATCAACCGAGATCAACCGAGATCACCGTGACGCCAAGCCGTCTTGGCAGTCTGTGTGTTGACGGCGTATGTTGTAGGAAGCTTAGGAGAGGCCAGTCGCTCAAAGGACCGAGCGGGTCGATGGACCTTCCTGAGAACAGCACGCGAAGCACGCAGGCCCGCCTGACCACTACTATCAGCAGCACCCCTACGCTTTTTCGTAAATAGTAGATTTGTGATATTTCAATGCAGGGCGCTGGGACTGCATGGCGTATGCAGTCGCAAAGTGAATATCCACAACGCGAATATAGCCTAGATTCCATATCATCTGTGATATGCTATCTGGGCATTTTTTATGCAGTTAGTGCATACTACTTGAAGTAAAACATTGCATATCCATTCCAATCCACAACTGCTGGTGGACTATTACACCAAGACCACCGGACGACCTTAAGCTGGGCTGACTGCACGACTTTTCCACTCCGTCTGAGGCAGCGATCAGAGGCGACCAGACGCCGCCTCTCGAGTCGGAGCGGGCAAATGTCGAGGCCGCTGGCCAGGTGCCGAGCCGTCTAGGCACCGCCGACTCCGGCTGGTCCCATCTCCCACCACAGACCTACTAGGTGATATTTATATGACAAAATGGCGCGCAGCCCATCGGGCCGCGCGCCATTCGTCCTTAGGTCTAACAGCCGGTTCAGACGCCCAGACGCTTCACCAAAGTCAGGATCGTATACAGCGCCACCGGCTCCGCGTGCTGGTTCCGCACCTCCACATCCCACGCCACGACCCCCTGCGGGACCGCTCCTTCTGGGGTGTCCTTGGCGGTCTTTTGCTTGACCGTGAGACGGACTCCGATGGTGTCGCCGGGGTAGACGGGCTTTACAAACCGGAGGTTTTCGAGCCCGTAGTTGGCCAGAACCGGACCCGGCGCGGGGTCTACAAAGAGCCCCGCAGCGGCCGAAACGATGAAGTATCCGTGGGCCACACGACCCTCAAATATCCCGTTGGCGCGGGCCGCGGCATCGTCCATATGGGCGTAAAACCGGTCCCCAGAAAGCGCGGCGAAGGCTTCTACATCGGCCAGCGTGATGGTCCGGGTGGCCGTGTTCAGGGTCTCGCCCACCACCAAATCATCAAAATATTTCCGGAACGGATGCTCGTTTCCGGCCACCTGATTGGCTCCGGCGGTCCACTCCCGGGTGACCTCCACAAGCACCTGCGGCGACCCCTGCACCGCCGTCCGCTGCATGTAATGGAGCACCCCGCGAGCACCTCCCATCTCCTCGCCGCCGCCGGCTCGGCCGGGTCCGCCGTGCACCAGATTGGGGAGCGGAGAGCCGTGTCCCGTGCTTTCCTTGGCGCTGGTGCGGTCGAGCACCATGAGGCGGCCGTGGTACGGAGCCACGCCGAGGACCACTTTTCGGGCCACCTCCCCCTGGCTCGTGAACAGAGAGCCGCACAGCGAGCCTTTCCCGCGTTTTGCGAGTTCTACCGCCTCATCGAGGGTGTCGTAGGGCATCACGGTATTGACCGGACCGAACGCTTCAACGTCATGCGGCTCAGCGGTCTTCAGCGGGTGATTCGCGAACATCAGCATCGGACCAAAGAAGGCGCCGGCGTCCCTGTTGGCGCCCACCACGGCAAAGTCCCCTCCGCCGTAAACCAGCTCGGTAGCCGCCCGAATCCGCGCGGCATTTGCACCCACATCGCGCACCTGCGCCTTGCTGGCCAAGGGGCCCATCCGCACCCCCTCGACGCTCGGATCGCCGATCGTCGTCTTCTCCAGCCGCCCGACCAGCGCCTTGATGACGGCCTCTTCCATCCCCCGCGGCACGATGGAGCGGCGGATGGCGGTGCACTTCTGGCCAGCTTTGCCGGTCATCTCGCGCACGACTTCCTTGATAAAGAGGTCGAACTCTTCGGTTCCCGGCGCCGCATCGGGGCCGAGGATCGAGCAGTTGAGCGAATCGGCCTCGGCGTTGAACCGAACCGAGTGAGCGGCAATCGCCGCTCCGGTACGCAGCATGAGCGCGGTGTCGGCCGAGCCCGTAAACGCGACGGCGTCCTGCTCGGTCACGTGTTGGAGCAGATCCCCGGCGCTTCCCACAATCAGCTGCACGGCGCCGGGCGGAAGAATGCCCGACGCGATGATCTCGCGGAACATCGCCTCGGTGAGGTAGCTCGTGGCGGTGGCGGGCTTCACAATGGCTGGCACCCCCGCAAGGAGGGTGGGCGCGAGCTTCTCGAGCATTCCCCAGCAGGGAAAGTTGAAGGCGTTGATGTGTACCGCCGCGCCTTCGAGCGGCACACAAATATGCCGCGCCACAAAGGTGCCGCCCTTGCTCAATGGCTCGGTGGGACCGTCTACGTAGAATGTCTCATTCGGAAACTCTCGGCGCCCGCGACTCGAATAGGCGAACAACGTGCCGATGCCACCCTCAATGTCCACCCACGAATCGGCTTTGGTGGCGCCCGTAGCGGCGCTCAGCGCGTAGAACGCGTCCTTACGCTCCATGAGATATTTGCCGAGTGCTTTGAGCAGCGCGGCGCGCTGATGAAAGGTGAGCCGCCGCATGGCCGGACCGCCCACGGTGCGCGCGTACTCGAGCATCGCCTTGAAATCGACGCCGCCGCTGGACGTTTGCGCGATCACCTCGCCCGTGACGGCGTGATGCATCAGCGCCTGTGTGCCCGTACCGACGATCCACTCGCCACCCGCAAAATTCCGGAGTTGCTGCACGACCGATTCTCCTCGTCTGTGAAGGGCGCGAGCGGCGCCCAGCGCGTTGTGCCCTGACCATCGCGCGCGCCGCGGAGGCCCCGCTACGCGCGCTCGCCTTTGATGTCGGCCCACGTCTTGTGCACCGCGCTCTGCGCGGGTCGGTGCGCGGGCACCTCGCGCAGCGGTTCGGCGGCACTCCATCCGGCGCGCATGGCGGCTGGAAGCGCCTGATACAACGCGGTGCCTTTGGTTTTCCATGCGAGCATTTCGTCGGTGACGTCTTTGACGATCTTCGCGGGATTCCCCACCACGACTTTGCGCGGGGGCACCTGCATCTCCGACGGCACAAAGCACAGGGCGCCCACCACGCAGCCGTCGCCGATGTCGGCGTTGTCCATCACCACGGCATTCATGCCGACGAGCACGTTGGCGCCAATGTGTGCACCGTGCACGATGGCCCCGTGTCCGATGTGCGCGCCTTCTTCGAGCCGCACGACGACGCCGGGGAACATGTGGATGGTGCAGTTCTCCTGCACATTGCAGCCGTCGGCAATCACAATGCCGCCCCAGTCACCGCGAATTGCGGCACCGGGACCGATGTACACATTGCGTCCGATGATCACATTGCCGGTAACGGCGGCCTGCGGATGCACAAAGGCGGACTCGTGCACCACGGGAATAAATCCCTCAAAGGCGTAGATCATAGACGTGCCTTGGGGCGGCAGGAGACGGGCGCGTGCACTAGACGCGCTCCAGGATCACGGCAAAGCCCTGCCCCACGCCGATGCACATCGTGCAGAGCGCGTAGCGACCGCCGGTGCGTTCGAGTTCGTGCATGGCGGTAAGCGCGAGGCGCGCACCGCTCATCCCGAGCGGATGTCCGAGGGCAATGGCGCCGCCGTTGGGGTTCACGCGAGGATCATCGTCGGCGATTCCAAGTTCACGCACGCACGCAAGGGACTGCGCGGCAAAGGCTTCGTTCAGCTCAATCACATCCATCTGTGCCAGCGTCAGGCCGGCGCGCTGGAGTGCAAGCTTGGTGGCGGGCACCGGCCCCATGCCCATGATGCGCGGTTCTACGCCGGCCGCCGCGCTTGCAACGACACGAGCGCGCGGCGTGAGGCCGAGTTCCTGTGCCGCAGCACCCGAAGCGAGCAGCAATGCCGCCGCGCCATCGTTGAGCCCAGAGGCGTTGCCGGCGGTGACAGAGCCCTGTCCATCCGTCCGGAAAGCGGGTTTGAGTTTGGCGAGCGTTTCCAGCGACGTATCGGGGCGCAAGAACTCGTCGTGCTCCACCTGCAGCGCGTCGCCTTTCTTCTGCGGAATTTCCACCGGCGCAATCTCAATCGCGAATCGTCCGCTCGCGCGCGATGCCGCCGCCTTCTGTTGTGACCGCACCGCGAAGGCATCTTGATCGGCTCGCGTGATGCCGTACTGCGAGGCCACATGCTCCGCGGTCTCGCCCATCGAGTCGGTGCCGTGCAGCGCTTTCAGCTTTGCATTGACAAACCGCCAGCCGAGGCTGGTGTCGAACAGCTGTACGTCGCGCGCGAACGGAGTGGCGCCCTTGCTGAGCACAAAGGGCGCGCGCGTCATCGACTCCATACCGCCGGCAATCAGCACATCGCCTTCGCCGCAGCGAATGGCGCGCGCGCTTTGGGCCACGGCACTGAGGCCAGAGGCACACAGCCGGTTGACTGTTTCGCCGGGCACCGTCACGGGGAGACCGGCAAGGAGCAACGCCATGCGCGCCACGTTGCGGTTGTCTTCGCCGGCTTGATTCGCGCACCCCATAATCACATCGGCAATACGAGCGGGGTCGAGCGCAGGGTTGCGCGCCAACAGAGAGCGAATGGCGTGTGCACCGAGATCGTCGGCGCGCACCGAACTCAGTGCGCCGCCGAGGTTTCCGATCGGCGTACGCACGCCGTCAATGATGAATGCGTCAGTCATACGGGAGTCGAGGGAAGGCCGAGCGTGTTGCCAAACTCGGGAAAATGATCCACCGGCGTGCGATATACGGTTCCGCGAAAATGTCCGACCACGGCGCCGTGCTGATTGCGCACCGTCACGGTGCAGAACGCGAGGCGTTTACTGGTCGTTTCCTGCACCGCCACAGCCGTGATCCGATCGCCAGGGCGTACGGCGGCCGGGTAACTCATGGTCGTATCCACGGCCACGCTGAGGCGTCCACAGTTGTTGGTAGCAAATGCAAACGCGCTGTCGGCGAGCGAATACGCCACGCCGCCATGCGAGGTGCCGAATCCGTTCACCATGTCGGCGCGGACATCCATCGAGCACGTCGCACAGCCCGGCGCGACGTGCGTCACCTCAATGCCGAGCCACTGCGAGAAGGCATCGTTCCCCATCATTTTCACGACGACGCGCTCGGCGAGGGTCTGCGGATCGATGGCCGTCATACGTTGAGCTTCCCGCCAGCGGCCGCGACGCGGCGCAAGCGCGGACTCGCGCGATAGCGGTCTTCGTTATACTCGTGGCGCAACGCGTCGAGACGCGCGAGGACGGTGGCCGAGCCCATCTCGTCGGCCCAGGCGAGCAGGCCGCGCGGATAGTTCACGCCCTTCGTCATGGCGAGGTCAATATCCTGCGCCGTCGCGACGCGCAGGTGCAGCGCCTCGGCGGCTTCGTTGATGAGCATCGCCACCACGCGATCAACAATCTGTTGTCCGAGTGCGGCGTCCGTGTTTGGATGCGGTGCGACCGCGCCGGCCCGATAATCGTAATATCCGCGGCCGCTCTTTTTCCCGAGCAGGCCCGCCTCAACCAAGCGCCGCTGCGTGAGTGCGGGCCGATAGCGGGGATCGTAATACATGGCTTCGAACACCGAGCAGGTGACGGCATAGTTGATGTCGTTGCCGATGAAGTCCATGAGTTCAAACGGACCCATTTTGAAGCCACCGATACTTTTGAGCGCCCAGTCAATGGTCGCGCAGTCGGCGACGCCTTCTTCGAGCAGGCGCAACGACTCGCCGTAGAACGGCCGAGCGATGCGATTGACAATAAAACCTGGCGTATCGCTCGCCACGACGACGGTCTTGCCCCAGCCGCGCACGAGGGCGCATGACTCGGAGGTCACCTGCTCCGCCGTTGTGATGGCCGGCACCACCTCCACCAGTGGCATCACGGGGGCGGGGTTAAAGAAGTGAATCCCCACCACGCGCTGCGGTCCTTGGCAGGCTGAGGCGATGCGGCCCACCGAGAGTGACGATGTATTGGTGGCCAGCACGCAGTCGGGAGCGACAATGGCTTCGAGCGCACAGAAGAGTCGCTGTTTGGTAGGCGCGTCTTCGACGATCGCTTCGATCACAAGCGCGCAGTCTGCCATCGCGGTGAGATTCGCATCGCCTGCTCCCTCCGCATAGTGCAGTCTCGCAACGGCCGCATCGGCGGCGGCACGCGTGAGACGTCCTTTCTCGACCTCACGATCGAATGACGCGCGGTGCGACGCGCGCGCTTTATCGAGGGCGGCTGGTGCGGTATCGGAAAGGACCACCCGATGGCCGCTTACGGCAGCGACCTGGGCTATTCCCTGCCCCATGGCGCCCGCGCCCACCACACCGATGACGGAATCCTTGGTCAGTGTCATCACTGTCCTATGTAGGAGGGCTTACGCTTTTCGAGGAACGCGCGCACGCCCTCTTCGTAGTCTTTGGTCTGGCCCGCCTCGGTCATCGACTGGGCTTCAAAATCGAGCTGGTCGTCGAGACTGGCGCCGAGCGAATGATTGAGCGCGCGCTTTGTGAGGCCAAACCCACGCGTCGCCTGTGTGGCAAGCGTAACGGCGAGGTCGTGGGTGGTCGCCTGGAGCTTGTCGAGCGGCACCACGTCCCAGATGAGTCCCCACTCTTTGGCCTTGGCTGCGGGAATTTTTTCGGCCAAAAAGAACATCCCCGTGGCCCGTTGGTGCCCCACGAGCCGCGGAATGAAGTAGGTGCCGCCGGTGTCGGGAATCAGCCCGAGCTTGGCAAAGCTTTCTACGAAGCTCGCTTCTTCGGCGGCGATGGTGATGTCACAGGCAAAGGCCATGTTCGCGCCCGCACCCGCTGCCACGCCATTCACCGCGCAGATGACGGGCTTTTCGAGAGCGCGAATGGCGCGAATGATGGGGTTGTAGCCCGCAATCACCACCGCGCCAATATCGGGCATCGGCCCGCCAGCGGCTGGGAGGACCTCCGCCAGATCCTGGCCGGCACAAAACCCACGGCCATTGCCGGTGAGCAACACGGCGCGCACGGCCGCGTCGTCCGCGGCGCGCGCGAGCGCATCGAGCAGGGCACGTGCCATCGCAAGGGTAAAGCTGTTCAGGACGTCGGGACGGTTGAGTGTAATCGTCGCAACGCCGGATGCTACGGAATAGAGAATGCTCGCGTCGGCCATCGAGGGACCTCGGTCAGTGGGCGCGGAAGGAGTCGACCGCGTTGCCATCCTGAAAGATACGATGCCGGAGGTGGATGGCACACTCTACGGAGGGGTAGCCATCCGGCGTCGCCGCTGGCGAACGGTGTATGGGCGGTCCGCACTGAGCGGACCGGCGCGCCGTCTGCGTCTCCGGAGACCACCGGCTCTCCCATTCACCCCTGCGTCCGGCCAGATTTAGGGATGGCTTCAACTCTGCGCTCCCGCGCCAAACCCCTCGGCGGCTTCGACTGGAAGCGCATCGCATACCATGTGCTGGTCTCGCGCGCCTGCGATGACCTCGAAGAGTCGACGAACCGCAATCGGGCACACGTACCGCGCGAGCACGTGGTGCTCTACCAGTTCTCGGCGCGCGGGCACGACGTGGCCCAGGTCATCCTCGGATCGTTGTTGGACCACCGCCACGATGCGGCTGGCGCCTATTACCGTTCGCGACCGCTCCTCTTATCGCTCGGCCTCACCATTGAGGATGCGCTCGCGAGTCCGCTCGGGCGTTCCGGTGGCTTCAGCGACGGCCGCGACATTGGGGTGGTCTGCAACTTCCCAAACCTTGAGGGCGCGGTGGTGCTGCCGATGTCGGGTGACGTCGGCTCGCAGTACACCCCCGCAGCCGGATGGGCGCAGGCGATTACGTATCATCGCGATCAACTCAGCGACGCCTCGTACACCGGCAGCGTGGCCGCCGCGCTTGGTGGCGACGCGTCCGTAGCCACCAGCGGGTTCTGGGCTTCGCTCACGATGGCCACGACGCTCAAGTTGCCGATGCTGTTCTATATTGAGGACAACGGGCTCGGCATTTCAGTCAAGGGCGACATGCAGACGCCTGGCGCGGACATCGCGGCCAACCTTGCGTCGTTTGCGAATCTGTTCGTACGGAACGGTGACGGATGCGACCCGCACGGAACGGCCACGCTCCTGCAGGAATGCGTGACGCACGTTCGATCCGGCGCGGGCCCGGCGCTCGTGCGACTCACGGTGCCGCGTCTGTCGAGTCATTCGGGACCGGACAACCAAAAAGGCTATCGTTCTGAAGCGGAGATTGCCGCCGACGCCGCGCGCGATCCGCTGCCCCGTTTGCGCGACTATCTCGTTCCGGCGGTGATGAGCGCCGCAGAATGGACCGCGCTTGAGGGCTCGGTGGAGCGCGAAGTGACCGACGCCGTCGAGGCAGCGCGAGCCCGTCCTGCACCGGACCCCGCCACCGTGTCGCGGTTTGTGTACGAAGAGGTCGACCTGCCCGGTGACCCCGTGGCCTTCGGTGGCATTGCTCGAGCGGCACGGGCGGCACTCCCCACCACAGAAGTGGCGGAGACAGAAGGCGAGATGGTGCGGTTCGCAGAGGCCATTCGCCGCACGCTCCGAAGCGAACTCGCCGCGAACCCGCGCGTCGCGGTGTTCGGCGAAGATGTGGGCCGCAAGGGCGGTGTGCATCTCGTCACGGAAGGGTTGCAAAAACAATTCGGCGAGGGGCGTGTCTTTGACACGAGCTTGTCCGAAGAAGGCATCATCGGACGCGCCGTCGGCATGGCGATCGCCGGGCTGATGCCGGTCGCGGAAATCCAATTTCGAAAGTATGCCGATCCCGCCACCGAACAGTTGAATAATTGCGGCACGCTCCGGTGGCGGACCGCCAACCGGTTTGCGGCGCCAATGGTGGTGCGACTCCCCGGGGGATTCGGCAAGGATGTTGGCGATCCGTGGCATTCGTTGAGCGCGGAGGTAACGTGGGCACATGCGCTGGGCTGGCAGGTGGCCATGCCGTCGAACGCGGCCGACGCGGTCGGGCTCCTGCGCGCGGCGATGCGCAGCGGCAATCCCACCATCTTTTTTGAACATCGCTCGTTGTTGATGACCAGCGACGGCAGTGCCCGGTATCCCGGCGACGATTATGTCATCCCATTCGGACGCGCGCATCGCCTGCGCGAGGGAAACCGCATCACCGTCGTCAGCTGGGGCGCGATGGCACTGCGGTGCATTGAGGCAGCCGATGCGGTGGGAGACGTGGATCTCCTGGACCTGCGCACCATCGCGCCGTGGGACCGGGAGGCGGTCCTCGACAGCGTACGACGCACGGGGCGCTGTTTGATTGTGCACGAAGACACGATCACCGCCGGCTTTGGCGCGGAGATCGCCGCGACGATCGCACGCGAGGCGTTCTGGCATCTCGACGCGCCGATCGATCGTTTTGCCGTGGCCGATGTCCCGATGCCGTACCACCCCGACTTGCTCGACGTGGTGGTGCCAACGGCCAAGACGATCGCCGAACGCATGCACGCCGTCCTCGCGCAGTAGCCACCGCACTCCCCTTGGAGTTCCCTGTGCGCAAGACCAACGGATCGTCCGTCGAATTTGCGGTGCCCGACACGCACTCCTGGTGGCGTGATTTGCGCGACGCCACGCGCGGCTCGCACCACGATTACACCGAAGGCAACATTGGGCGCGCGATTTTCCTCCTCGCCGTTCCGATGGTGCTGGAAATGATCATGGAGGGGCTCTTTGCCGTCACCGATATCTTCTGGGTCGGCCGACTGGGGAGCGATGCGGTGGCCACCGTAGGGCTCACCGAG
>CANIWQ010000005.1 GCA_947471365.1 Gemmatimonadota bacterium | reverse complement strand
CGGAGGTGTGGGCGGAGGTGTGGGCGGAGGTGTGGGCGGAGGTGATCCGGCGCCCGCGCCACGCGCACCGTTCTGGGCGCTCATCATTTTCTGAACCTGGTCGTAGCGCTGCTGCAGCTGCGTCAGTGCGCGCTGTAGCGTATCAAGGCGAAGCGCGTCCGCTTCCAGCACCACCAAACGGCGGGACACGAGAGTCACTCGCGCTGCCTGGACCGCGAAGTATCCCCAACTGCAAACGGCGATGGCAAGGATCGCCACGAACCACCGCGATACCGCGATCCGGAGAAGCTGCACTTGCCAGGGACGAAGCGACATGGTGCGATGGGCAAGTCCCCTTTCCCGCTGCACGTGAATTAGCATCGCTCCCGAGTTACGAGAGAAGAGGTTCCCGTGGCGGGACGACGTGGACTCGCTTCCGCGATTTCTCATAGGCGTTCTCTGGACGCACCCAAGAGGATGTCCAACACACGCTCAAGGTCGTCGGTGGAATAGAACGCAATGCGTACATCGCCCTTATCCTGCGTCGACAGCTGAATCTTCACATCCGTCTGCAGGTGGCGCCGAAGTTCATCCTCAATACGGACCACCTCTGCGGGGCGCTTGGTTTCCGGTACGGCGCTCGGGGCAGCTCCCGCACGAGTGCGCGCCGTACCGGATTCACGAATGCGCCGTTCGACATCACGCACACTCAACCCCTCGGCGATCACGATCTTGGCAAGTTCGAGCATTCTACGATCGTCGCCGAGCGCGAGAAGTGCGCGGCCGTGTCCCAGCGTCAACTGTCCTTCGCGGACCATCCGTCGTACTGCCGCGGGTAATGCCAGCAAGCGCAGGACGTTGGCCACCGTTGAGCGATCTTTTCCGACAACCTCAGCGACCTCTTGCTGTGTCAGCGAGAACTGCGCGATGAGTTGCTGGTATCCTTCCGCCTCTTCAATTGGATTGAGGTCGGCGCGCTGCAAGTTTTCTACCAGGGCGAGCGTGAGTGCGGTCTTGTCATCCACGTCCGCTTCGCCGCGGACAATCGCAGGAATTTCAGTCCACCCTACACGCTGCACGGCGCGGAATCTCCGCTCGCCGGCAATCAACTCGTAGCCATTTGCCGCTGTGCGCACGGTCACGGGTTGCAACAATCCATTCGCTCGGATGCTCGCCTCAAGGTCCGCGAGTTCGGTCGCGTTGAACTCCTTGCGGGGCTGAAGCGGATTCGGGCGAATCTGAGAGAGCGGTATTTGGCGGAGCCCGAGCTTAGGCGTCTCTTCGCTCATCGGCCGTGCTGGCTGCCCAAGCTCGGGTTGCGGGGGTCGAGGAGAGAGAAGCGCCTCAAGGCCGCGACCAAGTCGCCGTGTTTTGTCAGTTGACATAATATCACCGCCTAAAATTATTGATATCGAAAATGCCCGTCTCGCACGAACAGTCGATAACAAAAAAAGAACGTAACAGGCTGCAGTAAAAGGAGTTACGGTTAACGTGCGGCCGATCTTTCGATAACCTCGTTTGCCACACCTAGGTACGCCTGAGATCCAACTGACGCGACATCATAAAGAATGATTGGCTTTCCAAAACTCGGAGCCTCTGCCAGTCGGACATTCCTTGGGACGACGCTTCGGAACACCTTGTCGCCGAAGTACTCGCGAGCGTCTGCCGCAACCTGACGCGAGAGGTTGAGTCGTGCGTCGTACATCGTAAGGAGCACACCGTCGATGGCCAGGGTTGGATTTACTCCCTGCTGCACAAGGCGCACGGTGTTGAGTAACTGCGAAAGCCCTTCGAGTGCGTAGTACTCGCACTGCAGCGGAATCAGAAGCGCGTCGGCCGCTGCCAGCATGTTGACTGTGATCAATCCGAGCGACGGAGGGCAGTCGATAAGAATGAAGTCATAGTTCCCTCGGACGATTTCAAGAGCGTGCCGCATGGAAAGCTCACGATCCGTCTTCGAGACGAGCTCAACTTCCGCTCCCGCGAGATCGGGGGTCGCGGGCAATACGTCGAGGTGTTTGAACTGCACCTCTCGCTTGATGACGGACTCAATAGCGGTCGGCTCTAGCAACACATCGTAGACAGTGCCGATGTACGAATCTCTATCGAGACCAATGCCACTCGAGGCGTTGCCCTGCGGATCTCCGTCAACAAGGAGCACCCTCTGCTCGGCGGCGGCGAGACTAGCCGCTAGGTTTACTGCGGTGGTTGTCTTACCGACTCCACCCTTTTGGTTTGCGATTGCAATGACTCGAGCCACAGCCGGTGCCGTTGTTTTGGGTAACAGAAAGGGGGACCGAAGAAGTTACCGGTCCCCCCAACCCGTGGCAAGCACAGTTGTTCCACGTGGAACAATCCACAAGCTATTTGGGGATAAACACCCATTTTCCGCTTACCAATGCGGAAAACTTTAGAAGTCCGCGAGAAACAGGCGTCTCCGGGGGTGTGGAAGCGCTCATTCTCGCCATACGATAGTCTGCGGAGGCTTGCTCAAATGCTTCCTGAGCCGGACTGGCGTTCATTTCCACGAGCCCACCAAGCGAACCTCCTGCCGCTGTAGCCATAGCGGCGGCTTCTTCGCGAGCCTTGGCTACGGCACGTGCAAGTGCCTGAAGCCTAGCTTCATCCGCCTTAGAGCTGCTGAACTGGAGTGCCCCAAGGCCGGAGGCTTCTTTCGCCAGCGCTGCGTCAATCAGCGCGCCGGTCTGGTCGATCGTGCGTACATCGACGCGAATGGAGTTTCGCGCGACGTATCCAGTAAGCCGCGGAGGCTCCCCCTTTCCCGGATAACTGTATTCCGGAGAGATGTCGAGCCGAAGGGTTTTGATGAGGTCAACAGACACCCCAAGAGCCTTCACGGTGTCGATCACCGCGCGCGCCTTTCGTGCGGTCTCGGCGCCGGCCTTCGCTGCGGTATTTCCTCGACTCTCAATGGTGAGGGTGAGCGTTGCCTGATCCGGCTTGACCTCAACGTCAGCCGTAGCGGAGACCGACAGCTGTGGGGGTTGTGGCAAAAGGCCGCCACCCTGAGCTCCGCTCATAGCGGGAAGCAGACACATGCTAGAGGCGAGAAGGGGTGCGTGGAACACGCGAAGGCGGGTCATAGCTCCTCCAGGTGATAATAAGTAACTATTTGCAACTAAATAACAGCGTTGTCAAGAACGACCATGTCTTCCAGCAAGCGAGCTGGAGATTTTAATAGTATCAAATAAGATATTAATCAACCGCGCCGTAGCCCTGCGTTACCTGCCGCGCGGACGACTCCGCGGGCGACTCCGTGGTCTACGCTTGGTCTACGGTGCGCCGGCGCGCCACGCCGCGAACAAGGAGTCGCGACGCAATGGTGCCCAGTGCAGCGGGGCGTCCGCGTCCGTCCCGAGGCGGCGCAACAAGAACACCGGTCGGTCGGGGTGCTCTTGGAGCAGTAATGAATCTCGGCCGTGCAAGTCGCGCGCATAGAGGTTCCGGCTCGTTCGCTCAAGCAATAAGGGGGCTAGGTGGACATACCCCTCTCGGTCCTGGTTGATACGGGACACACATACCGCGTCGTAGCGAGCGCCGGGCAAAAGTTTTTCGGTGCTATCCGGACTCCAGGGGCTCGACCGGACCTGTGCTGAATCCGCAAGCAACGGCGTCAATGACCGCTCGGCGGCCTTTGCTCGGAGGCCAGTGGCCTCGACGTGCTGTAACGCGCGCTCGAGTAGGCAGGCATCTACACCGGCGTAGAGTGCAGCGGTGGCGCTCCGCGAGACACCGACCGCCCACAAGCGCGCAATTAATTGCGCTCCCCAACTCTCCCGCACAAAAACGAGCGCTCCGTTGGCGCCGGCCGCTGCCGCCGACTGTGCATAGTCTGTGCGCATCGACGTCAGCCCGCTGCGGTATTGCGTGATTCGCACGGGCAGTGAAAACCCCACGCTCATGACAATGCCCGCCACGAAGAATGCCGTGAGCGCCGCCCGAGCCTCAATACTCCGCGTCACTGGCCAGCGCGCGCGCATCACACCGGGAAGCCGTGCCGTCCAGAGTACCAAGACAGGCAGCCAGGCGAACATAAAGCGGGGACCGAGAAAGAACCCGTCGTGCCAATACGCGAAATAGAGCGCGCCGAGTAGCGCGGAGGAGAGCAGCAGCAGGCGATCGAGCGTTCCGAGTGGGGTGGCAAAGGCCAGCGCAATGATTGCTGGTGCGAGCGCGGGAAAGGGTGCTTCGAAGAGGTAGGTCTGTAGTCGCGTCACGTAAAGCGACAACAACTCCACCCCTCTGGCCGGCGTGTGCAACGCGCCCCACGGTGCCGCATGAAACCCAAGGCCGTGTGCCTTTCCCCAGAGGACCTCATATCCCAAGACGAGCGGCGACCCCGTGGTGCGCGTGTTGATATAGAACATCGCGAGCATGGGAATGCTCACCCCGACCCCAGACAGCCAGAAGGCGCGGCGCGCGCGGACCACACTGATCCTATCTGCGTGCGCTCGTGCGCGGAGGGCGCGCCAAAGGAGCCAGACGCCGAGCGGCAAGGCAAAGGCGAACGCATCGAGCGGCCGTATGGTGGCCGCGGCTCCCAAACCCAACCCAATGACGAGTCCAAAGAGCGCGCTGCGCTCGCGCAACAACTCGCCCATCCCCACCAGCGCTATGAGCAGCCACAGCAACGTCGGGCCGTGGTTCATGTGCGAGGCAAACTGAAAAACCCCGAATGGTGCAACGGCAAAGAGTGCGGTCGTGCCGAGAACGAATGTGCGGGAGGACTGAGGTTGGAGAAGGCGCACGAGTCGCGCGAAGAGCGCCACGGCGAGCGCGCCACACAGCGGTCCGGCAATCCACGACACGCCCGCCCTATCGGCGATCGCCAACATGGCTGGCCATCCCGGGGGGAACTGCGAATACACGCGATCGCCCAAATCGACAACATGGAGGACCGAGAAGAACTCACGGTGCGCGGCGACCGGGAGCGCGAGGCGTCCGGATTCGAAAATTCGCGCCTGAAACAACTGCACGAGTTCATCAATCAGGAGCGGCGCACCAGAAAAGACCCAGCGTGCCACTCCCGCATATAGCACGAACGCGATCATCGATACCGCGGTCAGTGTGAGCACCGATTCTCGGTGTTCCGAGGAGCGGGTGTCCAGCGCGCTCGTGTCATCCCGAGGGTCCAACGAAAACCAACGGCGCACGGGGTCGCGTCGCGCCAAGATCGCCGCGATAATGGCAACGCCGACACAGACGCTGGTGCCATATCCCCACTCCATCCAGCGTCGCGCATACGCCGGATCCGCGGTGCCGCCCACGATCCAGTTAGCGATCGGCAGCACGCCGAGGAGCGTAAGGACAACGGCGATTAGCCGCGCGATCGTTCAATCTCCATAATGAGATTTTGGAGGTCACTCGGACTGACGCCGGGAATGTTGGCCGCCTGCGCCAGTGTGGACGGGCGTCGCACGGCGAGTTTCTGGCGTGATTCCATAGACAGGGAGCGCATCGATTCGTACTTCGCGTCCGGCGGGAGCGGAAACTGCGCCATGCGGCGCAGTCGATCCGCCGCCACTCGCTCGCGCGCAAAGTAGCCGTCGTACTTGAGTTCGAGTTCGACGGTGTCGAGCACCTCGCGTGGGAGCGAGGCGCCCACCTCGACCGCGGCGAACAGTGCGGCAAGGCTCACGCCATTGCGTTTCGCAATTTCAGAAACGCGCATGGCGTGTGGGAGTGCCGTCGAGCCGCCGGCCTCGAGTAACACCGACACCTGTTCTGGCCGCACACTCGTTTCGCGCGACAAGGCCAGTGCGCGGTCTTCCGCGTTTAGTCGGTCGGTAATGGTCTGGCGTTCGGTGTCGGTGAACATGCCACGCGCGACTCCCACGGAGGCGAGCCGACGTACCGCGTTGTCTTGTCGTACGGTGAGGCGAAATTCCGAGCGAGAGGTGAACAAGCGGTACGGTTCATCGACCCCTCGGGTCACGAGGTCATCAATCAACACACCGATGTACGATGTTTCGCGGCCGAGGATCACCGGATCGCGGCCAAGCGCTCGGGCGGCGGCGTTGATGCCGGCCATCACCCCCTGCCCCGCGGCCTCTTCATACCCCGTCGTACCGTTGATCTGTCCGGCAAAGAACAATCCGGCAATGGCGCGCACTTCGAGGCTCGCGCGCAACTGCGTTGGCGGGTAATAGTCGTACTCAATCGCGTACCCAGCGCGTGTCATCTCCACGCGCTCAAGACCGGTGACGGAGCGCAACATCTCAATCTGCACAGACGCCGGCAACGACGTCGAAAGGCCGTTGACGTACAGTTCGTGCGTGTCGAGTCCCTCGGGCTCCAGGAACAACTGGTGTCGTTCCGCATCCGGGAAGCGCACAATCTTGTCTTCGATCGACGGACAATACCGCGGTCCGCGCGCGCCGATGGCGCCACCATACATCGCGGACTCGTTAATGTGTTCCGCGACCAGCGCCTTGGTCCGTGACTCGGCGAAGGCGATCCAACACGGCAGTTGCGGCAACGGCGGCTCGCTGTGCTGGCCGACGCGATCCCCAGAGAACAACGACCAGCGGTAGCGGAAATCGGCGAGCTCGCTGTCCTGCTGCTGGAGCACGGAATAGTTCACCGAACGCCCGTCGATTCGGGGCGGCGTACCGGTTTTAAATCGTTCCACCGTAAGGCCGATCTCGGCGAGCTGTTCTGCGAGATGTGTGGTCGACGCTTCCCCGGCACGACCCCCGGCGACACGGGTCTCCGTGCCAATGTGAATGCGCCCGCGCAGAAAGGTGCCGGTAGTAATCACGACGGTGCGCGCTTCGATACAGCGCCCCTCGAGTGTCACGACGCCACAGACCGTCGAACCGTCGGCCTCAAACAACAAGCGCTGCACCGTGCCTTGCACCACAAAAACGCCCGGTTGTGCTTCGACCAGTCCACGCACGGCGCGCCGGTACAAGCCACGATCGCATTGTGCGCGCGGCGCCCAGACTGCCGGACCCTTTCCGCGGTTGAGCATACGGAACTGAATGGTGGCGAGGTCTGTGGCGCGGGCCATCACGCCACCGAAGGCGTCCACTTCGCGCACGACCGTCCCCTTGGCAACGCCGCCGATGGCCGGATTGCACGACATCTGCCCGATCGTCTCGACCGTGCTGGTAATAAGCGCGACGGTCGCTCCAGATCGCGCCGCCGCGACGGCGGCCTCGGTTCCAGCGTGGCCGCCGCCGACCACGACCACGTCAAATCGTGCTTCGTACCTTGTGGCGTTCATTACCGGAAAGCTATCGTGCGCGCATGCCACTTTCACTTACCAACAGCGCCCCAACCCTGCTTGTCCGCAAAGAAGCGTTCGAGCGCACCGGATTTACCCGCGCCGATGTTGATCGCGCGCTCACCCTCACCGACGAGGAGTTTCGCGTCGAAGGATCGTTGATCGCGATCGGTCCGGTGTTTGAGGACGCGGGGTTCGACGCACTCCTTGCCGCCTTCGAGGCGGCAGGGTTAGTGCACTTTGAGGACTTTTTTGACTTGAGCGGCAACTGGCCTGAATGGATCGAAGTTTTCGTGCGCGGCGCGCGCGGCGCGCACGGCGCCGGCGAGACTACTTCGAACCGAGGTGTTTCTTAAAGAATGAGACCGTGAGCGGCCACGCATCTTTGGTGGCCGCGAGGTTCGCCGCCTGTGCGGCCTGCGTAGCGGCATTCGCCTGTTGTCCAGGAGCGGACCCGTCGTCTTGAGCGCGAAGGAAGCCGTGCACCGCGCCTTCGTAATTCTTGCCGACGTAGTCCTTTTTCAGCGCCTTCATCTTTGCCTCTAGCTCCGGCATTGCCGCCGCGATGCGCTGATCAGCGGAGCCGTTAAGTAGCATCATCGGCACGGTAATCTTGGCGAGTGAATCGGCAATTACCTCGACGCCCACGGCCTTCCCTGTCGAGTCGGTGATCGATCGCGTAAACGGCAATCCATAGAAGGCGACCGCGGCTCGTAGCCCCTTGCCGTTGTAGACGGCGCTTCCGAATGCCGTTGAACCGCCCCAGCAATAGCCGACCACGCCATATCGCGCTTCTGCGCTGGGCTGGCTCATGGCATACGCGGCCACAGCGGAAATGCCCTTATTGCGATCGCTGAAGTTGACGCCCGCGATCAGCTTGCGCGCCGAATCCGACGAAAGTTCGGTGGTGCTCGGGCCGCCACGCACGCGCGAGTTCAGGTCGGGGGCGATGGCAATGAATCCTTCCGCGGCAAACTGGTCAGCCACGGACCGGACCCATGTGGAGAGGCCAAAGATTTCGTGCACCACGACCACGACCGGAGCCTTGGTCTTGGTCATCGGGTACACAATCCACGCCATCAGCGAGTCGCTGGAACCTGGCTCCCACGCGATCTTCACCCATTCGGCGTGGCGTGGGGAAGCAGACACGCGTGCGGCTGCCGTCGCGGCGCTCGCCGGCAACCCTGGAGTTCCCTGCGCCGCTGCCCCACTTGCGCGAGCGACTCCCGTGCCGGCCGCCATGTCCACCGCGGTCATATGAGTCATGTGCTCATCCATCGCGGCTGCTTTCGACGGTTGCCAGCGCTGAACCGAGCACGCGGAGGCCAACACAACGGCAATGAAGAGGGAGACAGAGCGAACGGACATCAGAAACTCCGCGGTTGGGGGGACACCGGCGCATAGGGTACTCACGATGATGCACGAACTCACGGCCAGCGTCAACGGATCGCATGCGGGAGCCGCCAAATTCTCGGCGGGTCCTGTCCTACCGAGAGGTCTCCGATCCGAAACATAGTTGTGACCCTGGGACTCGTGCGAAACTCACGTGCCGCTGTATCGTTGGGGCATGATTTCTCTCCCACTTCTGCTTTTTCAGGCCGCCACCACCCCTGTGCCTCCGCAGCCTAGGCGCTCGGTTCCAGATTCGGGGATCATTGCCACCGCGCAGCGCGTCACGCCAGCAGGCGTGCAAAGTGTCTTTAACGACCGCGTCTATGGTGTTCGGTTTGGCGACACACCGTCTGAAGTGTGGATCGCAAGCCAAGGTGGCGCGTATTTAATGAGTTGGCGAGACAACAGACTTGTGGCTCGCGGGGATTTTGATGGTCGCCCTGGCGTACAGGGTGTGGCGTATGACCCGTCGACGCACCGGGCGTATGTCTCGTCCGTAGGGAAGTTACCGGGATCGCTTGCCACCTCGCGGCTTCCCGGAACTGCCGTTCCGGCGAGCGCGAAGGTCATTGCGCAGCTCTCGGGGTTCACACGCCCAGCGGTGGGCACCAGTTCAACACCCAATCTCGAATCACAGCTCCCCGCCCCCCGTATTCTGAGTTCTGGATCGGTAGGCGACTATATGGTGGGCGCACCAGCGGTCGCACGCACCAAGAATGCGACCGGCCACCGACCGGCGGTTGTGCCATTGCCGGCCAACGACCGACTGGCGATTGTCGACGCAGATGATGGTGAACTACTCGGCGCCGTGCCACTCGGAGTGCTGCCGATTGCCGCGGTGATCAGCGATGACGGATCGACGGCCTGGGTGACAGTGTTTGGCGGCGAAAAACCAACCGCGCGAGACCGTGCCGCTTCGCAATGTTGCGATCCACGCGTCGAGCGCGTGCGGATTGATGCGCGCGGAATTGCGATTCGTGGAAACGTGGTGAGGGTTGATCTTGTGCGAAAGCAGGTGACCGGCACACTCACGGCTGGGCTGCATCCGACCGGTCTGGCGTGGGACAAGGCGCACGAACTGCTGTATGTCGCGAACGGCAACTCGGATGACATCACCGTCGTGGATACGCGCACAAATGGTGTGCGCGGAACGATTCGCGTGTCGCCGTTTCACGAACGCAAAATCGGGTTAGCGCCAACGGCCGTTGCACTCTCACCGAACGGGGCCGCACTCTACGTGGCACTCGGCGGTATTAATGCGGTTGCTGTTTTTGATGTATCCGTTGGGACACCCGATCGCGCCGTCCTGCGCGGCCTGATCCCAACGGGCTGGTATCCCAACGCCCTCGATGTGAGTGCGGACGGCACTACGCTTGCCGTCGGCACGCTGCTCGGTGTTGGATCTGGGATCGGCGAAACATCGGGTCACCCTGGAAAGCGCGGCGGATTTGTTCACGCGAATCGCGGATCCGTCAATGTGATTTCCGTGCCGGCCGCAGCGGAACTTGCCGCGTATACCACCTCAGTGGCACAGAACAATCGCTTGTCGCTGTCGCGCGATGCGGCGATCGATGTCACACCACGGCGCGGCATTGCGGCGCAGCCCGTGCCAGAACGCCCTGGCGAACCGAGCCGCGTCTCGCACGTGGTGTATGTGATTCGCGAGAACCGGACGTACGATCAAGTGCTCGGTGACATGGGCAAGGGTGCCAGTGACGCGAACCTCGCGATGTATGGACGGGACGTTACCCCGAACGCGCACGCACTCTCGGAGCAGTTTGTCCTCTTGGATCATTTTTTTGCGACAGGCGGCAATAGCGCCGACGGACATCAGTGGCTCACGCAGGCGAACGAAACAGAATATCCCTACTGGCCGCTCTATTTTGGCCGCAGCTATCCTAGCGAAGGGAATGATCCGCTGGCGTATAGTTCGGGCGGCTTTCTATGGGAGGCTGCGCAAGCCAAGGGGAAGACGGTTTCCATTTTTGGCGAGTTCGCCCCTGCCCCGCGGGATTCGGTTAGCGGTGTCCGCACCCGCTTACTGGAACAGTATCGAGATTCGCAGCCACATCGCCCGGCCTTCTTTCGGGATGTGTTGCGGGGAATGTATCGTACCACGAGCGAGATCCCTTCACTGAACCGCGCGTTGGTTCGCGAATACCCAGGGTGGACGCTTGAGGTGCCGGATGTTGTAAAGGCGGATGTGGTTGTGGAGCACCTCAAGGAGTGGGAAACGGCCAAGCAGATGCCGAATCTCGTGATGATGGTGTTGCCGAGTGATCACACGGTCGGAACGCGCGCGGGATGGTGCACGCCGAAGGCCTGTGTGGCAGACAATGATCTAGCGCTCGGGAAGATTGTGGAGGCGTTGAGCCACTCGAGCTTCTGGCCCTCTATGGCCATTGTGGTGGTCGAGGATGACGCGCAGAATGGCGTCGATCATATAGACGGCCACCGCACCGTGGCATTGGTGGCGAGCCCGTGGGCCAAGCGCGGAGTGATTGACAGCACGTTCTATAGCCAGCCGTCGATGGTGAAGACCATTGAGTTGATGCTTGGGTTGCCCGCCCTTTCCATGTTTGATCTCGTGGCGGATCCCATGCGGGCCAGTTTTCTGGCGACCGCCGATAAGCCGGACTTCACGCCGTTTTCGGCATTGATGCCCACGCAGAGCCTGTACGAAACGAACGTCAAGGTTGGTGCCATCAAGGGTCCGCATGCCGCGGACCAACGGAAGGCCGCGTTGGCGAGCGCAAAGATGAATTTTCGCGAACCAGACGCCGCGCCGTCGGACCTGTTAAACGAAATTTTGTGGCACGACGCACGGGGATGGGGAACAAAGTTTCCAGGCGTTCGTCGGTCAGTCTTTTTTCCGTTGAGTGCGGACCTTGATGATGATCAACGGGAAGAACTGGAGCGCCGCCAAGACAAGGTGCCGCCCGCTCCACGGGCACCCGCAAAGCGAAACTAAGGCGACACGAGCAGCGCTATCGATTTTTGGGCGCGGGGTCTTCAAGAGAAAGAGGCCCCGCCACCAGTACGTCGATGGGCCCTTTCTCGGTTGTCGTGAGTGCGAGCCTTGGCACGGCCTTGAGTGTGGCGGCATCCATGATGAAAGGGAGTCCGCGTTCAATGCCGCGAGGGTAGGCCCCCCACTCTCTTAGGTGGTGAGCCAGCCGCTCTAACGCTGACGGCGAATCGTCCACACGGATTACCCACACGTCTGAAATCGGCTCTGTGCGCGGGCGGGGACGCTCGGAGCTCGCCTTTTTGGGGCGTCCCCGAGATTTCGGTTGCGAGAAGGCGAGGGCGGCGGCGAGGGCGGCGTTTGCAGTGGAATGGAACCGCTCAAGATCAAAATGGAGCGCGATGGCGAGGTCGGCACTCGCTGCAATCCGCACTCGGTGCGTGGTGTGGGGCGCCCCCAAGATCGTGTCGGCCAGCAACACCGCAGAGCCGAGTGATATCCCCAGCTCAGTGTTGAGTGTCCGGATCATCCCCCACCACCGAGCCCCGTTCGGTGTGCGGTGGATTCGTCGACCGGTGAGTCGTCGCGCGTTGTTCAGCCAGGTGACGGAGGAGCGTGAGGCGATCGCGAATTGATCGAGCGTCATAAATAAATATACTAAGTACATTTATTTACTTCTGTACCCCTCACACACCACCGTAACAGTCACTGTCGAGATTGATACTCATTCTCATCCGCGCGTTCTGGGAGAATATACCAGCACGATCATTCCAAAAATTAGCGCACAAATAAAATACGCTATGTTGTTCTACTGTAACAATTTAACTCAACTAAGTTAAGTTACTTGATGGCAGGATGCGCTAGCGTCGGTCTATTCCCCAGATAGCCACTCGACCACTCGTCTTTCCATGTAAAAACGCTGGTTCCAGGGTTGTCCTTCCACCCAGCCAACGTGACCCCCTCGTTGAGAAAACTCGAGGTGAAGGCTTGGGTTCAAGGCACCAATTTTCTTTACTTTGTCCAAGACAACAGGGGGAAGGAAAGGGTCATCCTGCGAGCTAAGCAGCAGGGTGTTCACGGCTATTCCGTCAAGAAAACCAATGGAGCTGGACTTCGTGTAGTAGTCGTGTGCATCGAGAAACCCGTGCAGAGGACCGGTGATAAGGTCATCAAAGTCCCGAAAGGTACGCGCCGCCAGCAGTTTTTCGCGGTCAAATAGCCCTGGGTGATGCGCAAGCTTCTTGAGCGCTTTTTCCGTGAGCGTATCGAGGAAGTGTTGGACGTACCGACGGGCAAACCCCTTTTCCATAAAGACGGCGCCGGCCTCAAGGTCATACGGTACGCTGACGGCCGCGGCTCGTTTCACCTGCGGCGGGAGGTTCGAGCCCTGCTCACCGAGCCACTTGAGCGTGACGTTACCGCCGAGCGAAACACCGCAGAGCACGAGATGGAGCGCCGGCTCTTGAGCGATCAGAGTGCGAACGACGAAATCAATATCGGTGGTTTCGCCGGAGTGATAAAACCGTCGTGCCGTATTAATCTCGCCGTCACACGAGCGGAACATCATGAGGTCCCCGCTCCATCCCAACGTTCGCGCCTCGTCTAACAGGCCGTGCGCGTACTTTGCGTTGACCTTCCCCTCGAGTCCGTGCAGGGCAAGGAGGTGGGGAATGCCGGGTCGTGCGTGCCCCATTCGCACCAAAGTGATGTGATCGCCATCGGGGGTGGCCAGGCGTTCAACCCGGTCATGCACCGTCGGTCGCCGCCGGCCGAGCTTCCCCCAGATGGTCGGGAGGTGAGGACCTGGGAGCCACCACGCTGGGCGGTATCTGGATTCCAGTTCAGGCATCTGTAACCGCACAAGAATAAGGACGGGAAGAGCCGTCGAGCCCCACGGTCGGTAGTTCGCAGGCATCGGCGGAGCTGTCGACGGGATATAATAGTAGCGGAGTTGCCGCAGGGCTTCATTGCACCGTCTACGGGACGCCAATTTCCATGGAAGTTCAGATTTTTGGCACGAACAAGAGTCAAGATACCAAAAAGGCGCAGCGATTCTTCGCCGAACGTCGCGTGAAAGTGCATTTTGTGGACCTCAAAGAACGCGCCGCGAGCAAAGGGGAGCTACAGCGGTTTGCTCAACGATTTGGGCTCACCGCGCTCATCGACAAAACGTCTCGTCGGTATCAGGACCTCGGACTTGGCGTTGTCCGCTACGACGACGAGCGGTGGGTGGAGACCTTAGTGGCCGAGCCGCTCGTGCTGGTGCAACCGCTCGTGCGTTGGCAGCACAAGGTGACCATCGGGCATGCGGCAGAAGAGTGGGAGCAGTGGATCGAGGCGGCCAAGCGTGGCTCGTCGTCCCAGTCGTAGCTACCTCAAGCACGGAACGGTGTCGTGATTCTCATGTGGATTGGATTTCTCGCCTTTGTAGGAATGCTGTTGGCACTCGATCTTGGGGTGTTCAACAAGAACGCGCACGCTCCGACCATTCGTGAAGCCCTCGCGTTTACCGCCATGACGGTGGCGCTGGCCATAGGATTTGCGGGCTTCATCTACGAAGCCTACGAGTTTCACTGGAACGGCCTGGGTCTCATTCGCGATGCCGTGGACGGCCAGATAAATGATGGCCGCTTAGCGACGGTGAAGTTTGTGACGGGCTACATCGTGGAGATGAGCCTGAGCATGGACAATGTGTTCGTCATGGCGTTGCTGTTCGAGCATCTGAAAGTTCCCAAGACGCTGCAGCATCGCGTTCTCTTCTGGGGAATTCTGGGCGCACTGGCGATGCGCGGTGCCATGATTGGTGGTGGAACCGCGTTGGTGGCGCGCTATCACGGCATTCTGTATTTCTTCGGCGCCTTCTTGGTGTTTACCGCCATTAAGATGCTGCTGGCGAAAGAAAAAGAAGAGGAGCCCGAAGAGGCCTGGGTGGTGCGCTGGCTCACGCGACACTTTCCCGTGACGCGCGGATTCCACGGATCACGGTTCGTGATCGTGGTCGATGGCAAGTGGAGTCTGACGCCACTTGCGGTGGCGCTCGTGCTCGTGGAAACGACGGATTTGGTGTTTGCGGTGGATTCTATTCCGGCCATTTTTGCGATCACGACCGATGCGTTTCTCGTCTTTACCTCGAACGTGTTTGCGATTCTCTGCCTGCGATCGCTCTACTTTGGTCTCGCTGGGCTTATTGAGAAATTTCGCTACCTTAAGATTTCACTTGCCGTGATTCTCGCGATCGTCGGCATCAAGATGCTAGCCGCCAAGTGGATGGCGGAGCGTTTTGGCGAAGCGCAGAATTTTGGCATGCTCGCGATCGTCGCCGGAATATTGATCGCCGGATCGTTGGCGAGTGTGGTTGCAGACCGGCGGCAGAAAAGAAATTCGTAACTAGAGCGTCGTGGTGTCGGCGGTGAGTACCGTGGCCAGCAAGACATCGGCGCCGCGGGCAATCGCGTCGGGCGCAGAAAACTCTGCCGGTGCGTGACTAATGCCGGCGACACTCGGCACGAAAATCATTCCCATCGGCCCGATGCGTGCGAGGTTTTGCGCATCGTGGCCTGCGCCGCTCGGCAAACTCATTGTCGAAAACCCTAGCCGGCGCGCGGCGTCGCCGATGATCGTGCGTAGACGCGGATCCGACAGCGCGCTCTCGTGGGTGACGAATTCACGGAACGCAAAGGTCGTCCCGTTGTTCACGCCAATCGACTGCGCTTCGCGCTGCACCGACCGGAAGAGTCGTTCAATTTTCGGATCATCGAGATCACGTAGTTCCAGCGTGCAGACAACCTTTCCTGGAATGACATTTGGTGCACCCGGAAATGCCTGGATGCGGCCGACGGTTCCGACTTGTCGCCCCGCTTCACTGGTGACCACACGGTTGACCATCTCCGTGAAACGGGCGGCGGCGAGCATCGCATCGTGCCGGTCGGGCATGGGGGTCGTGCCGGCGTGGTTTGCTACACCCAGAATGGTCACCTCCCATTGTCGAAGTCCCACAATGCCCTCTACGACGCCAATCTGAATGCCGGCTTTGTCGAGCAAGCCGCCCTGCTCGATATGCAGCTCGAAGTAGGCGTGGATGCTGCCGGTCCGGAGACGCGCCGAGCCGAGCTGTTCGAGGTCTCCCCCGAGGACGGCGATGCCTTCGCGGATCGTCTTGCCGCTGGTGGCGACAGTCGCGAGTTCACGGTCCGTAGGGTCGCTCGTGACGAGATGACTCCCCCAGGTGCCTCCCTCCTCGTTTTGCCAGATGACCACGTCGAGCGGATGTCGAGTGACCACACCGGCGTCCTTCAGCGCGTGAGCCACTTCGATAGCGCCCATCGACCCGACCTGGCCGTCATAGTTGCCGCCGTCCGGTACGGAATCCACGTGAGAACCGAACAGAATGGGTGTTGCCCGAGCGTCGCTGCCCGCACGGCGACCGAAGATATTGCCCGCGGCGTCCGTGCGGACGGTCAGCCCCGCTTCGCGCATCAACTGTCGCGCATAGTCTCGAGCGCCGAGGTCGGCGGCAGAGTAGGCGACGCGCGATATCCCTCCCGCCTCGTTCTTCCCGAACTGGCGCAAGGCCTGCAAATGGGCGTTGAGGCGAGCGGCGTTGACCGCGGGGGCACCGCGAAGGTGCGCGAGGTCGCGCCACGACTTCGGTATGCTGGCTGAGGATGCGGCAAGGGCCGCCAGACGGACAAAGTGTCGACGTTGCATCGAGCAAACATAGGGGTGGCAGGTAGCGGTCGGACAGGGGCGCCGACCTCGCGTATTTGCCCCGACGGCAACATGCACCCCATCTTCAGTGCAGGAAGATCACAACCATCCTTGGATTAGGGCTGCCATGTCTTCACGTCGCGAGTTTCTTGGGTCCGCTGCTGCTGCCACCGTTGGCGTAGCCGTGGGTGCACGTCCCGCTAGCGCAGCTCAACAGATCGCCGATGATCTGCCTCCCGCGATCAAGGCACTGAAATCCATGCGGAGTTTGGCCACGCCGATTTCAGTGGATGAGCGTCGGGGGCGCATTGAAAAAGCGCGCGTCCTGATGAAAGCGAATGGCATTGACGCCCTCATGCTGAACGGCGGCACCTCCATGGAATATTTCACCGGGATCCGCTGGGGGTTGAGTGAGCGGATGTTGGCGACCGTCATCCCAGTGCATGGTTCAGCATTTTTAGTGACACCAAAGTTCGAAGAAGAGCGCGCTATGGAACAAGCGCACCTCGGGCCTCTTGGGAAAGACGCCCAGGTGTATCCGTGGGAAGAGCATGAGAACCCTTGGGAGCTTATTGCGACGGGATTGCGCGCGCGCGGCCTCGCCACGGCGACTATTGGCGCGGAAGAAACCGTGCGCTTCGTCTTCGCTGATGGAACGGCACATCTCCCGGGCGTCAAGGTGGTGAGCGGTACGCCAGTCACTGCTGGCTGTCGCACCATCAAAGACGCACACGAAATCGCGCTGATGCGTCTGGCGGCTCAGGTCACGTTGAAAGCGTATGAGGCGGCGTGGAAATCACTGAAAGAAGGCATGAGCCAGAATGATTTTGCTTCGCTGGTCAGCGCGGCTCACACGCGATTGGGTTTTGACGGATCGGCCGGCGTGCAGGTTGGCAAATTCAGCGCACTGCCGCACGGCTCCACCACGCCGCAGGTGGTGCGAGAGGGCTCCATTCTGTTGATCGACGGTGGTTGTAAGGTCGAGGGGTACAGTTCGGATATCTCGCGGACCTTCGTCCTCGGCAAGGCCACGCAACGCATGCACGACGTGTTTGAAATTGAACATCGCGCACAAACGATGGCCGTGAAGACGGCCCGCCCGGGATTGCCGTGCGAAGCCGTGGACGCTGCCGCGCGCAAGGTGATTGTGGATGCCGGCTTTGGTCCGGACTATAAGTATTTTTCTCATCGCGTGGGGCACGGGATGGGGATGGATGGTCACGAGTGGCCATACCTCGTGCGCGGCAATACGCTGCCGTTGAAGGCCGGGATGACTTTCAGCGATGAACCTGGGATTTATATTCCAGGAGAGTTCGGGATTCGCCTTGAAGATGACATGCTCATCACGGAAAACGGTGCGGAATTGTTCACACCACAATCCCCTAGTTTGGAGAAACCGTTCGCCGCTGCCTAAGCGCGCCTCAACGGAACCCCACATGGCCTACAGCTTGTGCGTAGCGTGCGGAGCAAAAACGCTTGTCGGAGCCACGCGGTGTCCGCGGTGCCAGACACCGTTGGTCTCGTATGCGCCGGGATCCAAGCGACCGGAAACCGTGCGATGCCAAGGGTGCGGTGTGTTGCGACCCTCAGCCATAGGCGTGTGTCCCAACTGTCACGCTGGGCCGGAAAGTCCCAACAAACGGTCCGCGCGCGGGCTTATGCTGGCTGGCGGTGTGATTGTCTTGATACTTGTTGGCGGATTCGCGATCACACAGTTCAGTAGCGCTTCACGCGACTTGGCCGTTGCGAACCAGCCGACGACGGCTCCAGACACCAATCCCGTTGCGTCAGCCGCGCCGATTTCGTTGGATTCGATCGGCGGCTCGCGCGAAAATATTCCGCCAGAAATGCCGCTGGATTCGACTCGGGCGCCGATAAGTCGTTCGCGCGGCGCAACTGCCGTTGTGCAGGCAGCACCTCGGAAGGTTGAGGTGCCCAAGACGGCGCCGATGGGGCCACCCAAAACGGCGCCCGCTTCAATCACAACGCCCGCTCCTGCTCCCGCTGTAACGCTCGACGCGCAGCGAGCCGCGCGACTGGTGCGGCCTGCGGCTGATTCTAGTTGGAGCTACTGGCGTGCGACTACGTGGGTTCGGCTCCGGGATAAACCGGGCCGTAATGGTGACGAAGTGCGCATGATCGATTCGTCGCAGCGCGTCCTGCTTGGTCCTTCGATGAACGGTTGGCGCGCGGCGCGCGTGGGTACGGACCAAGGGTGGGTCGATCCACGACTCTTTGTTCCCGCCACAAAGCCGTAACGATCAACCGAATCGACGACGGATCCGTACGGTGCGTTCGAGTTCATCGACGGTCTGTTGCACTTTCTGGCGAAGATCGCGAGGCAGTGTGGGGTGCTCGTCGAGAAACTTCCGGACAACATCGAGCGCGTCGCTTCCAGATTGTCCGCCAATAAAGGCACTCAGCCAACTGCCGAGAAAGAAAATGCGGCGGTTGGCCTGAACGAACGGAAGCGAATCGAGTGCGGGCCGCAGATACGGCAGGGTGAGCGTGGTGTGTTCGTGCGCGTTGAACGCCCCGAGTGAGCCACTGGCCCACTCTTCGTTGAGCGTGGCGTCACTGAAATAGCGGGTAAAGTAGTCCCGCTTCGCCTCGGCCGTGCGTCGGGCAGCTCCGGCGACGAACGCGCGGCGCTTTCCGTCCGCCGTCGTATCGCGGGCACTCTGCACGGCCAGAAAACGCGATGCGTCCGCATGATCGAGCACCATGAGACGATTCACGATTTCCCATCGTGTGGGATCGCGCATCGGTTCGCCGACCACCGAATCCGCCGCATAGAGTACGATCAACTTGCCGAGGGCGTCCGGTGAAGTTGCGAGGCCGATGTAGGCATCAAGGCAAGCCCGACGCAGTCCGTACGAGAGTGTCCGGTCGCCCAGCTGCTGCCAGAGCATCGATTCTAGTTGCGGTCGCAGTTGATTCCGCACCGAGTCAGACGCGTACGTGGTGACGGCGCGCGTGAGCCGGCCCAAAACATTCGGAAAGATTTGTTCATCGCGTTCATGCGGAAGATCACGGAGCGCGAGGCGAATAAATCGGGCTGGTTCGAGGCGCGCATCTCGGACGAGATCCCACAGCGCGCCCCAGAGCATGGTGCGGAGTAATGGGTCACGCACCGTGGCGATGGCGCCCTGCTCGAGTGCCGTCACACTGGCGGAATCGAGCAGGGTGAGGAAATAGCCGTAGTCATCCACGTTCGCAAAGACAAATCGTGGCGCTTTCTTGCCGACGGCGGCGCGGACCACGGTTGTTTTTGTCGTGATATCAACCGGCAACCGGACACTGGGTGTCGGGTCGTCGTAGGCCAGCAAAAGCTCGGTACGCATGGGCCATGGCGCGTCGCCACTGAGCGTCTGCGCGGGCCGCTGCGTCAGTTCGAGCGACGCGATCTTTCCGCCGGCAAGCGTGAGCTTCTGTTCGACCACCGGCATGCCCGGCCGCAGCATAAAGTTCTTTCCAAACACGGTCAGGTTTTTTCCGGACGCCTTCCCGATAGCGGAGAGGAGATCCTGCCAGGTGGCGTTGGTGTACGCAAACTTTCCGAGGAAAGCCCGTACCCCCTTCTGGAACGCGGCTTCGCCGACCAGAAAGTTGAGTTGCTTGAGCACGCTGGGTGCTTTGTTGTAGACGATGGCGCCGTAGTTGCTCTTGGCTTGGTCGAGGTTGCCGAGCTCCTGCCAGAGGGGGTTTGTCCCTGTGGTTTGATCGACGCCGTAGGCGGCTGGTTTATTGGACTGATAGAACGACTTCCACGCGCCGCTATTGGGCTCAAGGCTCGCGAGGGCCTTGGCTGCCATATATGTGGCGAACCCCTCCTTGAGCCAGAGATCGTCGAACCACTTCATAGTGACGAGGTCGCCAAACCACTGGTGTGCGACTTCGTGCAGAATGGTGGAAAATCGACCCAAGCGCCGAGGCAGTGTCGGGCGTTCCCGAAAAATGAAGGAGTTTTCGTTGTACATCACGACGCCGGGGTGCTCCATCCCGCCAAACGGAAAGGCCGGCGCGAGTACTAGATCGAATTTCTCAAAAGGATACGGTCGTGCGAAATACCGTTCCATCCAGCTGATGGCACGCTGGTTAAGCGCGAGGAGCGTGTCGAGGTCTGCTTCCTTGGCGCGCGAGGCTCGGACAAAGACGTTGATGGTTCGTCCATTTGCGGTACTCGTCGCGCGGGTCCATGGACCGGCAGCAAAAGCCAGGAGGTAGGTGCTCAGCGGCCGCGTTTCGGTGAAGTGGTGGGCGATGGTCGTGGTTGTGCTGTCGGCACGCTGCTCGGAACCGTTCGCGACCGTGGTCCAGCCTCGCGGAGCCGTCAGGTGAAAGGTGACGCGAGCCTTGAGATCTGGCTGATCGAAGCTGGGAAAGAGCTGGTTCGCGTCGCTTGGCACGAGCAACGTGTAGAGGTAGTCGCTACCGTCTGGGTCATGTGCGGAGATGATACTGGCCCCCGTTGGGGCGATCTCACTCACGAAAGCGATGACCACGCTATTGAAGCCCGCGTGGAGCGTCCGAGCCGGCAGCCGAATGTGCGCTCGATTCCAGGCCGTCAGTGGCACGGCTTGGCGGTTGGATTGAATGCTCAGCACACGCCGGCCGCGAAAATCGAGCAGCACGTCGCCGGTATCGACATAGTCGAACCGGACGGTAACAGCGCCGACGGCCGAATCACGGGCGGTAACGTCAAGCGAGAGGTCGTATTTGACGTCGCGAATGACGTGCGCGCGGAGCCGCGCGAGCCGGAGCGAGACGCCTGGGCCGTCGAGCGAACCCTGGGCTTTGGCTGACTCGGCGGATAAAACAGCGGCCGCGATGGCTAGCAGGACATAGGAGAAACGAAATTGCATGGTCGGCTCGGTAGAGGCTCTGGCAATCTATAGGATAAGAGGTGAGCTGGAGGACCGGCGTTTTGCTGACCGTTGTGTAAGCGAGCCGGTCATGGGATGCTGTGTCTGGCTACCGTTCCGGCTGTCATGCATTGGGAGTGCGATGGGCAAAGACAAAAGCAGCGTTCGACAAGGAACGGCATAGGAAAATGCTCGTAAGTGCATGGTGTAAAACATGGTACTAGACAGTCTAGAACATATTTACTATGATTCACGAATCTTGAATATACAATCAAAGCAACCATCACTTAAGCCTGTCGATCTCGTTGTCGCCCTTGAACTTGCGATACGAATTCGGCAACCGATGAGTAGAATCAGTGCGTCAGTTGGCATAAGCGTCGGTGAGGTTCACAACTCACTCGGCCGACTAATGCTCTCTGGGCTGATAGATCGAGACAAGCGTCGGGTTCTGCGTTCACGGCTTGATGGATTTTTAGAGCATGGCGCCGCAATCGCTTTCCCGCCCATTTGGCTCCCCGCCGGCCCAGGAATCGAAACTGCGGTCGCCGATACCATACCAGATGCCATGGCTTCTGGTCCGCGGTCCGTTGTCTGGCCGCGGGCTAACGGGCCAACTCGAGGACGGGGGCTCCTTCCCTTGTTCCCCGGAGCCCCCGACCTCGCTGAGCGAAACCCCTCGCTCTACCGCCTCCTCGTCTGGGTGGATGTGATCCGAACGGCCGGGGTTCGTGAACGCACCTGGGCACTGAGCCAGATTCGCGAGCGGTTGAATCACGGGTCGGAGAACGGGGCACAGCAGATCCCCCCCCTTGCCGATGGAAACAGCGGCGCGCGCTCGCTCGTTAATGTCGCCAAGGCCATCGGGCCACTGCTCAACCGCGTCGTCTTTGCTGGGCGCGCAGCGGCGGAGGTTCTCCGAACCGAAACGATCGTACTCGCACCGGTGCGCCGGCGTGAGGACGCAACGTTGCGGGTACTGACCTCCTACTCTGTTGACCGAGTAGGCACCGAGCTTCGATCTCTAGGACTCGAGCGTGTACAGCGTGGACCGACGACGGATCGGTGGCGAGTGCGCGACGGGCTCGAGTTTGATCTCGAACAGGTGAGTGGGGACGATGATCAACCGGGAATGCCGTGGATCGAATACGCACTCTTACTCACGAACGGGTTTGATGTTGGGGACGCTGTCGTTGTACGGGTGACTGCCGCTCACGCGTTACTCGCGTTGCTCTGCAATGATTTTCTCGCTGCCGGTCAGGCGGCATCGGACAGTGCATGTGCAGAAGATTTGGTCGTGCTCGTGGCGCTTCGTCCGTCGGTGGTCGGCGAGTGTGCGTCGGCACCGGCGGAGATTCGGAATGTTGTTCGCCGCGCGGCAGCGGTGCTTCTTGCGGACACAGGGCTGAGTTTTGTCATTGCACGCACCCTGCCAGACGCGGCCGTGTTGCACGAACTGACACAGACAGTTGTCAATCGCATACGGGCGCTGACGCAACTCACGTAGCACGAGAACTTTTCAGTTCGAACCGCCCGTTGCAGGGCAACTACTCATTCTTGGTCACCATGTTCGCCCTGCTTCTGTTCCTTCAGGTCGCCACACAGGCTCCCGACACCGCCACGTATACCTCGCTGGCGCTGCGTCGCATGGTTGCCGAGGCAAGCGTCATCAACCATCGGGTGCCACCGGGGCTTGGTGAATACGCCGCCCAACTCGAAAGCGAAATCTCCCTCGGATTTCGGGACGGAAGTTCCGGGCGCGAAGTCACCACATCGGTGGAGCAGGTGGCCAGTGCGCTCACCTGGAAGCGCACTGGTGAGGTGGATCAGCACGTCACAGGGTACCGGTCGCAGTCACTCGGCCCGCAACTCGCGACGATTGGCCTGTTCGAGGACGCGTGGGCTGTCCCCAGCCTTTATGGCAATCGGTTGGCTTTACTCTTTGGGCGCAATGCGGCACCGCGGCGGCGGTCCACCGGTCTCCTGCGCGCGGAGAGTGCGCGGCAATGGGCGGTGCATCCGCTCGCGGACGATCGTGAGCGGATCTATCGGTTTGCCGGTGGCGATACCATCGAATCGCTCACGATCGGCGACCGTGTGATCAATATTGTGCGCATTGAGGTGACGCCCCGCGCCGCGCTGCCGGCGGGCACGGTTGCGTTTCACGGCGAGTTGGACCTTGATGCGGCGCGTAAACATGTGGTCCGTATGCGCGGGTCGTTTACCGAAACAAAAGGCCCTCCGTCGTTTGGAGTGGGCGCGATCCTACGAAGCGTGACGGCCCTCGACGCTGGCGTATTTGTTGAGCTCGTGAACAGCGAGGTCAACGGTGAATTTTGGCTACCACAATACCAGCGATTTGAGGCGCAGGGACTTGCGCCTGTTCTGGGGGAAGGAAAAGCCATCTTCCGCATACTGACCCGCTTCAGAGGTATTGAAATTGTTGCCGCACGCGCGGACGAAGTCGCCGTGTCGGGGGTGGATTCAGCCAGTGCGCCGCGCGCCGTACCGAATGACACTCGCAGAATACCGTATGTAGCCGACACCCTTGCTGCTCGCCCCCATCTGCTCAGTTTTGCCAGCTTCGATTCGTTAGCGCGATACGTGAAGTGGCAAGCGCAGATCGGCACGGCCAGCGCGACGGTAAGTTCTGAAGATTTTGTAGATGTCGCGCCCATTCGTTGGCGCTCGACTGGTCCCCCGATACTCGCGGCCCAAGCCGAGCACTTTCAGGATGTCGTGCACGTCAACAGGATCGAGGGACCATACACGGGTCTCGGCGCATCCGTGCGTATGCGCGATCGCTTTCCAGGCGTGATCGCGCGCGGCAACGTGGGATACGCATGGAGTGAACAGACTGTGCGCGGGCGCGTGAGCGTGGAGTTGGCGCGCCGACCCTGGCGATTCGCCGTGCGTGGTGGGCGTTCACTCGACCCGACGAACGATTTCTCAAACGGGTTGGATTCAATTTCGACACTCGGCGCGCTGTTTGGTGTCGATGATCATGACTATGTCGATCGTTGGAGCGCCGGCGTACAGGCGTCACGGTTGTTCAACGGGGACAACAATCTACTCCGCCTTGAAGTTGGCTGGGCCCAGGATCAATCAGCGGTTCAACATCTGGCGCACGGTCTTGTTGGACATGAGCCGTTTGTACCGAATCGTCCGGTCGATGCCGGTGCGTACGTGCGCACCGCACTGGCATTTGAATGGCATCGCAATGTGCAGGCCGAGTTCTTGCGACCCGGAACGGGATTCTCGCTGAACTATCTCCGTGGCGATGGGATGCTACGTTTTCAGCGGGTGGAAGCGCGGGCCACGACGCGTCGTAATGTGGACGCGTGGACCTTTGCCGCGCGTGTGGATGCTGGCGTTGTGACCGGGAATATTCCCACACAACAACTGTTTGAAATGGGGCGTGAGTTGAATCTTCCGGGTTACGAATACAAGGAATTCACGGGGACCCAAGCGGCGACAGCGCGCGGATTGGCGATGTATCGGCTCGGCTGGTGGCGCGCGCCGCTCCATCTGTACGGGCGGGTTTGGTTGCCGGCACTTGATCCCGCACTGTCGGTGTCGTTTCAGTCGGGCTGGACCGGCGCCACGAGTGCGGCTGACTGGGTGGCGATGCGGCGACTAATGCCGAGTGCCGTGATCACCGATGGCGTCCGCTCGTCATTGAGCGCAGGAATCCGGTTCTTTGGCGGTGCGCTCGGTGTGGCGATTGCCCGACCCGTTGATCACGCGGCTGCTTGGCGCGTACGCGCCGAGTTTGGGCAGCGGTTTTAGAACTCTCCGACAAACCCGATTTCAGGTTCGAGGTGGTGACCACTCCGCGCCAGCACCGCGGATTGCGCATGCGCGATGACAGCGCGAACATCGGAGGCGGTGGCGTTGCCGACATTCACGATGATGTTGGCGTGCAGGGGAGAAATCTGAGCACCGCCAATCCGAAAGCCCTTGAGTCCACAGTCATCGATCAGCCGACCCGCCCCTACGCCTTCGATCTTCTTGAAAATCGATCCAGCGCTCGGTTCCACGTCGAGATGAGGGTGTCGCGCGCCGCGCCAGTCGAGATTCTCCTGCATGATGCGCCGCATCGCGGCTTCATCACCGTGAGTTAGGGCGAAGGTGACGGCAAGCGCGATCTCGCCACTGTCGTGGAGGCGGGACGTGTCGTATCCAAACCGCATTTCGGCAGCGCTGACGGTCTGACGGACACCCGCCGCGGTCAGGAGGTCAACGGACTCCACGACTTCCGCGATGAACATGGTCCGCGCACGCTCGGGGGCCGGCGAGAGGAAGTGCAGGTTTTGCCAGACGGCCCCACCGACGGTGCTTGGGATGCCGACATAGTGTTCGAGCCCTGAGAGCCCCTTCCGGACTGCTTCAGCAATTAGGTTGGCGATGACGCCGCCGCTGCCAGCGGAGATGGCTCCCTCGCGTGGGTACTCGAGTTCAGCGGCACGGTTCCGGATGACCAAACCCCGGAATCCTTGATCGCCGATCAGGATGTTGGCGCCGAGTCCGAGGACAAACCACGGGATCCCAGCCGACCGCGCAGCCGTAACAGCGGTAGCGAGATCGTCGGCCGATGTGGCATCGTATAGGACATCGGCCGGACCGCCAATACGAAAGGTGGTGTACGGCGCCAACGGGATGCCGGGGCGCAGTCGATCGGCCGCGAGTAAAGGGCGAAGGGCACGAATCAGTTCGTCAGCCGCGCCAGCCGGACGGGAGATTTCTTTGGGCATACTATCGGTAATCAACAGGCGCTCGCGCACTCTCGCCAGCGCCGTGCTGCTGTGTGTGGTCGGGACGGCCCCCGCGATGGCTCAGCGCGCAGTCTTGGAGAAGGTGATCCAGCGCCGGGTGCTGCCGAACGGGTTAGAGGTCGTGGTGCTCGAAAACCACGGAGTGCCCTTGGCGACCGTGGAGATTTCCGTGCGAAACGGTTCGTTCACTCAGTCGCCGGAATATGCTGGGTTGGCTCACCTGTATGAACACATGTTCTTCAAGGCGAACGACCAGTACCCGATTGTGGACCAGTACATCGACAAGGCCAGCGAACTCGGCGCGGTGTTCAATGCGCAGACCAAAGAAGAGCAGGTGAACTACTACTTGACCGTGGCCTCCGACTCGGTGGAAGGGGCGATGCGGTATCTGGTGGCGGCGTTGCTGGGCCCAAAGTTCCGCCAGGATGAGCTGGAACGCGAGCGGCAGGTAGTCATCGGAGAATATGACCGCAATGAATCGCAGCCATTCTTCCGCCTTGAAGAGGCGATGGGAAAGAAGCTGTGGAGCGATCAGTGGAGCCGAAAAAACGTCATTGGCGACCGGCTGGTGATTTCCACCGTCACGCCGGACAAGATGCGACGTATTCGCGACCTGTACTACGTGCCCAACAATTCGGTGTTGATCATATCGGGTGACGTCAATCCGGCGGCCGCGTTCACGATGGCGGAACGCATTTATGGCGTTTGGCCGCGCGGAGAGGATCCCTTTGTGAAGGCTCCAGTGCCGCCGATCCCGCCGCTCGTGAAGAACGATGCGGTCATTGTGGAAGAGGATGTCAATGCGGTGACCGTGCTCATTCAGTGGCAGGGACCCAGTGTGCGCAAGGACGAGGACGCGACCTTTGTGGCCGACGTGTTCTCGGATGTCCTCAATAACCCGCAGTCGCGATTTCAGAAACGTCTGGTAGACACGGGGTTGTGGCAGGGCGTTGGTGTGAACTACTACACGCTCAACAACGTTGGCCCCATCTCGATCAGCGGACAGACCACGCCCGATAAACTTCGCGAGGCCCTCCGCGTGTTGTTTGCGGAACTGCGGCTGGTGGTCACGCAGCCCGGGTATATGTCGCAGGAGGAACTGGACGCGACGAAGGCCAATCGGTCCGTATCCACGGCATTTGGGCTCGAGCGCAGTTCAGAGTCGTCGCACACCATTGGTTTTTGGTGGAGCGTGTCGGGGCTCGACTACTATATGAAGTACAACGATGAAATGGGCAAACGCACGGCCGCTGATCTTCGGGCATATGCGAACAAGTACATCATCGACCGCCCTCACATCACCGGCGTGATGCTTACGGCTCCGGATCGTCGTCGGATCGGACTTAATGTGTCGGAGTTGAGCACCATCGGCGCGAGGGCCACGCCATGAAGCGCGCACTGATGATTCTCGCCTGTGCGCTGACCGCTCCCGCATCAGTAGTGGGCGCGCAGGCTACCGACAGCAACACGGTGCGCTACGTCGTGAGTGGTGTGCAGGTGATTCAATGCCGTACGCCGGCAAGTATTGTGGTGGCGAACCTGTATTTGCTCGGTGGGCTGCGGCAGGCCACGCCACAGACCGCAGGCACTGAAAGTCTGTTGCTCGCGGCCTCGGAGCGCGGGTCCACGAAATATCCACGCGATGCGATGCGTCGCGCGCTGGCGCGCACGGGGAGCGAAATCGGGATTGCCCCTCGAGAAGATTGGACCACGATCAGTATTCGTACAACGCCACAGGAACTCGACTCCACCTGGGCGCTCTTCGCCGACCGCGTGATGCATCCGACGCTCGATTCCGCGGAGGTCGAACTGGTGCGAACGCAGCTCTTGAGTGGCGTCCGTCAGCGCGCCGATAGTCCCGACGCGATGCTCGACTATTTATCCGACAGTATTGCCTACACCGGACAGCCGTACGCCTTGTCCACCGTCGGAACAGCGGAAACAATTTCGAATATTACGCGCGCTCAATTGCGCCGATATCATCGCGATCAGTTTGTGACGTCACGCATGCTCCTAGTGGTCGTGGGCAATGTGGCGCGCGAGAAGATTGAAACGTTGGTTCGGACGACGATTGGCACGCTTCCAGCCGGTTCGTACCAGTGGAAAGCGCCGGAGGCTGGTGCTTCGTTGCCCACGGACGCCGTCTTTCTTCGGCGGACGCTCCCGACCAACTACATCCAGGGGTTTATTGCCGGGCCGCCGGCCAACCATCGTGACGCTGCGGCCTTGCGGGTGGCGGCCGCGGTGCTCTCGGGACGCCTCTTTTCGGAAATTCGGTCGAAGCGCAATCTGACCTACGCCGTGAGCGCGAATTACCGGGACCGTGGATTGACGTCGATCGCGCTGTACGTCACCACGACGGCGCCAGACACGACGATTGCCCTCATGAAGAAGGAAGTGCAGTTCATTGCAAAGGCCAATATTCCGACAGAAAATCTCGCACCGTTGGTGGCGCAATTCATTACGGAATATTTTCTCGAAAACGAAACCATCACCGCGCAGGCTGACTTTCTGGCGCGCGCGCAACTGTTTCGCGGTGACTTTCGGGCCGGATCAAAGTTCGTGAGTGAACTGCGTGCCGTCACCGGCGACGACATCAAGCGCGTCGTGACGCAGTACTTTCGCGATATCCGCTGGGTGTACGTAGGCGATCCCGCACAGATGCCGCGCGAGCGATTGCTTCGCTTTCCGTAAGCGACAGACGTGACGCGCGCGGCGGGATGTTTACCGCCGCCGCGCGCGAAGGACGTCGCGCACGCCATCAAGCGATCCGCCGGCAGCATGCAGGGCGACGAGTGTGTGGTAGATGAGATCCGCCGCCTCTTCGGTTGCCCGCGCCGCGTCACCGTCGGCGCATGCGGTGACGAGTTCACTCGCCTCCTCGCCCAATTTCTTAAGACGCGTGTTTCTGTCGGCGAGTAGTTTGGCGGTGTACCCCGCGCCGTTCTGCTCCGCGGCTCGGGCGTCGATCGTTGCGTCGAGCTCTCCAAGCGTGTCTGCGGCGCCATTGCCGAAGCAGGTGATGGCGCCGGTGTGGCAGGCTGGACCGGCGGGGATCACGCGGGCAAGCACCGCGTCCGCGTCGCAGTCGGCCACGAGCTCCACGAGTTGCTGGGTGTTGCCACTCGTTGCGCCTTTGTGCCAAAGACCGCGTGAGCGAGACCGATAGTGCATCTCACCGGTATCGATGCTCCGCTGGAGCGCTTCCGCATCCGCGTGCGCCACCATCAATACACGACCGGAGCGTGCGTCCTGCGCCACGACGGTGACCATACCGCCGCTCTTGTCGAAGTTCAGTGTCGTGAGATCCAATGTCATCGCGTGGCCCCACGCAGCAACGCGCGCACCTCGGCATCAAGCGCCACATTGGTCGCCACGGCGTTGCCGCCGAACGCCGTGGGGTGGCCCATCAGATCGGTGAACACGCCACCGGCCTCCGTTATGATCGGTTGAAAACAGGCAGCGTCCCAGTCGCCGAGCGTAAAATCCATCATCACCTCAGCGCGACCGGTGGCCACCATCAGGTATCCATAGCAGTCACCCCACGTCCGGCTGACTGCAGCGCGTGCCTGTAACTCTTTCCAGCCGCGATGGGCGGCGGCTGGCCCTGGTGTTGTATCGTCTGTGACCAGCACGGTGGCACGTTCGACGGTATCCACTGCGCTAACCTGGGCGCGCGCGCCGTTGCACCACGCGCCACAGCCAGGCGCGGCCGCAATGAGTTCCGCGAGTGGCGGAAAGGACGCGGCGCCCGCGAGCACGTCATGGCCCTGTGCGACCGCGACCAGTGAGCCCCACAACGGAACCCCTCGTACGAACGACTTCGTGCCATCGATAGGGTCCAGAATCCAGCATCGCCCGCTGCGCCCTGGCTGCTCACCGAACTCCTCACCGAGAATACCGTCGTCCGGAAACCGCTGGGCGATCCAGTCACGGGCGGCGCGTTCCGCGGCGCGATCGGCGACGGTTACCGGCGTGCCGTCTGCCTTCCATTCCACCGAGACATTCGTGTGAAAGTACTGGAGCGCTGTCGCGCCGGCGATACGCGCAACCTCAGCTGCCGCCTGCATCAGCGTGTCGGATGATTCACTCATGCTGCCGTGTCTCGCACTAAAAGATTAGCCGCGCGCATCGCGGATTTGAGAGCGGCGACCGTGGTCACACCATCGTGAAGAATACCGGCGACGAGCGCTGCATCTGCCCCACCATCGGTAATCGCCGCAACGACGTGCGCCGGGAGCCCGGCCCCGCCGCTTGCCACCACCGGCACATCGACGACAGTAGAAATCGCCTTGGTGAGGGCAAGGTCGTAACCGGTGCGAACGCCGTCACGGTCGATGCTCGTGAGTAAGATTTCACCGGCCCCACGCATCGCACACTCCTGTGCCCACGCCACCGCGTTGAGATCCGTGCGTGTGTGACCGCCGGCGGTGTAGACGACCCAGCGATCTCCCTCGCGCTTGGCATCAATAGAAGCGACGATGCATTGCGCTCCAAATCGCGCCGCCCCTTCATTGATCAATGAAGGGGTACGAACGGCCGCCGAGTTGATTCCCACTTTATCGGCACCCGCGCGCAAGACGGCCGCGATGTCTTCGACTGAGCGAACACCCCCACCAATCGTCAGCGGAATAAACAGACGCTCCGCGGTCCGCCGAACGAGATCAAGGAGCGTCGCTCGTTCCTCCTGCGTCGCCGTGATATCCAAAAACACGAGTTCGTCGGCTCCCTCGCGCTCGTACTGCTCCGCGAGCGCGACAGGGTCACCCACGTCTCGGAGTCCAACGAAATTAGTTCCCTTCACCACGCGACCGTCGCGCACATCAAGACAAACGATGAGCCGGCGCGTCAGCGTCACAACCGCTCCAGCCGGACGGCACCCTTGGTACTGAAGACACTCCCGGTATCACTGAGTGACTGACGCAAGGAAAAACCCAGCGCCTTATAGGCGGCTTCGATGACGTGGTGCCGATCGGATCCGCGCAGCACACGCAGATGGAGCGTGAACTTCGATGCGTCACTGAACGAGCGCATCCAGTGTTCGTACAGTGCGCTGGGGATGGGGCCGCGGTAGAATGGCCGTCCGCCAACATCGAGCACGGCCTGTACGAGTGCCTCGTCCATGGGAACCGTGCGCTCTCCGTAACGTGCGGCGCCCGCCGGGACGAGGCCGGCGATTGCGGCACCGACGGCGAGCGCCACGTCCTCAATGATGTGATGGCGCAGATCACCGGACGCCGAGACCGTGAGGTCGATCGCCGAGTATCGCGCGAGCACGGTCAGCATGTGGTTGAGAAAGCGCACGGGTGTTTCGATGTGCGCGAGGCCGGTGCCGATGCGTGCCTCGACGCGCACGACCGTCTCACTCGTTTCGCGCGTGATGACGACAGGCGTGTTCATTGCGCAAATTCCTCGACGAGAATATGGGGAGCAATGGCACCGGTATAGAGCGCCATGCCGAGTACGGCACCGGCAATGCGGCGGTCCTCAAGCGATCGTAAATCCGCGAGCGAAGCAATGCCGCCAGAGGCGAGCACCGGCCAAGCACTTGCCTCCGCCACCGCTTCCATTAACGGCAGATCCGTGCCCTTCATTTGTCCCTCACGGTGAACCGCCGTCACGAGCAGTCCCGCGAGCGGTAATCCGTCGAGATCCTCGATCACGTCGAGAATCAAACGTCTCGAATCACGCGCCCAGCCATGCGTGACCACTCGACGCTCGCGCACATCCGCGGCGACGAGGATCCCGAAGGGGTGCTGATGTGCCATATCGTCGAGCCAATCTCGATCTTCGAGCGCCCGTGTGCCCACGACAACACTGGTGGCGCCGGCGTCGAACAGCTCCGTGACCTGATCGGTCGTACGGACGCCACCGCCGACCTGTATCTGGATCGTGGCATCGCGTAACAACTCCCGCACGATCGCGGCGTTCGATCCGCGCCCCGTGGCCGCGTCAAGATCAACGATGTGTAATCGCGAGAACCCGAGCCCCGTCCATCGTTGCGCGACTTCGTGGGGATTTTCGAGGCGCACGGCTTCTTTGGAGAAGTCACCGCCGACCAATTGTACGACACACCCTTCCCGGAGATCGATGGCGGGAATGACAATCATGCGGCCTCCGCGATAACACGTTGCAGAAACGCGATGCCGGGCGCTGAACTTTTTTCCGGATGGAATTGCACGCCGATCATTCGACCCCAGCGAATCGCAGCGGGAAAACGATCGGCCTCATGCACGGACCACGCAATAACGACATCCGCGTCCGCGGGGCGGCACACGTAGCGGTTGGCGTAGTAGGCAATGCCGAGGCGCGGCTCCGCAAAGAGTGTGTCACGGGTGTCATCGATGCTGTTCCACCCGATTTGTGGTGTGTGTCGCGCGTGCAGTTTTTCGACTCGACCTGACACGATACCGAGTCCATCACCAGAGCCTTCGTCGCTACCGTCGCACATCAACTGCATTCCGAGACAAATTCCCAAGGTCGGTAGTCCGGCGCGGATTGCCGTAGCCATGGCATCGCGACCCGGAGCCAGTGCGGCGGCGGCTGCTCCAAAGGCGCCCACGCCAGGCAGGACGAGAAAGTCGGTTTCAATCGCACGGATTGGATTTGGCTCGATTGCCACGACGCGTCCTCTCCCCTGCAGTGCCTTGGCCAGAGAATGAAGATTGCCTGCGCCATAGTCGAATAACGTTATACGCATGCGAGTGCCTCTCGGATTGCGCAGCATGCACGCTCCATCATCGGCCACGGCCCTGCGGTAATGCGCAGCGCCGGACCAATGTTGGGAAGGTTGGCCCAGGCCCGGAGCGCGATACCGAGTGATCGTGCGTGCGCCGTAATCGCCAGCGCGTGCGGCGTCGGAACGCAGAGAAAGTTCGCGTCGGACGGAAGCGCCATCAGCCCGAGCGTGGCAAGTTCCGCTGACAGGCGGTCGCGATTACGGACCGATTCCGCTGCGCGCGTGCGTACCCAGTCTGCGTCCTGGAGCATGGCGGCGACGCCGGCGGCTTCAGCGATCGTGCTGAGCTTATACGGACCGCGCGATCGTTCGACCGCATCGATGATGGGACGCGATGCCACGCCGTATCCGATGCGCAGTCCGGCAAGGCCGTATGCCTTGGACAGCGTACGGCATACCAGCACACGCTCGAGTGCAGCCGCCCGCCCGATCCATCCCTCCATGCCACTGAACTCGGCGTACGCTTCGTCGATGATCACGAGCCCCGGTGCTTCGGCAATGATCCGAAGGATTGTTTCGGGACGCGTCGCCGTGCCCGTGGGATTGTTTGGGGTGCAGAGATAAATGATGCGCGCGCCTGTCGCGAGTAGGGCAGCAGCATCCATTTGATGGTCGGCCGTGAGCGGAACCGCCACCGGTTGAAGTCCGTTGATTTGTGCAAAGATCGGCAACATTACGAACGTGGGATCGGGGTGTGCGAGGAGGTCCCCCGCTCCGGCGAACGCGCGCACGGCGCAGTCGAGCACGTCGTCCGAACCATTCCCCGTGACCACGCACGAAACATCAACGCCGTGAATCAGCGCGACGGCCTGCTTCAGCGAGGCGCCGTAGAGATCAGGGTAGTCTGCGGCACCACCAGTCACCACCGCCTGCATAGCGGCGATGGCAGATGGTGGTGAGCCCCACAGATTCGTATTGTCGGCGAGGTTGAGTTCCACGCGCACATCGGAGTTATACAGCGGAATCTTGGATAGATCCTCGCGCGCAAGCTGCGTCGTCATCCGTCGCATTCGTGTCCCTCCTCCATCCAGTATCGTGCGGTGGCAGCGTGCCCCGGCAATCCTTCGGAGTCCGCGAGAATTCCAACATCTGCGGCGAGGCGTGCAGCGACCGTACGGGTCACGCGCTGCCAGGTTATCCACCGATAGAAGTCAATGGTCGATAATCCAGAATAACTCCGCGCCAGCCCTCCTGTGGGGAGGACATGATTGGCGCCGCTGAGATAATCTCCAAACGCGACGCTGTTTGCGGCGCCAACAAAGACCGTACCAGCGTTGCGAAGCCGCGCGGCGACACCATCGCCGTCTTGGCACACCACCAGCACATGCTCGCCGGCGTACGCTGTTGCAAACGCTTCAGCCTCGGCGAGTGTTGCCGCGGTGATCATGCCTCCGCGCGCTGCGAGCGCTTCGCGTACAATCGTCGCCCGTGGCGTGGTGGCGATGAGTGGCGCGAGCGCCCGTTCCACGGCGCCGATCAACCTCGATGCCGTGGTCACGAGTACGACCGCGGCGAGCGGATCGTGTTCCGCCTGCGCCACGATCTCACGCGCAATAATGTCAGCGTCCGCCGAGTCGTCCGCGATGACCAAGAGTTCGCTGGGGCCCGCCGGTGAATCAATGGCCACCGTGCCGGCGACCTGCAGCTTGGCCTCGGCGACGTACGCATTGCCAGGCCCTACAATACGATCCACTCGCGGAATACTGTCGGTGCCGAACGCGAGTGCGGCAATCGCGCCGGCTCCGCCAACGGCGAACAGTCGATCCACATCGGCAATCTCGGCGGCCGCAAGTAGCACCGCCGCCGGTAGTCCTGTGGACGTCGGCGGCGAGCAGACGATAACTTCGCCAACCCCTGCGACGCGCGCCGGAACGGCACCCATCAGCAGACTACTGGGGTACGTGGCACGTCCACCCGGCGCATACACCCCAACGCGCGCGAGTGGATCTGGACGACGTCCCACCACCACGCCATCCGCCGTCATGACTTCGCGGGCGACCGGTTTAAAGGCCTCGTGCACCTGACGAATGTTTGCGGCCGCGCGCTCGAGCGCCGCGACTAACTGCGGATCAAGTGTTGCGAGTGCACGGCGCCATTCCGCGCGGGGTATCTCCAGCGACCGGAGGGACGCACCATCGAACTCGCGCGCCATTGCGATGAGCGCGGCGTCACCCTGAGTGCGCACGCGGTCGATGAGCCGGGCCGTTGCGACTCGAATGGCCGGGTCGGCGCTTGTCGATCGATCAAAGAGGATCGCCCGCTCCGAGGCGGACAACCGCGCGGCATCGGCGCGAACCGCGATCGTGATCATGGCATCAACCGTTCAATGCGCGTGACAAGAATGCCTTCGCCGCCGAGTGCCTTGAGGTCAGCGATGGTGCGGAAGATGGTGTCGGCCGGGGCGACGGCGTGCACGGCGACCATTGTCCCACCATTCATAACGTCGATGACTGTTGGGCCGGAGATCCCGGGCAAGATGCGCTTGACCTCGTCGAGGCGCGCGCGAGGCACGTTCGCCATCACGTAGCGTCTTCCGCGCGCGGCTAACACGGATTGCAGCGCCATCGCGAGTTCGTCGAGTGCCCGCACTTTTTGCGCATCGGCGAGTGGGGTCGTAGCGCTAATGAGGCGCGCGCTTGACTCCATGACCGTGCACACCGGGCGGAGTCCGTTGACGCGAAGGGTAGACCCCGTGGAGGTAATGTCGACGATGACATCGGCGATGCCGAGGTGTGGGGCGATTTCCACCGCGCCCGAGACCGGCGCCAGGACCACGGCTTTGCCTTGGTCAGCAAAGAAGGTGCGCGTGATGTTTGGAAACACCGTGGCCACGCGACTCTGCTCAGGAATGTCAGCCACAGCGCGGATGCCACTGTCCTCACGCGCAGCGACGACGATCGTGCATCGACCAAATGCGAGATCAAGTCGGGACGTCAATGGCCGTCCCGATTCCACGACGAGGTCCCATCCCGTGATGCCAGCGTCCGCCGCGCCGTCGGCGACGAACTCGGGAATGTCTTGCGCGCGAACAAAGATGGCCTCGAACGCCCCACCGAGCGACGCCGTCAGCGCCCGTTCACTGGATGCGCGGACGGCAAGTCCGGCGTCCGCGAGCAGTTCGCGGCACTCCTGGTGTAGACGCCCTTTGTTGGGAAGTGCGATGCGAAGCATAGATCGTGGCGTGGTGGCGAGAAAAAAAAGGCCCGTCCATAAAGAGGACGGGCCGGAATCATTTGGGCAGCTCTGAGCGCTTTAGACAGCTACTCGAACGCACGACATGAAACCGCGACCCGTCGGGGCGTGGTGGTGCAAGTCGTGGAGGTAGAAGCGGCGCGTCATAAATTGAAGGCTAGTGGATGGTGTTCGGTGCGTCAATCGCGAAGGTGAGCAAGCGGTGGCGCGAAAGAGTCCCACCGCAAAGATTTCTATGGCGCGTGGTTAATTCAACAAAGTTCGACGGATATTGGAATGTTCCGTCATAGAAGATGGTCACCGTCTGTCTTCCCCGTTCCTTATAGGTGTCTGATGCGTCGAGTCGTTCCGATAGTCGCTGCTCTGCTGGTGACGGCCTTTGCGGCCTGCACCGGAACTGAGTCCCGTCCCGCCGACACCCCCTCACCGGTAGCGTATGTGCAGGGAGAGACGACCGCGCCTATTCAGTTTACTTACTACGACGATTTGGTCTGTGACGATTGCCGCCAATTCTCGACGGCTGGCGCCGAACAATTGCGGCTGAAGTGGGTGGAGACCGGAAAGCTCCGTCTCACCGTGATCGACCTAGCGTGGCATCGGGGGAGCGTCGCCGGGTCGGCCGCCGCGGTCTGCGCCGCCGCGCAAGGAAAGTTTTGGGATATGCACGAGCTGCTGTTTGCCCGCCAAGACCAATGGAAACGGGATCCTGATATCCCCAGCACCTTACGCCGGTACGCTGCCGAAATGGGGCTGGACACGACAATATTTGCCGCCTGCGCCGCGAGCCATTCGCACCAACAGCGCCTCGATGCTGCCGAGGACGATGCCCGCATGAAAGGGGTACGCGGGACGCCAGCCTTCTTTGTGAACGGCAAAGCCTATTTCGGGGCTCAGGACTGGGATTGGATGAATGCCGTCCTGACCGCATACGCCGAGGGAACCCCTGAAAAGGCACCCCCCCCACCGATCAAGATTCCGACCAAGAAGGTGGTCGATTCCGTAGCACTACTCCACCTTCAGGATTCGCTCAAACAGGTGCCGGGACGCCCCAAAACCCCGTAGTTCTTCGGTTGCATCCACCCCTCCAAATGAATATTTTTCGAACTCTGCACAACTGCGTGCAGTGTATCCGTTCCGACTGCTTACCTGATTCTGTTTTGGGCCTGGAGGCTTGATCATGCGGTTTATCGGTGTTGCGCTCGTTGCGAGCGCTGTGGTGCTTGGCGCTTGCGGTGGTGGCGAGAAGAAGGAAGAAGCAGCGGCGGCTCCGGCTGCAGCTCCGGCAGCAGCGGCTTCGGCAGCGGCTCCGGCGGCGGCTGGCACGGCTGCCCCGATCACGGGCACCACGTTTGAAGTGAAGATGATCGGCGACGAAAAGGGCTATCGTTATGAGCCCGCCGAGATCAAGGCGAAGACGGGCGACGGCATCAAGTTCATCATGGTGACCGGCGGACCGCACAACGTCGCGTTTGATCCCGCCAAGATTCCGGCGGACGTCAAGGGACAGCTCGACGCCAACTTTGGCGCCGACAAGATGGCCGAGCTCTCGAGCGGACTGAAGATGAACCCGGGCGAGACGTTCCTGCTCTCGCTGGGCGGCATCAAGGCCGGCACGTATGAGTTCAACTGCACGCCGCACCTCGCGATGAACATGAAGGGCAAGATCATCGTTCAGTAGGCTGACGGCAGTGCTGTGAAGCGGGCGCCCGGTTTCCGGGCGCCCGCTTTTCTATCCGATGCAGTAGCTTCGAGCGACGATGTCTTCGCACTCCTCGCCTCCACGCCGACGCGCCGAATGGCTCGCGGCGCGAGCCGCCCTCGCGGGCCGACGTGACGCACGCCTCGCGGTGAGCTCCCTGCTTGCCGTGGGAATTGTTTTTGGTGGGCTCTACTCGGCGACGAGCGGGCAACGTCGCGACGAAGCTTCGTGGTTCGCCCTTGTGGCCGCGTCATTGATCGTTGGCTTGATCGCTGGCTACGCTATCAACTTGGCTCGCGAAATGGCGCGGGCACACGTCGCAGACGCTCATGAAGCCGAGCGATTCCTTGGTGTGCCCGTCCTCGCGACCGTGGGCGGCCGACGCCTACGGTCGCGTGATAATCCGGAAGAACTGGATCCGTACCGATTGATGTATCTGAGTGTGTCGCCTGCGGGCGCCCGCGCGCACACGGTGATTGTCACGGGAGATGATCCCGCGATCGTTGCGAGCACCGCTGCCGGTATCGCACATGCGGCAGCCACCGACACACGCGCCACACTCGTGATTGATCTCGACAACGAACGCTCGCCGGCAGCTGCGCACTACCGTGTTCGCACGGAACCGGGGTTTAGTGACGCCATGGCCGGCGTGCGACTGTGGCGCGAAGTCACACTGGCCGTGGGCGCCAATAGCGGACTGAGCATCGATGTGATTCCGGGCGGTGCCCTTCGGCGCGACGTGCCGGAGCGCGCAACGTCAGAGCTCACGGAGTTCCTGCTTGAACACGACTTTTGTGTCGTGGTGGCACCAGGGGCGCGCGTCGCGCAGCGCGCGGCAGGACTGACCTCCGGCGCCATGGTGATTCTGTGCGTTGAGCTTCAGGTCACCACACTCGTTGAGCTTGCTGTGTGGAGATCCGCATTGTTTGCCGAAATAAACGCGCCTGTACATGGACTGGCGCTAATAAAGCACTAATTATTGCGCCATAAACGATACAGTAACGCGCCAGTATAAGCTCAATTGCATTAGATGTTGTCTACGTAGGAAAGTCAAAACTCGAATATTTAGCTGAATAAATAGGACGGAGAGGTGGATTGCCGGCTCTGCCGATTGACCTGAACAGGCCGTGCTTTTCCTGGGGTATTTCCGTCATGTCGCAGGCGCTGTAGGTGTTCCTTGTGTTGGCTTGAGCGGCGTGCTCTCCCGCCGGATATGTTTCGCTCCTTACAAATGACAGGCTACTCGGATCGCATCAATCACGCGCTCGCATTTGCGGCGAAGCACCATGATCGTCAGGTGCGGAAAGGGACGCGACTGCCCTATCTCACGCAGCCTGCGAATATTGCGATCATTCTGACGCGCTATGGGCAGGACGAGGAAACGGTGGTCGCAGGCATTTTGCACGATGTCATCGAGGACTGTTTGCGCGAGGGGTGGACGCGCGAGACGTTGGACGAGCGCGTCAGCGACAAGTTCGGCACGCCACTGCTCGATGCGTTGTTGACGATCACGCAACGGCGGATTGACGACAACGGTAACGAACTCGACAAAGACGAACGGCGCGCGGATTATCTCGAACGCTTGGCCGGCGCGGGGGATTCCGCACGCTGGGTGTGTGCGGCGGACAAAATTCACAGCGGTCGTTCCCTGCTTACCGATTTACGGCGCACGGTGGATGCCGATACGGTGTGGGGGCGATTCGCGAGTGGACGCGAAGGGACGATCCGGTGGTATCGCGCGGTGTGCGATCGATTGGCGGCGTTGGGTTTTCGCGCGCCGATTCAGGACGAGCTGCGCGCGGTGACTGAGGCGCTCGAAGAATTTCTCTAGTCCGTGTGATGCGCGTCAGGATGTCGCGCTGGCATCGGACGGATAGCGCCGCTCCACATATGTATTGAGAATTTCGAGAAACTCAGGGACGATGTGATCTCCCTTGAGGGTCACGGAGAGCGCGCCGTCGATGTACACCGGTGCCTTTGGCTCCTCGAATGTTCCCGGGAGCGAGATGCCGATGTTGGCGTGTTTGGACTCGCCCGGTCCGTTTACGATGCATCCCATCACGGCAACCTTGAGCTCTTCGACTCCAGGGTGTTGCGTGCGCCACACCGGCATTTGCTCGCGCACGTAGTTCTGGATGTCTTCTGCCATCTTCTGAAAAAACGTACTCGTCGTGCGGCCACAGCCTGGGCAGCTGGTGACTTGCGGCGCAAAGGACCGGAGTTCGAGCGACTGGAGCACCTGCTGCGCGACGTACACTTCTTCGGCGCGATCGCCGCCGGGGCGCGGGGTGAGTGACACGCGAATGGTGTCGCCGATGCCTTCGGCGAGCACGAGTGCGAGCGCGGCGGCGGTGCCGACCACGCCTTTGGTACCGAGTCCTGCTTCGGTGAGTCCGAGGTGCAATGGGTAATCGCAGCGCGCGGCGAGCCGGCGGTAGCAGTCGAGCAAGTCTGGCACCTGCGAGATTTTTGCCGAGATCACGATGCGGTTGTGTGCGAGGCCCGTCTCTTCGGCGAGTGTTGCGGACCGTAGCGCGCTCTCGATCATCGCTTCCATGTAGACGTCCTTCGCAATGCGGGGCGTGGCGCTCCGCGCGTTGTCGTCCATCATGGCGGTGAGCAGGTCTTGGTCGAGCGAGCCCCAGTTGACGCCAATACGCACGGGCTTGTCGTGCTCCACGGCGATCTGCACGATGGTGCGGAAGTTGTCGTCGCGATGTTTGGCGCCGACGTTGCCGGGGTTGATGCGGTACTTGGCGAGCGCGCGTGCGCAGGCCGGAAACTTTTTGAGGAGCAGGTGACCGTTGTAGTGAAAGTCGCCGATGATGGGCACGTCGAAGCCGGCATCGGTGACGCGCTGGACGATCTCTGGCACGGCGGCGGCCGCTTCGTCATTGTTGACGGTGATGCGGACGAGTTGTGACCCGGCGACGGCCAGGGCGACCACTTGGGCGGCGGTGCCTGCGGCGTCTGCGGTGTCGGTATTCGTCATGGACTGCACGACAATGGGATGACCGGCCCCGATGGGGACGGTTCCAACGACGGCAGTAACGGAAGGGCGGCGAGGTTTGAAGACCACTGGCAAGTCCGGAACAGGTTGCATGCACTAAACTACTGGGAAGCGCTTGAAGTGCCGAGCGGTCCGTGTAAAAGCGAACCGCCCCTTCCCTTCTTTTTGAATCCCCTGCTGAGGAAGTCGCGATGACCGACGCCACGAACTCCCCCGTGACCCCCGAACCCGCCTCGCGCCCTGGCTTTTTGAGGCGTCATTGGGGGAAAGCGACGTTCATGCTCGTGATTATCGTGCCGGTGCTGCTGTTCACGATTTGGGCCGGGCTCACGCTGACGTATACGTACTCAAGTGGCGAGCGCTCCGGCTTCGTGCAGAAACTGTCGCGCAAGGGGTGGGTTTGTAAGACGTGGGAGGGGGAGCTGGCCATGGTGAATATGCCGGGGGCGATGAGCCAAATATTCACGTTTACGGTTCGGAGCGATTCCCTGGCGGAGGCTATCAATAGGGCGATGGCCAAGGGGCGTGTGGTGCTCTACTACAAGGAGCACCGCGGGGTGCCCAGTTCCTGCTTTGGCGAGACGGGGTATTTCGTGGAACAGGTGCGAAGCATCGGTCAATAAAGTTCTGTTCGGGGAGCGGTTTTGTAGGGCTCCGGCGCGTGCGGGTGGGAACTATTGCTCTTTTCTTTTGGGGGGCATAATTTCATACGACTCTTTTCCCACTCAGCCGAGGCTGACGGATTGAGGGCGATCCAGCGCGGGGGATATTAGGGTCCTGCGGCGCAGAACAGATTGTCAGGGTACGGCGCGTTCCGCTCCCTGCATCAATCATCACACAGGAGTTGGGCATGCGTACGACTGGCAAGGTGAAGTGGTTCAATGATGCGAAGGGCTTTGGGTTCATCACGCCCGACAACGGCTCGAAGGATTGCTTCGTCCACTACAGCGCGATCCAGGGCAACGGCTTCAAGTCGTTGGCCGAGGGCGATGCGGTGGAGTTCGACATCGTACAGGGCCAGAAGGGTCCGGCGGCAGAGAACGTAACGAAGCCTGCGTAGCGCTTCGCACGTCGCTTCCTCTTGGCGGGGCGCCTCCTAAAAGGAGGCGCCCCGTTTGGTTTTCTGGTGTTGGCGAGGGGGGCGTCCCCGGGTCGGATTGGAGCCTTCCTCGAGCGTTTGGGCGATGGCTTGGTGGAGCGACCGACGAATGCGCGGCAGGTCGAAGGTGATGGCGCCCAGCTTTCCGATAGCAGCCTGCCCCGCGCCCTCGAGGAGTTGCTGAGCTATTTGGAGGGATTTGGCGATGGGGGTGCCGAGTTCCCGTTGAAGCAGGAGGGCAACGCAGATCTGCTCGACAGCGGCAACGGGGATCTGCCGGCTCTTTCCCTGCCTACCGAGCGGGAGGAGTGAGGAGGCTTCCCGCGTCAGGATATTATCAAGGAATTTTTTTGGAATGCCGAGTGCGGTCGATGCCATGGCGGTGGTGAGTCGCATGGCCAAAAATATACTCAAAAATAAGGAAAATAAATAGTCAGTGCTAAGGATGAAAGTAACAAAACAAACGACAGTCATAACATGTTGTATGACTGTCGTTTGTTGTAATGTCAGAAACAAGTGTTTGATGCCTACCTGTCGAGACTTCCGTCCCTGCTCACTCAACCACCCAAGATTCCACGGGCTCTCGTGAGCTGCGCCTTTACCGCGGACGGGCCTGTGCCCCCCTCGATTTCACGGTGCGAAACAGTGTGCGCTGGGTCGAGTTCCTTCAACACGTCCTGCTCAAAGAGGGGGTGTGCGGCGGCAAATGAGCCCCACGGAAGCTCCGTGAGCTCCAGCCCCTTCTCCTCAGCTTCTCTCACCAACCGACCAACCGCACCGTGGGCATCGCGGAATGTGGCCCGTTTCCGAACTAGGTAATCGGCCAAATCGGTCGCCATCATCGTGCTGGAGACTGCGGCGCGCATTCTCGTGCGATTGAATGTGAGCGTTGCCACGGAGCCCGCGACCGCTGGGAGCAGGAGTTCCAGGGAATCGATCGCGTCAAACAGGGTCCGTTTGTCCTCTTGGAGGTCTTTGTTATAGCCGCTCGGGAGTCCTTTGATGGTCGAGAGCAACGCGACCAGGTCGCCCAGCACGCGCGACCCCGAACCGCGCGCGAGCTCCAGCGCATCGGGATTGCGTTTCTGGGGCATCATTGAGGAGCCCGTGCTGAAACCATCGCCATAGCGCACAAACCCGAACTCGCTGGACCCAAACAGAATAAGGTCTTCGGCGAGGCGCGAGAGGTGCGTGCCAGTGAGCGCCAACGCAAAGAGCAGTTCTGCGATAAAATCGCGATCGCCGACCGCGTCAATGGAGTTCGGTGAGACGGAGTCAAAGCCGAGTTCGCGCTGCAGGAGTGCGCGCGGTACCGGGAATGCCGAGCCCGCGATGGCACCGGAGCCGAGTGGCATGACGGCGGCACTGCGGCGCGCATTGGCGAGACGCACGAGGTCGCGCTCGAGTGGCCAGAAGTGCGCGAGCATCCAATGCGCAGCACTCACGGGCTGCGCGCGCTGGAGATGGGTGTAGGCGGGAACCAGATCATGTTCAAGCAGTTCCGCCTGCGTTACCATCGCGCGCTGGAGATCGCGGAGCAGCGCTTCGATGCGCCCGATCGCATCGATCGTCCAAAGACGGGTGGCGGTGGCGACTTGATCATTCCTGCTCCGGCCGGTGTGCAGGCGCGACGCAGGTTCGCCGGCCTCCTCATGGAGGAGGCGATCGATCATCGTGTGAATGTCTTCGTCGGTGGCGCTCGGTGGTGCGCCGGCAGCGAAACGCGCGGCGACACGGTCGAGGCCACTTCGCACGCGCGACACATCATCCGCGGACAGGACGCCGGCCTCACCGAGGGCGAGGGCCCACGCCTTGGAGAGTCGGATGTCGTGGGGCCACAGGCGAAAATCCACGCCGATGGAGCGATTGACGGCATCAAGCGCGGGGTGGGGGCCTTCGGAAAAACGGCCTCCCCACAGCTTGTGCGTCTTGGCGTCTTCGCCGCCGCTCACGTGGAGGCCGGCGCTGGGGTGCGCATAGGAGTTTTGGGGCGGGGAATGGTGAGCTGAGCGAGTGACTTGAATATATTCACATAAATATGCGTATTCAAGGGCCTTGGAATGTCAGCCGAGTCACCGGAAAGTGCCGAAGGAGGCTCTCTATTTGCGGGCGAGAGCGAGCAGGCGCTTGGCGGTGCGGTCGCGCGCCGATTCAGAGCGGCAGATGATCAGGATGGTGTTTTCGCCGGCGATGGTGCCAAGGACGTCTGGGTTGCCCTCGGAGTCGATGGCCTCGGCAATCGGTTGGGCGCCGGCGACGACCGTTTTGACGACAATGAGCTCGCCCACGGTGTCGAGTCGCCCAAAGAGTTGCGGAAAGATCGCGGCAAGTGTCGCTCGCCCCTTTTCATCGCCGGCGGATTCCGCTACGGTGTAACGGACGCCGGATTGCGTGGGGACTCGGGCAATCCGCAAGTCGTGCATGTCGCGCGACAGTGTGGATTGCGTGACCTCAAGCCCACGCTCGGCGAGGAACTGACGTAGCTCTTCCTGGCTGCCGACGAGCCGAGTGGCGATAATTTCGCGGATAGTCTGTTGTCGTTCGCGCTTATTCATATCGTCCGGAGCGAGTCAGGGGTACAAAGGAGAGCTTAGCTCAGGGCAGAGATGAACGTAAGGCAACTTGACAACTATATAATGAGAGTTTATGCATTCATCAATGCATAGAATGCCAGTCGGAGTGCTCGGCGCCAGCGGGTATGCGGGCCGAGAGCTGTGTGCGTTGGTGCAGCGCCATCCTCGGATGTCGCTGGCCTTTGCGACGGCGAATGAGCAGCGCGGGAAGTCCGCCGAACTCCCAGGTGGGGGGGCGGTGACCTTTGTGGCGACCGACGACGCCCCGCTTGCTGAGGCAGCGCTGGTGTTCAGTTCGTTGCCGCATGGCGCGTCGAAGCTCTGGGTTGAGCGGGCGCGGGGTGCCGGCGCCAAGGTTGTGGATCTGTCGCACGATCTTCGCATTGGGAATGACACATCGGGCGTTCCGTACGGACTGACCGAACTGCGGCGCGAGCAAGTTCGCGGTGCCGACGTGGTGGCGAACCCTGGGTGCTATCCGACGTCGATCCTCTTGGCGCTGTTGCCACTCGTGGAGCAGGGGCTGATCGCGCCGGGGGCGCAGGTGATCGCCAACTCGGCGAGCGGCGTGACCGGTGCTGGGTTTTCGGCGCGCACGGATCTCCTGTTTGGTGAAATCACCGAGAACTATCGTGCGTATGGTATTGGCAACACGCACCGTCATCTGAACGAGATGCGCGCGATGATGGGCGAATGGCACGCGGATGCGGATTTGATTTTCACGCCACATCTCTTGCCGATTGCGCGCGGGATTTTGTCGTCAATCACGATTCCGCTCACCGTCGACGTGGCCGATGCGATGGCGCCGTTTCGCGCACGCTACGCTGGGGAGCGTTTCATTGAACTGTCGGATGCGCCGCCTGAGCTGCGACACGTGAATCACCGCAACGTGGTGCGGATTCATGCGACGATGCTGCAGAACGTTCGCACGCCGACGATGCTCGTGCTGTCGGCGATCGACAACTTGATGAAAGGTGCCGCGGGGCAGGCGGTACAGAATGCGAATCTGATGCTAGGCTTTGAGGAATCGGCCGGGTTGCCGGTCTGATGCGCGTCGTGAAGGTGGGTGGTCGCGCGCAGGGCGAAGCGCGCCTGTCTGCGGAACTCGCAGCGGCAGCCGCGCAGGCAGCTGCGCAGGCAACTGACGGCGCGGCCGCGCTGTGCGTCGTGCACGGGGGTGGCGACGAAGTGTCGGCGCTGCAACGTCGGCTTGGATTGGAGCCGACGTTTCATGGCGGTCGGCGCGTGACGAGCGCTGAGGATTTGGACATTGTGCGCATGGTGCTCTCGGGGACAACTAACAAGCGTTTGACGGCGCAGTTGCTGTCGGCGGGCGTCAACGCGGTCGGTGTGTCAGGCGAAGACGGGGGGCTGTTCCTCGCTCGCGCGACGGATGTCGCGACCATGGGGCGGGTCGGCGGACACGTGGTGGTTAATCCGCGAGTGATTCACGTATTGCTCGCCGGCGGATTTGTGCCGGTGGTATCCCCCGTGGCGCGCGATGCGGAGGATGCGCTGGGGGCTGGGCTGAATGTGAATGGCGATGATGCCGCGGCGGCACTCGCGGCGGCACTCGGCGCGAACGAACTGGTGTTTGTGGCGGACGTTCCCGGTGTACTAGACAACGGTCATGTTATTCCGTTGCTCGACGAAGCGGGCGTGACGGCGCTGACGACGAGCGGCGTGGCTGCCGGCGGTATGGCGGCAAAACTGGATGCGGCGTTGGCGGCGCTTCGGGGCGGTGTTGCCTCGGTGCGCGTCGCGGGTCTCGCTGGGATCGCTGATGCGAATGCCGGCACCCGGATCGTGCTTCACTCTTCTCACGCGTGAGCTCTACATGACGACGATTGTGCCTTCGATCACTGACGCGCTGGTTGGTGTGTATCGCAAGCCGCCGGCCGAGTTTGTGCGGGGCGCGGGGGTGGAGTTGTTTGACGCCGATGGAACGTCGTATCTCGACTTTGTGGCTGGCATTGCTGTGAATGCGCTCGGCTATGGCGATCCGCAACTCACGCAAGTGATGCGGGACGCCACGGACAGCGGACTCGTGCACACGTCGAATCTGTATCGCACGTCGCCGGGCGAACGCTTGGCCGATGGGTTGGTGGCCAAGACGTTTGCTGACCGTGTGTTCTTCAGCAACTCGGGCGCCGAAGCCAATGAAGGGGCGTTCAAGATGTCGCGGCGCTGGGCACGCTCGATGGGCGGCGCAGCGAAGCATGAAATTCTGGCGTTGCGTGGCGCGTTCCATGGGCGGCTTTTTGGAACACTTGCGGCCACTGACCGTCCGAGTTATCGCGCGCCATTTCGTCCGCTGGCTGGCGGCATTTCCATTGTAGAACGTGATCTCGAAGAGTTGGACGCAGCGCTGAATCCTGATACGGTGGCGGCGGTGATCGTCGAACCGGTGCAGGGAGAGGGTGGTGTTCGTGTGTTGGACGCCGAGTTTTTGCGTGCATTGCGGGCGATGACGCGTGAGCGCGGAATTCTTTTGATTCTCGACGAGATTCAATGCGGCTACGGTCGCACCGGAACGTTTTTGGCATGCGAACAGTCGGGTGTCGAGCCGGACTTGCTCACGGTGGCAAAGCCGATGGCAGGCGGACTCCCGATGGGCGCCATTCTGGCGACTAAGGCCGTGTCGGACGCGATGCAGCCCGGTGATCACGGGACGACGTTTGGTGGTGGGCCGTTTGTGTCGTCCGTTGCAGTACACGTGCTGGAGCGTTTGAGTGACCCCGCGTTGCTCGCGCATGTGCGAACGGAAGGCGCGTGGCTCGGCGCCTCACTCCATGCGCTGGCTGGACGCGCGGCAAAGGTGCGCGCGGTGCGCGGCATCGGCTTTATGTGGGGGATTGATGTCGTGGAGCCCGCCAAGGATATTGTGGCGCGCGCGATGGAGCAGGGGCTGTTGATCTGTTCTGCGGGCGAGCACACCCTGAGGTTACTCCCGCCGCTCGTCATGACGCGTACCGATCTTGCGCGCGGTCTTGCGATTTTGGAGCAGGTGATCGGGTAAACACGATCACCTGCCGGCGACAGTGACGCCGGGCGTCAGGGGTAGGTGACTACCGCAGCTCAACCTTGAGAATGCGCGTTCCGGCGGCAGTGGTGAGCGCATCGTGCACGACGCCGGCGGTGACATTTTCGTCGAGATCGACACCGTACTCGAGCACGTGCGTGCCGTCTTTTTCGTGGATGACGTCGCCAAAGCGCCAGCGCGAGAACAGGCCACTGAAGGCGCCTTCTACAAACGGACGTGCCGTTTCGGGATCGGCGGTGCGGATGCGTAGTAGGGTCGCGTAGCGCACATCGCCCACGTCCTTTTCGTCCGCGAGTTCCGGTCCTTGTCGTTTGCGACGTCGCCAGGCGCGGTCGGCGAGCGCTTCGAGTTGCTGGGGCGCGAGGCCTTTGAGAATTTCGTCGTCGACGCGCGCGATGAACATACCGGTGCGATTGGCATCTTCGAGGGCGCGATCGAGCGCTTTTTGCGCACGGCGGCCCTCGAGGGCCGCGGGGGCCACGCCGAAGTCCGTGTACCAGAGCGCAACGGCGAGGAGGTTGAATCCCACCGAGAGTACGGCGCCGACGCCGGGATTCACCGCGGCGGCGAGTCCGATGCCGGTGGTGATGAGCACGTATGCCGCGTCCTTGGTGTCATCAAGGGAGTTTCGAAAGCGAACGGCGGCGACGATACCGCCCAAGCTGAACGCGAGGGCCAAGCTGTGTTTGACGAGGACGACGATGCCAGCCACGATCACGGGTAGGACGAGCAGCGTCTGCACGACAGATTGTTGCCACCCCTTTTTCTTACGGGTCAGGGTATAGATCCAAGCTACCGGGATCGTGAGGGCGAGGGCGCTGGCCATCGCGACCGCCGTCGGGAGCATGGCCGGGCCGCTGGCGCCTTCGGTCCCTTTGATGATGGCCTTTTTCCCCATTCCAGCCAGCTCACCGAACCCATCGCCACCAAGGACACCGAGTCCGCCAACCGACAGGTCGCGGAAAAGGTACATCACGGCGCCGAGGAGGAGGTAATAGATGGTGCAGCGAACGAGGATGTTCGACCAGAGCACCGACTCGGAGAAGGATCGTCGTGACATTGCGGGTGGGGTGGGGGGACCGTCCGGGTGCCGCCGCGTGAGGCGGCATGCAGAACTTGGCGGCTTGGCGCGAAAGCGGCAACTCCTGCGGCAACTCCTGCGGCAACTCCTGCGGCAACTCCTGCGGCAACTCCTGCGGCAACTCCTGCGGTAACTCTCGTGGCCACTCTTGTGGCTGCCCCCTCTAGCAATGCCCCCTGCGCCCTCGCATCGTACAGCGACATTGCCGTAGCTCTCTCTCTTTAGCCGTCGGGGTTCTATGTTGCGCCGTTTTGCGTCGCTGGCTCTAGTGCTGGTCAGCGCCCGTCCAATTGCCGCGCAGGTCGCGCGTCCGAACACCGCTGCTGATCGACCGACGTTGGTGGTGATGCTGACCATTGACCAGATGCGCAGTGACTACTTCGACCGATTCAAAGGCCAGCTGACCGGCGGATTGAAGCGACTGTTTGACGGTGGCGCGTTTTTCACTGAGGGCTATCAGGATCACGGCATTACGGAAACCGCGCCTGGGCACGCCAGCACGTTAAGCGGCCGATTTCCGGTGCACACGGGGATTTCGACGAATCGCGAAGGGGTGAACACGAAGGACGCTCCGCTGGTGGGAGCGCCGGAGCTTGGCGCGTCGCCATTCCGCTTTCAGGGCACGACGCTCGTGGACTGGATGAAGGCGGCCGACCGCACCACGCGTTTTCTCTCAGTGTCGCGCAAGGATCGCGGGGCGATTTTGCCAATCGGGTGGTCGCGAGGCCCAGTGTTTTGGTATTCGCCGAGCACGGGCTTGATGACGACAAGCCGGTTTTATGACGACACGTTGCCGACGTGGGTGAATCAGTTCAACGCGCGGCAGATTCCCGAATCGTATGCGGGTAAGTCGTGGAAGCCGTTGCTGCCCGCAGCATCGTACGCTGAGCCAGATAGCGTGCCTGTGGAATCCCTTGGGACGGATTACACATTTCCGCATACCTTGCCCTCTGATCCACTCGCGGCGGTGACAGCATTCGTGAACTATCCGTGGATGGATGACATGACCATGGCCTTTGCGCTGCAAGGGGTGCGCGAGCTTGGCCTCGGGAGCGACAGCCGCCGGACCGACCTCCTGGCCGTTTCGTTGTCATCGCTCGATGCGGTGGGGCACAAATACGGGCCGGACTCGAAAGAAGTGCACGATTTCATTCTTCGACTCGATGCCTCGCTTGGGACCTTTCTCGATTCCCTGTTTGCGTTGCGCGGCCAGAAACGCATCGTGATCGCGTTGACGGGCGATCACGGCATGAGTCCGTTTCCACAGTTGAAATCGACGATCGCGGCGAACGGCACCGCGCGACAGGTGACGCTCGATCCCCAGTGGGCGCAGTTCAAGGCGCGGCTGGTAGCTGCCGGCGTTGACTCCAACGCGGTGGCCTTTGATGGCGGGCTGCTCGAGGTGCTCGACACGGCAGCGTTCCGCAAGGCCAAGGTGAATGTCGAGTCAGCGGTCGCGTCGTTTGGCGCCGACGCCATGATGGTGCAGGGAGTGCAGCGCGCGGACATGATGTCGGCGCTCACCCGTGCGGATACGACGCAGGACCGTGTCGCTCGTCGTTGGCTCCACACGCTCGATCCGAAGGGTCCCGTCAAGCTTGTGGTGACGCTGACGCCGTTCAGTTACTGGGCGAACGTGAAGTATGCGACGCATGGTTCGCCGCATGACGACGACGCGCACGTGCCGATTGTGTTTTATGGCAGCGGCATCGCCCCAGGGCGCTACGGGAGTTATTCACGAGTTGTGGATATTGCTCCGACACTGGCGGCGCTGTTGTCGATCAAGCCGCAACAGGCGCTCGACGGCCATGTGCTCACACAGGCGATTCGTTGATCGTGGAACCATTGGCGTTGTTGGTGTTGACCGTCTCGTGCTGATCCGGCGCGAGATTTTCACCCACCCATCGGATCGTTGATGCCTAAAGCAACTCCCCCAACTATTGAACAGCGCCCGCTCGGTCGCACCGGCCGCGGCACATCCATTCTGGCACTCAGTACATCGCGTTTGGCTGATGTGGGGCAGGAGGAGGCGACGCGCATTATTCGCGAGGCTATTGATCACGGTGTCAATGTGATTGAGACCGCGTGGGAATATGGCGACGGGCGAACGGAGCGATGGCTCGGCCTCGCGCTCAAGGATGGTTATCGCGAGCGCGTCACCCTGCTGTGGCAATGCTGTGCGCACCAGCGCGACTATAAGACGGCCATGAAGCAGCTCGACGAATCCCTTGTCCGGTTGAAGACGAACGCCGTCGATGTCTGGTCATTTCATGAGATGATTTACGATAACGACGTCGAGTGGCTCTACGATCATGGCGGTCTCGATGCCGCACAGGAAGCGCGCGAGCAGGGCAAGGCGCGATGGCTTGCGTTCGGCGGCCACAAGTCGCCGCACATTCACGTGAAGCTGTTACAGCGAGGATTTGCCTGGGATGCGGTGATGATGCCGCTCAATCCATTTGACTCTGGCTTTCGATCGTTTGAGAAGCAGGTGCTTCCGGAAGTGGTGCGCCGTGGCATGGCCGTGATCGGGACGAAGCCGCTGGCAGGTGGCGCGGTTGCGGGCTCGCGCGTGCTAAAGCCAGAGGAATCGTTGCGGTATTGTTTTTCGCTGCCCGTCAGTACGGTGCTGTGCGGTATGGACAGCGCGGCCATATTGCGCAAGAATCTCAAGGCAGCGGCCACGTTTGCGCCGTTTCATGCTGGGGAGATGGATGCGGTGCGTCAGAAGTCGCGCCCCGTGGGCGGGGACGGTCGATTTGAGCGGTACAAAACGACCCAGGAATTCGACGGCGTGTTGGGGCAAACGGCACACGGTTTCATTAAATAGTTTAGGACGTTGCGGTACGGGCATCTGAGTCCGCAGGGCACTGTCGCGTGAGACGGCTGCGCCCTTTCCAACTTCGAGGAGCACCACGTGCGCGCCGTGCATTGGATAGGCAGCATCGTATTGACCGGAATGATCCAGGGCGTGCTCGGTGCGCAGGGGACTCCCGGGTACACGCCGGCGAGTGCCGCACGTGAGCGCGCAGCGGAGCAAGCGGCGATTGCCCGCCCCGATGCGGCGAAAGCGTCGGCGCACTCGAAGGCGATGTCCGACGGTCCGCACGTCAGCGGGACCCCCGGTCAGGCGCGCACCCGCGATTATGTCATTGCGCAGATGAAAGCGATGGGGCTCGAGACGGAAGTGCGCACGTATGACGTCTGGATGCCGCATCTATTAGAAGCACGTGTGTGGCGGGTGTCGCCGCTTCCGGTGGAGTTGAATCTGAAAGAGGGCCCTGTCGCCGGCGACGCGTCGTCCGCGGCGTATCCCGAGACGCCACCGATCAACGGATACGGCGGCGCGGGCGATGTGACGGGCGACGTCGTGTATGTGAACTACGGTCTCATTGAAGACTATCTCACGCTCGATTCCCTTGGCGTGAGCGTGCGCGGGAAGATCGTGATGGCGCGATACGGCCGCAGCTTTCGCGGCATCAAAGCTCGCGAGGCCGAAAAACATGGCGCGGCGGCGCTACTGATCTATTCCGATCCACAGGATGATGGGTTTGTACGCGGCGACGTGTATCCCGAGGGGCCGATGCGTCCGCCGCAGGGAATTCAGCGCGGTAGCGTGATGAATGGCGACGGAGATCCGAGCACGCCTGGCTATGCGAGCCGTCCGGGCGCGGCCCGTATTCCGCTGGCGCAAATGGATGTGCCGCACATTCCGGTGATTCCAATTGGCTACGCGAATGCCGCCGAGTTGATGCAGGGTGTGCGAGGCGCTGCGATTCCTGCCGGTTGGCAGGGCGGAATGTCGTTCCGCTATCACGTGGGTCCGGGGCCGGTGCGCGCGCGTGTGAAGACGGCAACGGATACGGCAACGAAAGCATTCAAGGCGATCTGGGACACCTTTGGGATTATTCGGGGGACGGAGTTTCCTGACGAGATGGTGATTATTGGTTCGCACCGAGATGCGTGGGGCCCGGGTGCGGCAGATAATGTCAGTGGCACGGTGAGCGTGCTCGAGGCGGCACGCGCGGTGTCTGAGCAGATGAAAGCGGGATGGAAACCGCGTCGCACCATTCTCTTTGCGACGTGGGATGCGGAGGAGTGGGGACTGATCGGCAGCACGGAGTATGTGGAGGACGACAGTCTGCGTTTGATGAAGGGCGCTGTGGCCTACTTCAATCAAGATGTGGCGGCGCAGGGCGCTGCTTTCGGTGGAGGCGGTTCCCCGTCGTTGCGTCAGCTGTTGCGTGATGTCGCGACCACTGTGCCGGCGCCAGATGGTTCTGGCCAGAGTGTCTATGACAAATGGCGTGCCGCGACGCGCGTAGCGGATGGGCAGGAGCCGACGATGGGTGATCCTGGCGGCGGATCGGACTTTGCCGGATTCTATAATCACTTAGGTATTCCGATCGCCGAGTGGGGCTTCGGCGGCGGCGGCGGGGTATATCACTCGCTGTACGACACATACGAATGGATGGAAAAGTTTGGTGATCCCGGGTTCAAGTATCACGCGACCGCTGCACGGATTGCCGCGGGGATGGTGATGCGCGCCGCCAACGCCGACATATTGCCGTACGACTATGTGGAGTACGCGCGCACAATGCGTGGGTATGTGCCGGCATTGACGAAGGCTGCGGCTGCGATGCGTATGCCGCTGTCTACCGTCGGACTCACTGAGGCGATTGATCGCATGGAGCGCGCGGCACAGTCCTACGCATCGGCACGGGACGCGGCGTTGCTTCGCGGCGTTGATAACGCCGCGTTGCGGCGCGGCAATGCGGCACTCCTGCAGGTGGAGCGCGCGATGACGCGCCCACAGGGGCTGCGAACGCGTCCGTGGTTCCGAAACCTGATCTATGCGGCGGATGAGAACAACGGCTACGCGAATATGGTGTTTCCGTCGGTGAATGAAGCGATTCGTGTGGGGAGCGCGGAAATTGCCCAGCAGGAGATTGCCGATCTCGCGTCACGGTTCGATGCGGCGACGTCGGCGATTCTCGCCGCGCGCGCAGCGCTGCAACCGTGATTGTTGATTTGCCAGTTCTTTTCCTTAACGGTGCTTGACGTTGCGCATCAGCGTGATCGTGGCGACGTACAACTGGCCGGAGGCACTGGCGGCCGTCCTCCGTGCCTTGCGTGAACAGGATGAGGCGCCGCTGGAGGTGCTCATCGCCGACGATGGGTCGCGTGACGACACGCGCGATCTCGTCGAACGAGAAGCGCGGCGGTTCCCGGTGCCCTTGCGACACATCTGGCACGATGACACCGGATTTCGGCTCGCGGCCATCCGCAACAAGGCTATCGCAGCGTCGCAGGGTGACTACGTGGTGCAGCTCGACGGCGACATTCTCGTGCACTCGGCATTTGTGCGCGACCATCGCATGTCGGCGCGCCGTGGGTGGTGGGTGCAGGGAAGTCGCGCGATGATTGGTGAGGCGCAGACGCGACGTTGCTTGGCAGCGGAGCGGCTGGTGGTGGGTCCATTCTCTACAGGCATTCATAATCGAATCAACGGGGTGCGATGGCCCGCGCTGTCGCGCTTCGTGCGTGGCGCGTCCGATCCACAGGTTCGCATTCGGGGATGCCACATGGCATTCTGGCGCGACGATTTACTCCGTGTGAACGGGTACAACGAAGAGTTGGAAGGGTGGGGGCGAGAGGACAACGAACTCGCAGCTCGTCTATTCAATGCGGGGATTCGTCGCCGTAATGTGAAGTTCCGTGCCGTCGCGTGGCATTTGTACCACGCGGAGCGTTCACAGGCATCCGTTGGGCGCAATCAGGGGATTCTCGAGCAGACGCGGCGAGATCGGTTGGTGCGGTGTACGAGAGGGGTGGATCAATACATCGACGCCGCGATCGATTCGGAGCGTCGCGGTTAGTTCGCGAACACTGGGGGACGCAGCCCTTGTATCACCACACGGGACGTAGATGATTCAGCCGTCGTTGCTGATCTCGACTTACAATTGGCCGTCCGCTTTGGCGGCGGTTCTCGCGACGGTGCGCCGTCAGCGGGTGCTGCCACTGGAAGTGCTGATTGCCGATGACGGATCACGCGACGACACCGCAGCGTTGGTGCGTGCGGTGCAGGCCACCTATCCCGTGCCCGTGCACCACTATTGGCAACCGGATGAGGGCTTCCGAAAAACGCGCATCCTGAACGAAGCGCTCGCCCACGCGGCCGGTGACTATGTCATTCAGATTGACGGCGACATGCTCCTGCATCCGGAGTTCGTGGCGTCGCATATACGGTGTGCGACGCCCGGATGGTATCTGCAAGGCAGCCGCGTCATGCTCAGTGAGGTACTGACGGCGCGTTGCATCGCGCAGCAGGAGATTCCCTCGCATCCGGTGTTTGCAGCCGGCGTGCGGAACCGCATCAACGCCATTCACGCGCCATTGCTGGCCGGACTTGTGCGCGGACCGCGAGACGCCATTAAGCGAACGCGCGGGTGCAACGTGTCGTTTTGGAAATCGGATCTGTTCGCGGTGAACGGATGGAACGAGGCCTTTGAGGGATGGGGGCGTGAAGATCCGGAACTCGCCGCGCGACTTCAAAACAGCGGTGTTCGCCGCCGGAATCTGAAATTTCTCGCGGTGGCGTTTCACCTCGAACACCGTCGTGCATCCGCGGCGGCGGTGGCGGGGCAGCACGAGCAACTGCTTGAAACGATTGCGAGCGGACGCCGTGTGTGCGAACGTGGCGTCGCTCAACACCGAGCCCCGTGATGTTCGACCAGATTGCAGTGGTCTCGGCGACGGTGAAAGTACTTGGCGTGTTGACGGTACTCACCGCGGCAACCGTCTGGTGGAGGATTCGCCGTCGCGCCGGTGAGCGTGCAGAACGGGCGTTTGAGGCACGGTTTACGCGCGATGCGGACGGCATCATTGTAGGCGCGGAATCGATTCGGCTCACGGGCACGCGGCGCGGGGCGATTGTGTTGTTGCATGGGTACAACGACTCGCCGCAAGCACTGGCGGGCGTCGCGCGTGAGATGCACACGCGCGGATGGAGTGTGCGGGTTCCCCTGTTCCCGGGGCACGGTCGCACGTTGCAGGCATTCGCCGCATCACATGCGGAAGAGTGGATAGCCGCGGCGCGTCGTGAACTCCATGAGGCGTTGGCAGAGCACGCGGAGGTGGCCGTTGGCGGCCTGTCGATGGGAGGCGCGATCGCGGTGATTTTGGCGGCGCGTCATCCCAAAGTAAAAGCGATTGTTGGATTCGCCCCATTTCTGCACGCGGCGTGGCCGTTGCGTCTGCTCTCGTTGTTTTCGCCAATTGCGGCGCTCGCCAGTCGGTACATGGCGAGCGGCGGTCAGCATTCCGTGCACGACCGCGTGGCGGCCGCAGCGATGATCTCGTACGGTCGTTCCACGCCTCGGCTACTCGCACAACTTGCCTACGTGTTGCGGTTGGCGCGTCGCGTACTCCCTGACGTGCGACAACCCGTGTTGATGATGCAATCGCGAGAAGACAATCGCATTCCCCCGTCCGCAGCGGAGGAAGCGTTTGCGCGCCTTGGATCGGCGGACAAGACGCTCGTGTGGACGACTGGGGCTGGGCACGTCATCACGGTGGATTTCGGACACGAAGCGCTGGAGCGCCAAGCCGCGGACTGGCTGGAAAGCCGGCTGGCCTAAGCGCGCGCCTGCACGGTCCTAGTCTCGCCGGGCCGCATAATCCATAGGTATGAAGGGTCACGTCCCTTCGCGTCCCAGGCGGCGCGCGTACGGCGCGGGGGTTCGTCCACCGGCTCATCCGTGAGCACAAAGGTGCCCCAGTGCATCGCAATCATGACGCTATTGTCGCGGCCTGCTACGGTGTCAAACAACTGCACCGCTTCTTCGGGATCGACGTGCACGGGGCGCATGAACCAGCGTGGATCGTAGGCGCCGATCGGTACGAGCACGACGTCAAACGGACCATGTTGTTGGCCGATGGAATCGAACTCTGGGTGATGGCCCGTATCGCCAACAAAATAGATGTGGTGCCGCGCCGTCTTGAGCACCCACCCGCACCAGAGGGTCTGATTGCGTGACGCCATGGTGCGGCCGGAGAAATGCGCGGCCGGAACTGCCGTAGCGGTTGCTCCGCAGGCGGTCACCGACTGGTGCCAATCGTGTTCGCTCACTTGAGTCACGCCGCGCGCGCGCAGTTGTGCCGCGACGCCGAGCGGTGCGAGCCAGTGTGCATTGGGGTGGCGCGCGGCGAGGGCGCGCACGGTCGCGTCGCAGAAATGGTCGTAGTGGTCGTGCGACTGCAGCACGAGATCGATGCGCGGTAGTGCATCGAGTGAAAGCCCCGGTGGCACGAGGCGCCGCGGTCCTGCCCACGAGACAGGGGACGCGCGATCACCCCAGACGGGGTCGGTGAGAATGTTCAGCCCGTCCACTTGTATGAGGAAGCTCGAGTGTCCGATCCAGGTGACGTGGCAGTCGCCTGTGCCGGCCGCTGGGTGCCGGACATCCGCGCCCGCCAAGGCCGGCGCGGTTCCGTTCGCCGAGAAGCCCAGTTGCCCGCGGAGTAGCCGCTGGAACATCCAGCGCAGCATAGATCCGAGCCCCCGAATGGGCGGCCCTGGCCACGGGTTTCGAAATCCACGCGGTGCCGCGTGGTGTGCTGGGCGGTCGAGCGGCGAGGTCATGGGTAGAAAATAGCGCGGTGGCTGGGCTCAGGACGGCGGCGAGGAGTGGCTGTGGCTCAGCCACGGAACTACTTTTCTGCATCGGCTCGGCGGCTACTGCTCTCCGGGCCGTCCGTCGTTTGTGAGACGGTGTGTGGCGATTTTTCCTTTCCGTTTTGGTGCGCACGGCTTCCGTGCGAGAGGGTTTGGTTCCAATGGCGACGATCACCTGCGCGCGGTGTGGCAAAGAGAAGGATGCATTCGACCGGGCGCCGTTTCCCGGCGCGATCGGTGCACGCGTGCTCGAAGGCACCTGCCGCGAGTGCTGGGGCGCGTGGTTACAGCAGCAGACCATGCTGATCAACCACTACGGGCTCAATGTTATGGACCCGCAGGCTCGGCAGTTTCTGACGCGCAATATGGATGCCTTTTTGTTCAAGGCGGGCGCGGCGGACGACGTCGATACGACCAAGCAAGGTACGATTCAGTACTGACGCGGTGAGGCGGCCGAACCGCCGCCACCGTACGGAATATCGATGCGACGAATTGGCAGAGTGCTGGCGTCGTGACAGTGGCTTGACAATAGTTTCACCGAGCTACTAATTGCGCGCGCGATGCGTACCCACACAAAATCTTCCATTCGCGGTGCTCAGCCCGCTTCGGTGAGCCTCGATCTCGTCATTTGTGCCCCGGCGGGCCGGCAGTTGTCGGTGTTGCTGGTGCCGAGTGCCGAAGGGTCGCGCGAGAAATGGACGCTGCCGTGGGGATGGTCGGTGGCCGGAGTACAGCCGGACGACGGCGCCCTGAAAATCGCCACCACCGCTCTGGGCGCAAAGCCGTCGTGGATCACACAGGTGGTCGCGACCGGCGATGAGAAGCGCCACCCAGCGGGCGCGTCGATTTCTGTGGGCTACGTGGCGGTGACGGCCGCGCGCGAGCGAGCTCTCGGTGAGGGCGCGGTCTGGTTTCCGAGCCAGCACTTGCCGGCGATGGCGCCCCGTCACGTGGCGTTGGTTGCTGCTGCCGCCGAGGCGCTCCGCGTCCGACTCGACACAGCCCCGATTGCCTTCCGGCTTTTGCCGCCGACTTTCACTCTTTCTGAGTTGCAGGAAGTGTACGAGTTGTTGCTCGGTCGGTCTGTTCATAAGGCCAGTTTTCGGCGTTCACTGCAGGCCGTCTGGCTCGTGGAGCCCACCGACGAATGGCGCAGTGAAGGCCGGGGGCGTCCTGCGCAGTTGTTCCGGTATGCGCCGCGGAAGCGCCGCGGGAACCGTCGTGGGGTTCGGTTCGACCTTCTGGACTGAGTGACTGGTCGACGTTAGAAGATCCCCCAGTACAATCTGCGTGGTGCTCGGCAACATGCGTTTGCGGCGCTACGATCGATTCGCCGTTAGTTGCTTCTGGAGACACTATGGCTGCCGCTGTCACGCCGGAATCGGATTCACTGCGGCGCCGACTTATGCCGGTGCTGTTCATCGGCGTCTTTATGGCGGCGCTCGACACGGCCGTAGTCGGTCCGGCCATTCCGGTGCTTCGCGCCACCTTTGGCGTGGACAACCGCGAGGTTGGTTTGGTCATGAGTGTCTTTGTGCTCTTTTCGCTTTGTAGCACGGCGCTGATGGCCAATCTCAGCGATCGCTACGGTCGTCGCTCGGTGTATTTGGCGAGTGTGAGCATTTTTGCCGTCGGATCGCTGCTGATTGCCACGTCGCCGAGTTTTTGGATGATCATTGTGAGCCGCGCCATTCAGGGCATTGGCGCGGGCGGCATTACGCCGACGGCAAGCGCCGTGGTGGGTGATGTATTTCCACCGTTGGAGCGTGGCCGTGCGCTGGGTTTGATTGGCGCCACGCACGGCATGGCCTTTGTGCTCGGACCACCGTTAGCCTCTGTGCTGATGCTGCAGTTGAGCTGGCACTGGATCTTTTTGCTCAATCTTCCCATCGCGGTGCTCGTGCTGTATCTCGGGATGCGCGCGTTGCCAACGCATCAGTCTGCGGGGGTCCAACGTCCGCTCGATGTGACTGGTGTCGTTGTCACGTTTTCGCTCTTGAGCGCCTTGGTGTTGGGGATTACCCGCGTGTTGGCTCGCCTTGTGGGCGTGACGCTCTGGCCATGGTTATTCGGCGCCGTTGCTGTGCTCCTCGTGCTACTCGTGATGATCGAACGCCGAGCGCAACAACCGTTGATTCCGATGTTATTGCTTGCGAACCGCCAATTGGCGACGGTGTATGTGTTAGCGACCGGTGCCGGCGTGGGGATGGGGAGCGTGATGTTCCT